>CAYWJE010000220.1:0-6147 GCA_964458525.1 uncultured Verrucomicrobiota bacterium
ATCTTTTTTCTTGACACCCTTTTTCAAGGACTGATTATAAGTTCTCTTGCATTCTTGAAGCTCATTCTTGCGGGGAATTATAGCGAGACAGTCGTTGCGCGCAAGCTCAATCATTCGCCTGGCACTCGGTCGGGAGAAGGCCTTCAGGAGTGGTGTCTTCATCGGAGGTGGCCTGGTCCAGAACGTCCTGGGAGATGCTCTTGTTCACCTTTGCGCCGAGCCGCCGCAGCTCTTCGACGCGCCGGACAAGATTGCCCTTGCCATGTTTCAGCCGGCTCATCGCAGAATCGAACGCCTCCGAAACATCGCCGAGCCTCTTCTTGGCCAGATCCATGGCGTCAATGATGAGGCTCACCTGGTCGTAGAGTCTGCCGGCCTTGTCGGCTATGATCTCGGCATTGCGATTCTCCCTTTCGCGGCGCCATATCTGCGCGATCAGTTTCAGCGTTATCATCAATGTCGTCGGGCCGGTGATGACCACGTTCTGGCTGCCTGTTTCGTAGATGATATCGGGATCGGCGTGCAAGGCAGTCTGGTAGGCCGGCTCGATCGGTATGCACATGAGGACGAAGTCGAGGGTCTTGTTGCCCAGGAGATTCGCGTAATCTTTTTCCTTCAGTTCGCTCACATGCTTGCGGACGGAACGAATGTGTTCGGACATGGCGACCTGTCTTTCCTGGTCATCATCGGCGGCGCAAAAGCGGTCGTATGCCGTGAGTGAGACTTTTGAATCCACAATCACTGACTTGCCGCCGGGAAGCTGAACAATGAAATCGGGCTTCAAGCGGCTCCGGTCATCAGACTGGAGTACGACCTGCTTGATGTATTCCCGTCCGTTCTCCAGACCGGAAGCCTCAAAAATACGTTCGACGACGAATTCTCCCCAGTCGCCCTGGCGCTTCGCGTCTCCCTTGATGGCCTTCGCCAGGTTGTTCGCGTCGTCGCTAACCCTGTTGCTAAGTTCCTGAAGCTGGCGCACCTGTTCGAGAAGGCGCGCCGACCGATCTGTGTCGTCCCTGTGAACCTCGTCAACGCGGTGGCGGAAGGACTCCAATTGCTCCTTGAACGGCTGGAGCAGTCCTGAGATGCGCTCGCGATTATGTTCCGTAAGGCTCCGGCCCCTGTCCTCGAAGATCCTGTTCGCGAGATTCTCGAATTCCTTCTTCAGCCTGTTCTCCGCGTCCTGGAGCAGGGAGAGTTTTTCGGCGGCACTGCGCTTTTCGTTCTCGAGATCGGCAGCCAGCTTCGCCCTGTCCGTCCCGAGCTCCTCGATCAGCGCTGACTTCTCGTCCAACTGCCTCGATGCGTTCTGGAAATCGCTGTCGCGCGTCCGGAGCGCGGCCAGCTCGGAGCGATCGGGGGCATCTCTTGCGACTCGCGCGGCGAGGAAGATGAGCAGCGCCAGAATGAGAATCAAGACGGCGAGAATGGCGATTTCCATATTTAGAACTCCTGCTGTTCGATGATGTTTCTCAACGCGGCGGCCGAGGCTTGAAGCGCTGCGAGTTCATGATCGGGAAGATTGCTTTCAATAATTTTCTCGGCGCCGCGTGAGGAGACTATGCATGGAACGCCCAGGCAGACATCCCGGATGCCGAATTCGCCGTCCAGCATGGTGGAGACTGTTAGAACGCTTCGCTGTGCACGAAGGATAGCCGAGGCGATCCGCACGAGCGCCAGCCCCACAGCGAAACATGTTGTGCCCTTGTAATTGATGATATGATATGCGGAATCCCGGACTTCCTGCTCGATGCGGCTGCGTTCCTTTTTCCAATCGGAACATCTTCCGCAGACAGGACAGTATTCATCGAGTTGCATACCGGCAACATGCGTCATGGACCATGCCGTAAACTCGCTGTCTCCATGCTCTCCCAGAACATAACCGTGGACATTATGAACATCAACCCCGCAATGGGCGGCGAGCAGATATCGCAGGCGTGCGCTATCCAGGACGGTGCCTGATCCAATGACGCGGGACCGCTCCCACTTGCTATGTTTGAGAGCGACCCGGGTCATAATGTCCACCGGATTCGTAACGACCAGCATAACGGCTTTGGAGTTCTGGACGACAATTTGCGTTACGACGGCACTCACCACGTCAGCATTTCTTTTACAAAGGTCGAGACGTGACTCTCCGGGGCGCTGGGCAGCTCCCGCGGTTATGACAATCAGGTCGGCGTCGGCAAAGTCGGCTTGTGTTCCAACACGAATCAGTACGGCGGGAAAAAAAGGCCGCCCGTGAACGAGGTCAAGCGCCTGGCCCATGGCCAAGTCATTGTTCTTATCTATCAGCACAATCTCGTCGGCCAGTCCGCTCTGGGCCAGAGCGTAGCAGAACGTTGAACCGACAGCTCCGGCTCCGACCACCGCGACTTTACGATTAGATGTGGATGAATCCATAAACTCCTTTTCAACTTGATTGATAGTTTTGTGCGGCAGGTCTATATTAATGAACCGTCGAATAAATGCGACAGGAAAATCTAAATGGACTGTTCAATAAACGATCACATCATTGCGGGAATAGCAACTGCCCCAGGCGAGGCGGGGATCGCCATTGTTAGGATGTCGGGGTCCGGAGCGATTAAAATCGCCGACGGCATATTCAGGTCGTCCGGACCTCCCCCCTCGCAGCAGCCTGACCGAAAAGTCCTGCACGGAAAGATCCATGCGGATAACTCGTCAATTGACGAGGTTTTGCTCCTGGTCATGCGCGCACCGCATAGTTATACCAGGGAAGACGTGGTGGAAATCCAGTGTCATGGCGGAACAGTGAGCGCGCGCCGTGTGCTGAGGTGCGTTTTGGAAAGAGGGGCGAAGCCGTCCGAGCCGGGTGAGTTCACGAAACGCGCATTTCTGAATGGAAGAATAGACCTCCTCCAGGCCGAAGCCGTGCTCGACCTTATAAAGGCACGGTCCGATAGGGCGGCGCAGAGCGCAATGGAGCAGCTCGAAGGACGCTTGAGCTGTGTCTTCGGCGCAATCTATGATAATCTCATCAACCGGATTGCGGAGATGGAATCGCGTCTTGACTTCGCCGACCAGGATGGGGATGAGATCAGTCGAGAGCAGACGTTTGAAAGCCTCAAGCTGGCGAGAGCTCAAATAGAGCGGGCACTGGCGACGTGGGAAGAAGGCCACCTGCTTCGTGATGGCGCTATCGTTGTCATAACTGGAAGGCCCAACACGGGCAAATCATCGCTTCTTAATCATCTGCTTGGAAAAGACAGGGCTATTGTGTCGCAAACACCGGGTACCACGAGAGATACAATTGAAGAGGCAATAATTATTAATGGGATTCCCATACGTCTGGTGGACACTGCGGGTCTCAGGGACCCGGAATCGGAAATTGAGGCGCATGGTATCAACCGCGCAAGGCAACAAGTTGCAAGGGCCGACATCCGCGTTCATCTAATTGACTGCTCTCAACAGATGGACGAAACGGATCGTTCCTTGCTTGATGGCGCGAGATCCGGCAAGACAATTGTGGCGCTGAACAAGTCTGATTTACATGTAACAACATATCCATCAGATATTAAAGAATTTGTGTCATTATTAATATCGTGTATTACCGGAGATGGAATCAATGAGTTGAAGGAAATGATCATTCAGCAACTCGATGTTTCCGGTGTAGCATCGTCACATGGCGTTATATCAGAACGACATCGAGCTATTCTTGCTTCTGCGTTATCTGATGTTGATGCTGTGCTTGGAATGGGCGTTGTGCAGGATGAAGCGGTTGCAGTCTCGTGCTTGCGCAGTGCGGCCCAGAGTGTGGGACGAATCCTGGGCAGGAGCTATTCGGATGATATGCTGGACACGATTTTCAGCCGGTTCTGCATCGGGAAGTGAATTACGGAAGATATGAAGAAATATGACTATGATGTCATTGTCGTTGGCGGCGGGCATGCCGGATGTGAGGCGGCCTTGGTAGCTGCGCGGATGGGTGTCAGGACAGCCCTGATGACGATGGACAGAGCTGCGCTGTCCCGCATGTCCTGTAATCCGTCCATTGGCGGAATTGGAAAATCGCATCTGGTTTCCGAGCTTGATGTACTGGGCGGAGAAATAGGACGAAATGCCGATTATTCCGGGATCCAATTCAGAATGCTGAATATGAGAAAGGGTCCGGCTGTTCAAGCATGTCGCGCGCAATGCGATGAAAAGGTGTTCAGCGCGAGAATGCGGGCCATTGTCGAAAACACAAGAAATCTTTCTCTTTTGGAGGGAGAGGTTGTTGATATTCCTTGTGCTGGGGGTGCCGCAAAGGGTGTGGAGCTTCGGAATGGCTCAAAAATATCGAGCGACGCAGTTGTTTTGGCGCCGGGCACCTTTTTGAACGGCATGACATACGTAGGCAAGAGCTCTGTCACGGGTGGCCGCAGGGGCGAGGATGCATCCTGCAGGCTTGTTGAGGCATTAAAAAGACTTGGTCTCAGAATATCGAGATTCAAGACCGGAACGCCTCCGCGTCTTAAAAAGGACAGTCTCGACTTTGATAAAATGAAGATTCAGCCCGGAGAGGTGCCGCCAGCATTGTTTTCCCGGGCGGCGCAACAGGACTGGCGGCATCATTGTGCCGGAGAGGAGTCCAAATTTCTTTCAAATTCCACATCAATGTTCCACGTGGAACATTTTGAGACGATCATGCGGCCTTGGGTTCCAGGTTTAGATCAAATGGACTGCTATCTAACACACACAACATCAGTTACCCACGAGATAATCAAGTCCAATCTTGAGCAAAGCGCCTTATATGGCGGGTTGATACAAGGAACAGGCGTTCGCTATTGTCCCTCCGTTGAAGACAAAATCGTCAAATTCCCGGATCATGGTTCGCATCATGTATTTCTTGAGCCGCAGCAGCGCGATTCCGATGAGTGGTATCCAAACGGCATCTCGAACAGTCTGCCTGAATCCGTTCAACTTGAAATGGTTCACAGCATTCCGGGGCTTGAGAGAGCGGAAATGATTAAACCAGGATACGCTATTGAGTATGACCTCTGTGATCCCAGAGACCTGCGCCACACGCTTGAATACAGGAGCGTAAGGGGATTGTTTCTGGCTGGACAAATCAATGGAACGACCGGCTACGAAGAAGCGGCGGCCCAGGGTTTTGTGGCTGGGATCAATGCCGCTCGACGCGTTCGAGAAGGGAATCCATTCATTTTGAGCAGGACGGAAGCCTATATTGGAGTGCTGGTTGACGATCTCGTGACAAAGGGTATTGATGAGCCATATCGCATGTTCACATCGCGGGCCGAGCATCGGCTGCTGCTGCGTCAGGACAATGCCCATGTCAGACTGTTCTCTCAAGCAAAGGAACTGGGAATTCTCAATGCTTTCGAACTCGATGAACTGCAAGAATGGCTGGAAATTCAAGAGAAAGAGATCAAGCGTCTTTACACCTCTTTTATGAAGGGTCGGTCAATGGCGCAGACGCTTTGTCGGCCGGGAACAAATTATATTGACCTAGAGGGCAGCCGTCAGGACTTAGCGCCGGCATTGATGAGGGCCATAGAGGCGGAAGTGAAGTATGCCGGCTATCTTCGAAGGGAAGAAGATGAGATTAAGCGGATCAACAAAATGGAGGCAGTCGCGATACCCGGCGGCATAGAATACGGCGTGGTGCCATCGCTCAGAATTGAAGCCAGGCAGAAGTTTGAGATTGTTCGACCGGAAAATCTCGGTCAGGCATCGCGGATTCCCGGAATCACGCCGGCAGATCTTTCAATTCTGATCGTCTATATGAAGAAAAGGAATCCACTCAACGGATAAAGCCCTGTTCTTCTGCAAAACCTTCTTGCGCAACGCCTTAGCCTGCGGATGCTTTTGGGTGAAGTCTGGGTTTGTCCCGCCGAATTCGGACGGACGGACACGGCTGTCCGTCCCTACCTGTCACGCAAAAGGCGTTTGTTTTGAACCATGCCAAAATCTTGCGGTTCCGCTCATGGTCTGTGATGGCCAACGTAGCGGGGCAGCGTTTTCTGGAAGGGCGCGCCCTTTCAGAAATACGTTGTCCCCGCTTGTTTTCTCCATATTGTGCTCTCTGTTCCCGCAAATCACACGCAAGCTGAGTAGTTGCCATTTATTTCCATTAACTGAAATTGAGAAGAAAAGAAAAGCATCCAGGAAGCCTGGAAAACCCTGAAC
>CAYWJE010000221.1:0-6128 GCA_964458525.1 uncultured Verrucomicrobiota bacterium
GGGCACAACTTGTTGACGTTTCATAACCTGTTCCGCTACATGGAATTCATGCGAGAGCTGAGGCTTTCCATTGGGAACGGGACTTTTGACGAATTCAGAAAGAACTGCTGCGGACTCAAATTCAACCAGAAAAAGGAGGCAAAATGACAATCGCGGGAATAAACGCAGTTTTTATGGCAGGAATGATGGGAGCGCCCGGCGGCGGCGCCCAGAGCGGTCAGTCGCAGGGACTGATGATAGGCTGGCTGCTGATAATGGTTGCCCTTTTCTACTTCATGCTGATCCGTCCGCAACAGCGCAAGGAGAGGGAACGGAAGAACATGGTGAGCAGCGTCAAAAGCGGTGATCGCGTGCTATTCGGCGGCGGCCTGCTGGGAACAGTGACCAACATCAAGGACCAGGTGTTCACCATAAAGATAGCGGACAATACAAAGATAGACGTCGTTCGCGCATCCGTCACCCGGGTGCTGGACAAGGACGAAGATGTTTCCGGCGATCAGAAGGAGTAATATTATGACGGATAAACACGCCCCATGGAAATGGTTGCTTCTCGCCGGACTCACCGCGTGGTCGCTTGCGGTGGTGCTTCCGCTCAACAAGAAAGTCAGGCTGGGCCTGGATCTGCGCGGCGGAACGAGTTTCACGGTGCAGATGGACGAGACGGAACTTGAGAAGCAGATTCGGGAGCAGTCGCCGGATCTGCCGGAAGAACAGATGCCCGGGCATCTTGCGGACGCGGTCAGGCGCGCGCAGGCGCAGGCGCTGGAGATCATTCGCAACCGCGTTGACGCCCTTGGCGTCTCCGAGCCCATGATCTACCCGGAGAAGAACAACAGGGTGGTCGTCCAGATTCCAGGCCTGAAGGAGGCCGATCGTGATCGCGCGCGGGACCTGATCCAGAGCGCCGCCTTCCTCGAATTCAGCATGGTCCACGAGAGCAATGACAAACTCGTTGCGTCTCTGTTTGAGAAGGGGCTTGCCCCGCACGGATTCAAGATCGTAACGGTTGATTCTGACGGGCGGAAGCGCAGCCTTTACAGACGCGATAAGGATGTCGTGCCGGACGAGGCGTTCGACCGCGATTTTCGACAGTCACTGAAGAGCTTTCAGGCGCCGACCGGCTTCCAGTTCATGCTGAAAAGCGAGTTGATGGACGGCACCGAGTTCTTTATGCCATATTTAGTGCGACAGCGCTACGAAATGCGCGGGGACACTATCAAGTCAGCCGGCTACCAGTATGATCCCATGGGCCGTCCATACGTTACGCTCAAGTTCGATTCAAAGGGCACCAGGCAGTTCGCGAGGATTACGAAGGACTACGCACCCGGCGGCGAGCGCAATCCCAGCACCGAGGGGCACCGCTACATGGCCATAATTCTGGATGGAACCCTTTACTCCGCCCCGTTCATCAAGACGGCCATATACGGCGGCGAGGCTGTTATAGAGGGCGATTTCACGCTACAGGAGGCGCAGAACCTTTCCATAGTCCTCAAGGCCGGTTCCCTGCCCGCCCCCGTGCGGATAGTCGAGTCGCGCAGCGTTGACCCCACGCTGGGACGTGATTCAATCGAGAGCGGAGTTCGCGCGACAATCTACGCGTGCATTTCGGTTGTCGTTTTCATGGTCGCCTATTATCTTCTTGCTGGCGTGGTGGCCGATATCGGGCTGCTGTTCAATATCCTGCTGCTTCCCCTGGGAATGGTGATCGCTGCGGGGATCATGAGCATATTCGCGGGCGATGTCGCCAGCTCAGGAAGAGGGATGGTCATGCCCGTGCTCACCCTGCCGGGTATCGCCGGAATAGCGCTGACCATCGGCATGGCTGTTGACGCCAATGTTCTTATCTTCGAGCGCATTCGCGAGGAACAGGCCCTTGGTAAGCGGATTGGCGCCTCAGTGGCAGCCGGCTATCACAAGGCGTTTACGACCATCGTGGATTCCAATCTCACGACGATTATCTCGGCAATCATACTCTTCATTTTCGGAACCGGTCCGGTCCGCGGCTTCGGCGTGACGCTTACCGCCGGAATTTTGGTGAGCATGTACACGGCGCTCGTTGTAACGAGATTGATCTTGAATGCCATTGCTTCGATCAAGCCGAACGCTTCTCTGAAAATGTTCAACGTCATTAAGTCAACAAAAGTTGATTTCATCGGGATGTGGAAGGGCGCATTTATTTTATCCATGGCGCTTATCATGGGGACATGGGCCTTCATATTCGTGCGCGGAGCGTCCGATCCGAGCGCCGTGCTTGGCACCGACTTCACGGGCGGCACTGCCATAACCTTCTCATTCACCGAAAAGCCGGCAGTGGATGATGTGCGTAAAGCGCTGGACCTCGCGGGAGTAGGCGATGCTCATATCCAGTATCAGAAGGAACTGGATAAGGATTCAGAGTTTCTGCTTGTCCGCGTGGCGTTCGATGCAGGTGACAAGGCCAAGGAAGCCCTTGCTTCGGCCGTCGCCGGCCTGCAGGTCCTGAGCGAGGAGAACGTGGGACCCCAGATGGGAATGGAGATGGCGAGAAGGGCGGCAACTGCTCTGTTGCTGGCGCTGCTCGGAATGATCGTCTATATCTCCCTCCGTTTCGAGTTCGCCTTCGCGTTGGGCGCAATTGTGGCCCTTGTCCACGACGTGCTGGTCTGTGTCGGGATATACAGCCTGCTTGGAAGACAGATCAATATGCTCATCCTTGCAGCGCTGCTGGCGATCATTGGCTACTCTGTGAACGACACGATCGTTATTTTCGACAGGATAAGAGAAAACACGCAGCGCTACAGGGACAAGTCCTTTCCCCAACTGTGCAACATGAGCATCAACGAGACGCTGAGTCGGACAATTATCACGAGCCTGACCACTTTCCTCGCTGTTGTTCTGCTGTTCATATTCGGCGGCGGCGCCATCAATGACTTCGCGCTGGTGTTCGTTATAGGCGTGATAATAGGCACCTATTCTACGATCTTTATAGCGACTCCCACCGTGTTGATGCTCCGGCGCAAGAAGCCGGCGCAGACGGGAGCGCCGAAGCGTTGAAGGTGTGGAGAACCGTTGAATCGGACGATTCGCTCGCCGCGGCAACTGCGCGGCGGTTCGATCTGCACCTTGCAGCCGCGCGGGCGATCTGCGCCCTGGGCATAGGCTCGACCGATGACGTCGAACGCTTTCTGAATCCGCGACTTGCAGATCTCGGCGACCCATTTCTGCTGCCCGCCATTGAGTCGGCCTCCCGTCGAATATGGCGGGCCATCGAGGATGGCGAGACTATCGCCATTTTCGGCGACTATGATGTTGACGGCATAACCAGCTCCGGCTTGTTGTCAACCGTGCTGGACCGGCTCGGAGCCGGCAACGTGCCTATCTTCCTTCCTAGCCGCGGGGCTGATGGCTATGGACTGACGTTGGAAGCCCTCAACAAGTGCGCGGCCGCCTGCCATCCGAGGCTTCTTATCACTGTTGACTGCGGAACGAACGCCGATGAGGCTGTCGCCGCCGCTGCCGCCATGGGAATTGACGTGGTGATAACGGATCATCACGAGTCAGCCGGATCACCTTGCGCGGCATTTGCCGTTGTTAACCCCAAACTCGGCGATGACGAGTCAATGAAGGCTCTGGCCGGGGTGGGGGTGGTGTTCAAACTCTGCCACGCACTCGTGAAGATGGGGCGGGACAGGAACCAATCCCTCGCCCGCGATACCGACCTCCGGAATTACCTGGGATGGGTAGCGCTTGGCACGGTGGCGGATATAGTGCCGCTGCTCGGCGAGAATAGGACGCTGGTGAGCCATGGATTGTCGCGGTTCGCGCGGAACTGCAAGGCGGGCCTGCGCGAGCTGTGCGAGATTGCCGGAATCGTGGGAGAGATCAACACGTTCCATATCGGCTACCTGCTCGCGCCGAGGCTCAACGCGGCTGGGCGCGTCGGCTCGCCGGAGGCCGCGCTCGAGCTTCTTCTCACCGAAGATGATTCGCGCGCAAAAGAACTGGCCGTCCAGCTTGACGCCGCAAACCGTGAGCGGCAGGTCATCGAGAGAGCAATACAACGTGATGCTGAAGCCGAGATCAGGACGTGGTTCGATCCGACGAAGCACTTCGGGCTGGTTGTAGGCAGGGCGGGCTGGCACCCTGGCGTGATCGGCATAGTCGCATCGCGTCTGGCGGCGGTCTTTTCGCGCCCGGTGGCGGTCGTGGCGCTTGACGAGGACGGCGGCGGGCGCGGGTCTTCGCGAGGCATCGAGGGATACCATCTTTTGAAGGGACTTGCCGAGTGCCATGAACACCTGGCCGCTTTCGGCGGCCATGAAATGGCGGCCGGGCTCGAGGTTAAACCAGGCGCCTTTGCGCTTTTTAAGACGGCGTTCAACGATGCGGCGGCCCGCGAATTGAGCGCCCGCGATCTTCGCCCCGTCCTGCGCATCAGCGCCTGGATCGGATTGAGCGAGGCCGATAAGTCTCTGCTGGCATCGCTCTCCCGCATGGGTCCCTTCGGAATGGGGAACCCGGAGCCGAT
Source organism: uncultured Verrucomicrobiota bacterium (assembly GCA_964458525.1). Lineage (GTDB taxonomy): Bacteria > Verrucomicrobiota > Kiritimatiellia > JAAZAB01 > JAAZAB01 > CAYWJE01. The sequence continues at coordinate 4,508 of CAYWJE010000221.1, forward strand.
ATTCGCGGTTCGCGGCGTTGCCATAAAGGATGCAAGACCGGTCGCTAACAAGCACCTCAAATTGACGTTCTCTTCAAACGGAACGGAGCGGCGTGGGGTGTGGTTCAAGATGGCCGGGCGCAAGCTGCCGGAAGGTCCGGTTGACGTGGCATTCAGGGTCGCGCCCTCACGCTACGCGGGAAAAATAGGACTGGAATTGAACGTTGTCGACATGCGCGAATCAGGATGATGGGCTTATGTTTTTGCTTTGAGCCCCTGCAAAACTCCCGATGCAGACGGCGGCGACGACCTGCTGCGGTGTGGCTACGCCACAGGCAATGCAGGCGGAAGCGGTGCCCTTCAGAATCGCTTGCAAACGTCGTATCCTTCAATGGGGGATTGCGCGCCATCGCATCTCGCGAGAGGTTCTGAAAGAGGCTCCAATGAAAAAGCCCCTTGGTTTTAATACATTTTTTTTCTTGCATCCGGCGTGTTGTTCGCTATAAAGGTCGCGATTGCTGGTTTCCATCCAACGTCAGGAGAATCACGCCATGTGCAAAATCAAGTTCTCTCTAATCATTTCTGCTCTCTTCGTTTCTGCTTCCGTGCTTACGACTGCCGCCGATGAGTCCCTCCAGCCGGACTCATATCTCTATTGCGATTGGGGGAATCCGCTCTTCTGCTCCGGTGAGTTCGGCGAGTTTTACGAGGGACCTCGCCCCGATTGGACGCTCTTTTCCTATAAGTTAGGCGGAGAATGGCAGCCCGTAAGCCCAACCGGCTGGCGCGCGCCGACGCCTGGACAGGTCGAGGCCGAGGCCGGTTATCTGATCATCGAGATTGATCGCGATTTGCTGGATTCCGACCTCCGCTGCATTTTGAGATTTCAGGATTCCGGTTCGCTCTACCTGAGGCTGCTGGATTCAAATGGTGTCGCGATGGTGGAGGGTGGCACGAACCTCAGTGTGGAAGGAAACGGCGAAATTGTGGACATTGATCTTCTCTTGCCGCTTTCCGAGCATCCCCAGGCTTGCGTGGTCGCCATTCAAGCTTCCGGAAGCATCGTTTATGAGAGTTTGCTGTGCAAGGCTGACTCGTTTAATTTGCTCAGCGCCAGCGCCTTGCTGGCCGCGGCGCGGACGGCGCTCAGCGAGAGCTTGGCGGAGCCGTCAACCGCCACGCCCGGGGGGGGCGAGAGCATAGAATCCCCAGCGAAGGACGAGGACGAGAATGATGCGGAGCAGGAGCGAAAAAGAGAGCGGGAGCGCCGTGGAGAACGTGCCGATACAGGCGGCGGCCTTGTTAATTTGCGTGTGTTCACAATGATGGAATGAGCGTGGCATAAGCCTCCACGCTCGTGATCCTGTGCCCGTGTGTTAAGTTTATGGGAAGTTACATCTACTAACAGATTGTGATATGAAACGCATGTTAAGCAGCTTTATCAGGAAAGTCCGAGCAAGATGAGACCTGATTCCTTTACCACTCTCTTCCCCCGCTTTGCCGCTTTGTCGCTCTGTCTCTTTGCCTTTCTCCTCCTCTCCGGTTGCGCGATCTTTCGTCCCCGCGCGCCGATCGCGCCCGATGTCCCGCCGCTGGAGCCCGCTCAATTCCGTCCTCCGCGCATGCCCGTGTCGCCGCCGGA
>CAYWJE010000222.1:0-6034 GCA_964458525.1 uncultured Verrucomicrobiota bacterium
TCGATTCCTGTTTTGAGTCAATGAAAAATCACACGCTATTCCCGGAAGGACCATAGTTAATGATTGCGCAGTTTTAATCAAATCCCGTCACGGATTCAGGTTATAAGTAATGTGTCACCCGCGTCTCAGCATCACAACCGTTATGTCGTCGGAAGGCTCGATCCCAGTGGCGAACTTCTTGATGTCGGCGACGAGGGATTCTGTCATCTCCCGGCATCCGTCTGCCATTGCCCGCACGTGCTCTGCCAGACGCTCCTCGCCGTACATGCCGCCCGCGGCGTTCATGGCTTCCGTGACGCCGTCCGTGTACAGGACGAGAGTTGCTTTCGCGGAGAGCATGAGCGTTCCCGTGGTATAGGCGGAGCCCGGAAGGGCGCCCGCCATGCTGCCGTGCGGGTCGGTGACCCACTCCAGACGCCCGTCCAGATGCCGGATGAGCGGGGGGTTGTGTCCAGCGTTCGCGAACTCCAGGCGCCCGTCGGAAATGTGCAGCACCGCGCAGAAGAGAGTGACAAACATGCAGGATTCGTTGCCCTCGGTCAAAGCATTGTTGATGGTTTCCATGGCGCGCGCCGGGTCGGACTCCGATCTGAACACAGACCGGATGAAGCTGCGCGTGACGGCCATGAAGAGGGCGGCGGGCACGCCCTTCCCGGAAACGTCGCCGATTGCCACCACGAGCCTGTCATCGTCGAGCGGAAAGAAGTCGTACAGGTCGCCCCCGATCTCGCGGGCAGGCTCGAGCAGCGCGAACAGGTCGAGATCCTTGCACTCCGGGAAGGGCGAGAAGTCGCGGGGGACGAGCCCCATCTGTATGTCGCGGGCGACGCGCAGCTCTCCGAGCATCCGCTCGCGTGCGGCGGTGGTCTCGCGCAGGTCGGCGATGTAGCGCTTGAGGCTGTCGCGCATGTCGCCGAAGGCGCGCGTGAGGTGGGCAATCTCGTCGCGTCCCTTCGGGACAGGGAGGACAGCGTCAAGGTTGCCCCCTGCCAGGACGCCCGCAGCGTCGCGAAGCCTGCTTATCGGCCGCGCGATCGAACGGGCTATGAGCCCGACGGCCAGCGCGAGCATGAGAAGCCCGGCTATTCCGACTATTCCCTGCCTGCGGCTGAGATGCACGACGGCATCGTTCATCTCGTCCCACGAGATGAGCGCTGCAATTATCCAGTCCGCCGAGCGAAGCGGGGTGAAGGCCAGCCAGGACAGCTCTCCCGATACGAAGCCGACGAACGGCATGATCCCCGACTCTCCCGAGACCATGCGCAGACCCACGGCGCGAAGCTCTTCGTCGCCCCGCTCCTCGGCTATGCTGAAAATTGTCTCGTTGAGGACAAGCTCCGGGATGGGATGCGATACGTAAGTCCCGTTCCGGCTCATCAGCAGGCCGTAGCCGTCCTCGCCAAGTGGGAGCTCCGCGATCTGCTTCTTTATCCAGTCAATGGTCAGATCACAGGTCACCACGCCGGCGAAGCGCCGGCCTTCCGCGGTATTGACGTGGATCGGAACGGAATAGGTAACCATCAGGATGCCGTCCCATTCATATGGTTCGCTCCACACCGGCCTGCCGAGGTACTTGGGCAGGGTGTACCAGTCCACGCGCGTATGCACATGGTCCGGTCCGGAAAGATCCGTGTATTCCACCCCGTTACCGCTGCGATATGCGTAGGTGGCGAGGTTCGGCCAGCCTTCGGGCGCCATGTCCGGCTCCAGCGCGAGGCAGCATCCGTACACACCCGGATTGTCGAGAATGCACTGTGTCTGCATCGCGTGCGCTTGCTCGAACGGCAGGCGCAGGTCCTGGGCCTCGAGGCTTAATGCCATGCCTGAAACCAGGCCCTGTAGCACACCAAGCTGGGCGTCAATGCGGCGCGCGGCGCCGTCGGCGAGGAACACGGCCTTTTCTTTCATCTCGGCCTTGATCCGCTCGCGCGATGTAGAATAGCTCCAAAGCATGACCCCCGCGAGGATCATGCCCGTTACGCCGAGAACCCACGCCATCATGCGCGCCCGTATTGTGCGATGACCCTTCATTGCGGCTCCTTTTCGAACGGGGCGAAGGTCTCGAAGGATGGCGCGCCGGAAACCAGTTCGGCCTTGTCGAGCATGCCGACCACGCCGCGGTACGTGGCGGCATCGAGTCTGCCCGGCTCGCCGTCGTCGTCAGGTGGGAATATTGAGAGCAGCACGTTGTCCAGCATCCAGCGGGTGTGCGGCCTGTTTGCCGGGACTCCGACAAGCCGCGATTCGCTAAGCACCGCTTCAACGGCTTCCTCTCTGTTTTGCACGGCATATTCCCAGCCGGCAAGTGTGGCTTGGCGAAGAGCTTCGCATGCTTCCGGGTGTTCCCGTGCGTTCTTCGCAGAGGTGTAAATGCCGTCCTCCGGAAAGCCGAGGCCGTAATCGCGCATCATGAACACCGTGAGGCGGTCGCGATCAACCCCTGCCTGGTAGATACGGTGATATTCGTTATAGAACATGGCGGCGCAGGCCGCCACCCCGCGATTGAGGAACAGGTTCACGGTGTAATTCTGCGGCCTGAATCCGGGCTTGATCTCATGGATGGCGAAGAAGGTCTCGAACGCAGCGGAAAAAGCGTTGGGCCAGTAGCTGACGAGCCGCCCGTCCAGATCGGACGGTTTTTCTATACCCTCGTCCTTCCACGCGACGAGCATCAAGTTCGAGCGGCGCAAGACTTGCGCTACCTGCGCCAGAGGAACAGGCGTGCGGGACTTCATTATTGCGTCGGCCAGGAACATCGTTGCGAAGTCGGCTTTGCCCTCGGCCAGATAGTCGAGGGACGACGGCCCCGGCCCGGTGTGGAGCAGCGTCACGTCCAGCCCAGCGTCGCGGTAAAAACCCCTGTCGCGGGCGACGTAGAAACCGGCGAACTGGCTCTGCGGCAGCCACTGCAGCGCGAGCCGGAGCGGGAACAGGGGCTGGTCCGCTTTCGCAGTTTCAGCGGGGGCCGGGTCGCAGTTTAACAGCAACGCCAGCGCAAGTACAAAGGCCCATATTCCACGCATTATTCTCCTTTTTCCATCACGTCCTGACGGCCACGCGCCTGCCTCGTGCCACGGATGCATAAATCGCGTGCGCTATTCTGGCGGCCTTCAGGCCATCGTCCGCCGTAATTGAAGGCTGGCGGCGTTTCGCCGCGCAGTCAAGAAAATGGCTGATTTCGCCTGCGAACCGGCCAGGATGCCTGGAGCAGTCAACCGTTGTCCATTCCTTGTCGTGTTCCAGCTTGTACGTCAGGTCAGGGTGACTAGCGTTCCAGTAGCTGATAATCGCGAGTCCTTTCGTGCCGTACCATTCCACGTAGTTGCCGCAACCCTTCAGCGAGTAACTTGCCGTTATTTCGCCGAAGGCCTTATTCCCGCGCGTCGCGAGATGGATCATGCCAAAATCCTCGATGCGCAACTTCTGCATGATGTTTCCAGCGAACGCCTGGGCATAAGCGGGCTCGCCCACCAGGAATCGGAAGAGGTCCACCGAATGCGCGCAGTGATCCACGAGACAACCGCCTCCCGATATCTCCGGCTTGGTGCGGTGATTCCCCTTGAGCTTCGAGTAACCCCCGAAAATATTGCGGAACAAAAGCGGCCGGCCCAGCAGTCCGTTGCCGATCAGTTTCTTCAGCTCGATGATGGACGGGTGAAACCTGTGACAGAAGGCGGTCATGAATATCGTTCCACTGCGCCGTGCCACAGCGGCGAGTCGCGCGGCACGCACGGCATTGACCTCGATGGGCTTCTCGCACAGAACCGGGATTCCCGCCTTGAGAAACGGCGCGCAATTGTCCATGTGCGCGGCGGGCGGCGAGCAGATGCTCACAGCATCCAAGTGGTCATCTTTAATCATTTCCGCAAGCGACCCGGCTGCGGTCGCTCCGGTCTCGGCGGCCAGCCGCTTGGCTGCTTTATGCGCGGGATCATAGACCATCACTATCTTTGCGCGCCCCGCGCTCTTGTATCCGTCGGCGTGCGCCCTCGCTATCCCCCCGCAGCCCACTATTCCGACCCTCATCTCCCTTGACATGAGATTTTCTCCATGATTTGTTAATACTCATCAATTCTTTGTTTCTTCGCTGCTTTCGCGCCCGGCCTCGCCCGGTAACGGCCCGGAGCGGAGTTCGATCCAGTCAAGCTGGGCTTCGGCTGTTGTGCCGGTATATTGGCTGTTGCAGGATATTCCTATCCCGAATTCTTTAGGAACCTCTCCGAACGCTTTTTTGAGATCTTCGGCGATATTCCGCTCCTCAATGAAAAACGTCTTGCCGTCCCCGTCGTTCTTGTTGCGCAGACAGATCCACTTCACCTGCATCACACCCGCCGCGTATTTCGCCGTGCCTTCATCGCCAACCGGTGTTTCGGTTTCCCACCTGTACGCCACGGAGCGCTGCCTCAACATTCCGCCGTAACTGACGTATAATCCGATGGCCTGGTCGTCCTTCGCCGACTCGCGCCCGTCGGCGCCCGTCGGGAAGGTCGTCACCCGCCATCGCCATCGCAGGATCGGGTTCTTTTCGAGATCAATTTTTTTCAATGTGACCATCAAAGTGCCGCTGGCATTGTCGGCGCGCATATTCAGAAGATCGAGTCCGGCCGAGCGATCCTTCTGAACGCTGAATTCGGCGGATTTAACCCTGGGCTTTGTTTTCACATCCCACCCGGCGGGCATGGATTCAAATTCCTCGCGCCAGACGGGGGCGTCGGATTCAACTGCGGGTTCAGCGGGAGCGGATGAAACCGCGAAAAACATCAGCGCGGCCGTGCGAAGAATGATTTTGGAAAAAAAGGATGTTTGCATTGGCGCGATCCTCCTTGGTTCAAGTGTTGACTTTTTAATCGTTGTTCGGCACACGCATCCTAACTACTCAGCTAAGCCGTCGGCGGAACCTGCTCGCAGTGCTTACGCACAAGCGTTGCAGGCGGGCGCCGACCCTCCCACAGATTCAAAAAAGTAGTTACCGCGAAACTTTCTTTTTCACCGCCTTCACAAGGGCCGCGATGTGCGCGGGAGTCGTGCCGCAGCACCCGCCGATTATGTTTGCGCCGGCCGCGATGAGTGATGGCGCCGCAGCGGCCATCATTTCCGGAGTATCGGGAAAGAACATTTTACCTTCACGCATCATGGGCATCCCGGCGTTTGCGTGGACCAGGATCGGGGCGGACGGCGCAGCGGCGCGGATCTCCCGGACGACTTCAATCATCCTGTCGAACCCGTTCCCGCAGTTCGCGCCTATTATGTGGGCGCCCGCTTCGATACAGGCTAGAGCGGCCCCGGCGGGCGAAACGCCCATCATCGTCCTGTAGTCTCCCTTGATGGTGCGCTCAAATGTGAAGGTGCAGATGATTTCCAGGCTCGTGTTCTCTCGAACCGCTTTTATGGCTATACCCGCCTCGTCCAGCGCCGACATGGTCTCGATGCACGCGGCATCGGCGCCGCCCTTTTCCAGCGCGGCAGCCTGGCGGCTGAACGCGTCGTACAACTCCTTCTCGGTGACGTCACCCATGAGCAGCATCTTGCCCGTCGGCCCCATTGACCCGAGAACGTGCTTGTCCGGGCCAGCGGCTTCGCGCGAAATGGCCGCAGCGGCGAAGTTGATCTCGTCGGCGCGATCCGCCAGTCCGAATGAATCGAGCTTGAAGGTGGTGCCGCCGAAGCTGTTGGTCAGAATCATATCGGAGCCCGCATTTATGTAAGCTTGTGCTATTGCGAGGACATCAGCCCGATGCGTGACGCACCATAGTTCCGGACACTCGCCTGGCTGCAGGCCCTTCTCCTGCAGCAGCGTTCCCCACGCGCCGTCCGAAACAAGAACGTTTTTGCCTTGCAACTGCTGCACAATTCGTTCCATTCAGCACCTCCTTCTGTTGACAGTACTTCTATCAAACTTGTTCATGAAAGAGAATGTATTTCTGGTTTTTTCTCGCGTTTTTCTCGAGTGAGAGGCCAACCGATCCCTGCCGGTTTCAAGGGGCGCATCTGCGATCAGGTGCAAGATGTCCGGACTCCCCGGTCTTGATCCTGA
>CAYWJE010000223.1:0-6032 GCA_964458525.1 uncultured Verrucomicrobiota bacterium
CGCCCTCGCGGAGAGTCGGGAGTCGGGGCTTGTGCGGCCGTCAAAAACAGCGCGACTGAATAGTTGCTCGCTTTTGATGAAAACCCCGTCAGGGATTCAGGTTTTATCCCTGCTGTCCTCCTCAGGCTGAACGGTGATCCGCACGTTGTCGAACCAATACACGCTTGGGGGCCAGTAGGCGTACAGCATTACCTTCATCTCCGTAACCTCCGGCCTGAGCCGGGTGGGGCAGAAATTCTTCGAGAACGTGGTCCACTTATCTTTCGCGCCTCTGCAGTTGATCACCGTTTCATAGCGCCTTCGCATGCGATCATGAAACAAGCCGTAGCAACGAACCCATACCTTGGCGCCGCCAGGCGGGCCCATAAAATCGAACTCTACGCGGTAAGTGACGCCGGTCTCAATCTTGATCGGCTGTGAGTAGAAGGAAAGCCCGTATGTTCCTGCCACTGCGCCGTCGGCGGGCGAAGGGATGTTCCATTCCGTTATGCCCTTCTCCTTCCAGCGGGCGACCATATCTTTCTCGGACACGCGCGTATCCAGCCTTATCGCCTTTCCGCGCGGCGCCCCGTCGGCGCCGATCGGCGCATTGGTCCACTGCACGCCCAGCCCGTCCGGCATGGCCCAGCCCGCGGGCCGACCAGGATCGTTGGCGTCGGCCGTCTCGAAGTCCCCGTTTTCTACAAGCGAAGGCGCGAGTGGTGTGATTTCACCCTTTTCCGCACCAGCCGCCGTTACGACGCACAGGAAAAGGATATGGATATGCAAGGAGTTTATCATTTCAGCAGCACGCATCCGCATCCGAGCTTCTGCACGGGAACGGACGCGAACTCGATCTTAATCACGGTTATGCCAGCCACCTTGTCCGGGCTCTGCCGCGGCAGTCCCTTGAGGATAAGGCGCTCGCGGCTCTGTTCAAAAGCAACTCGCTTTCCGGATTCAAGGAGAGACGCCTTCTTCACCTTCGTGCGGAGTCCGCCGATAACGATCTCGCTTCCCGGCCAGCGGCTGCACCAGAAGTAGCCGGCCTTGCCCTTCCTTGTCCAATTGCCCAGCGGCATCCATTCAAATACGGCGTTGTCAACCTTGCCGTAGACCGCCTCGCCATTTTTCGCCAGCCACTTGCCGACCGGGATCAGCCGCGTGGTCGCCTCGGGCGGAACCGAACCGTCGGGTGCCGGGCCGATGTTGAGGAGAAGGTTGCCGCCCCCGGCTGTGACCTGTCTGACCATGTCGAGCACCTTGCGGGTTGAATGCCACTCTTCCTCGGGCGCGCAGGGCATGTAGCCCCACGACCCGTTGAAGGTCATGCACGCTTCCCAGGCGCGTCCTGCCGCCTCGGCCTTGATATGCTCTTCCGGTGTTCCGAAATCCTCAGGCAGTTGTGAGCGGTTGTTGATGATGATGTCCGGCTGGAGCTTTAGCACATTGCGATTCATCCTGGCGCTCTCCCATTTTTCGGGGCTGGGCAGCGGCCATGATACGTCGTACCACAGGATGTCTATCTTGCCATAGTTGCTCATCAGCTCCCGCACGAGCCCCTGGGTGAAGTCCACGAAGCGTCGCCTGGCCGGCTCGTCGCCATAGCACCGGGCGCCGTCCGGGTGATGCCAGTCCATCAGGGAATAGTAGAATCCGACCTTCAGGCCGAACTCGCGGCAGGCCTCTACATATTCGCGCACCAGGTCGCGGCGCGGCCCGCGCGCCACGGAGTTGTAGCCGGTAAGCTTGGTGTCCCACAGGCAGAACCCCTCGTGGTGCTTGGTGGTCATCACCATGTACTTCATGCCGGCCTTCTTCGCAAGTCGTGCCCATTCGCGGGCGGGACGGGTCTTCGGCTTCCAGGTGTCGGCCAGCTTTTCGTATTCCTTCACCGGAATGCGCTCGCGGTTCATCACCCACTCGTGCCTGCCGAGCTGCGAATAAAGTCCCCAGTGAACGAACATACCGAAGCGGACGTCGTGCCACCACTGCATCCTGCGCGCCCGGTCCTTTTCAATCGCGACCATCTTCTTTGAAGCCATGATATTCCCCTGTGTTGTTTTGAAGTGACTACTCAGGTCATACTGTTTTGACGGCCGCACAGGCTGTGCGGCCCTACCAGGAATTCCAAAGGTAGGGCGGGGACAGCCTGTCCCGCCGCATTTCTTGCGCATGACCTGGATAGTAACGTTTTAAACTCAGTAGATTATCGTTATTCGGCATCAGTTTGCAAGGAATATCTGGTTGCCAACGCGCGGTAGTAAGCGCTCACCATCTCCTCGTAGCCGGCGGGCGCCCCGTCCCTTATGCCGGTCATGATATCGGCCATTGTCTTCTCCGGAACGCGGAATTGTTCTCTCTTGAGCCCCGTTTCCATTCGCACAGTGCTGCCCGTGTCGCGCAGGGAGTCCATTACCCTGCTGAACGACTGGCGCACAGTCAGCCCCTCGCCGGCCCGAGCCGCCTGCTCGAGTTTCTTCATCTGTGCAATCGCGTTTTCCAGGTCCCCGCTGGGAAGGTTGTATTGTCTTATGGTCAGCGCCAGGACTTCCGCTTCCTGTCTTATCGCCGACTGGCGGTCGGCCAGGCGCGCCATCTGTTGCAGCATTTGCGGCGGCGTGGGTCCTCTCAGTCCCTCATCCGAGAAGCCGGAGAGCTTGCCGCCGCCCGTCGCCCCGCCGGGTTCCTCCTGCGATTCGTCCTTGATGCTGCCCTGTTCGAAAGGCCCGGGCGTGAGCCGAGAGGGCGTATTTCTCCCTTCCTTGCCGGCCGCAGTCTCCTCCACCATCTGCCCGTGGCTGCGCCCGGTGCGCCCTTCACCTGAGCGCCCGCCGATCTCTTGCTCGTTGGGCAGCAGGTTTCCTGTCACTCCCTTGGCGCTCATGCTGGAAATAGGCCCGTCCATCGCGTCCCATCCGGCACCCTTGTCTATCGAGTCGAGCCAGGAGCTGGACGCGTCCTCGACGTCATCGGTCATCTCCTCTTCCTTATCCAGCAGCTCGCCCACTATGTCCTCAAGCTCCGACGGCAGTTCGGCCAGCGCCGTCAGGGCTGGCGTCAAGGGATCTTCCATCATCCATTTCAGTCGGTCCGGCGCGTCCGCGAGCCAGCGTTCGAGGTTGTTGACAAGCTCCTCCGCGTTCTCCAGTCCGGACTGCTCTTGCGGAACTGCCATCTCGACCGCCTTCCTGTAGAGTGCGTCGGCAGCCAGCGTGACATCCTGGATCACCTCGTTGAGTTCCTCGGAGATGGAGCCATCCGCAAAATCCTGTATGGGCAGCTTACTGAAATCCGTGAGCTTTTCCTCGAAGAACGACGCCCATTCGGCCTCTTTGCGGGCGAGTTCTCCGAGTATCTGCTCCTCTGCATCGGTGAGGTCTTCAGGTTCCTGGTCGGCCAGTGTGCGGCTCTGCTCGATGATCCGCTTCTGATCCTTGGCGAATTCTTTCAGATCATCTTTCAGCTCCATGAGCCCGGCCGCGAGGGCCGGGTGCTGCAGGTCCTCGACCGCGCTCGCTTTCGTTGGCGGCTTCGCGGTTTCGCGCGCCCTGATACTGCCGAGCAGTTTTGTAAGCTCGGCGAGAATATAGTTCTGCCGGTTCTTGATCGTCTTCAGCAGCGGGGGCAGCGACTGCGCGTCCGCTTCGTCGAGCCGCGCCGCGTTGTCCATGACAAGCTGCATCTCGTTTGCTGTCAGGGTCCGCAGCCGGGACGAGTAGGGGTGCCCGTCCTCGTGTTTCTCGAATTCGGCCCCGGCCTGTTCCGCCTTCAGGCGTGCGGCGTTCTGGCGCCCTGATATTGTCTTCCTGTGCCCGGACATCCCCTGCCTGTCCAGCGCCTCTTCGGCGTGGATCGCCAGGTTGTCTGTGGCGCCGTTCGCCTTCTCCTGCTCCGCTATTGTTTCGCGCAGGAGCGAGAACGCGTGCTCCATGCTGTTTCCGGACGGGAGCGCCAGTTCGGACGGCGTCCTTATCCTGATTGCCATCGGCCTGGACTTGCCCGGCGCACCTGTCGGGTTGAAATCCGTCGCCTGTGCGGTGAGAATATAAGTGCCGCCCGGCAGGAACAAAGATGGATCGAGCAGGAGAGTCGTGCGTTCGTTAGGGGGCGCCTTGATCCCAGGAGGACCCATGTATTGCCAATCCTTGACCAGGCGGCCGGGTTGCGCGGCGTCGAGCGGCGCGGCGACGATCGAGATGGTTGCTATTCCGTAATCATCGGAAGCTTTCACCTCCAGGGATAATTTCTCGCCGGGCGCGGCAATCCTGTTGAGATTATCAGTCACGAACTCTATTTCCGGGGGATTATCCGTTTTTAGATGAACATTTCCACCGGCCAGGCCGACGCGTCCGCCAGCGGAATCCTCAGCTTCGATCTCATAGGCGCCAGCCGTGGCGATGGTGATTTCGCACGTCAGCCCGTCGGGGCCGGAGGCAAATGGCTCTGTCCCGCCGACCTGTTTCCACGCAGCGTTCTTCACCGGCGGCTTGGTCTCGATCATCACTTTCAGCGCGGACCCTGGGAGACAGGCCACCGATGCGGGCGGGCCGGGCAGGTTTTCCCGGGGCAGAGCGGTGTAAGGGGGCGGCGTGAGCACGAAAAGCGACCCGGCCAGCCTGGGCTTTGGCGTGACATCAACGTAGATGCTCCTGGAATGCGTATCGCCGGCTGCCACGCGGAATGCGAGCGGCCTCAGTAGATTCTGGAATGAGTGGGTATAGCCGCCTTCGGCGTCCTCGCGCATGACCGCCTGCTCGCGGCCGGCCGCCGCGGGATCAAGTCTGCGCACATTGTCGCGCCACATGATCACCGGCGGCGAATCCGGGCGCACGACCCCCCGCCTGTTATCGAAAGCAATCGCGCGCACCGTGAGGCTGCCGCCTTCCGGTGCCGTGACGTCGGAGCCTGGGCTGATTTCCAGGATCAGGGAGCCAGCCGACGGGATGTCGGCAAGGGGCCGCGTGTAACGCTGGAACGCATTCAGGGCATGGCGCGGAAAGAAAATCGCGTATAGCATCCACAGGCATAACATCGCAAAGGCCGCGCCGCTCCACTTGAGCATCTGGCGCGGCTCCCAGAACTCGCGGGCATCCGCACGGCCGAGCGCCTGCATCGAGTCCTCCATCGTGCGTTCGACGAAAAAGCGCTCCCGCGGCCCGGTTGGTTTGCGCTCGAACTGCAGTGCGTTGATGATCAGGTTGCGCGGAACAGAGAAGCGCTTTTCCATTTCAACCGCGAAGAATTCGGGACGCGGCTTGCGTATCGCAGGGATCAGGATCTTTTTCACCAGGCCGGTGGCTGCAACGGCGATGGCGCCGACTGCAAGCGGTAATCGCAGTCCGGCCGGTAGATCGAGCACATTGTCCAAAAAGAAGAGTGCGAGCCAGGCTCCGAGTATGGCTGCCAGGCACCATGCCGTTCCTCGGATCATGCCCGACATGAGCGCGCGCCGGCGAACGAGTGCCACTGTCTCGCCGATAATCCCGCGTTTATTCCCCGCATCTTCCATAGTCCTGAATCCGTGACGGAATTTTATTAAAACAGACTTGTTTCACCATGAAGAACGTATACGGAAACGTTGATAGATACAATACTCCAACACGGGCATCGCGGGCAATCCAAAATGGGGTGATTATTATATTGACTCGAAACATCTTTTCCGTATGCTCTTCTTCTCTTCTGCATATTCAGTGAACGGGGCGTAGCGCAGACTGGTAGCGCGTTTGGTTCGGGACCAAAAGGCCGAGGGTTCAAATCCCTCCGCCCCGATTTTGCCCTGCAAAATTGGCGAAGGGATGAAGAACCCGAGAAGAGGGTTCACGACGAGCGCCGTGGGCAGGCGCGAGACGAGGCCGCGCGGGAGCGCGGCGGACGAAGTCCCAAGGGCAATGGGACTTGCCCGCAACAAATCCCTCCGCCCTGATTTCGCTCAAATTAGTTGTCCCTTGCGTGCTTTCCTTCCTCATGTGTCGCGACATCAGGGATTCGTAACCGTTCACGGGGTTGTATATAATGCAAGAGAACTTATAACCGGCTCTTGAAAAAAGGTG
>CAYWJE010000224.1:0-5990 GCA_964458525.1 uncultured Verrucomicrobiota bacterium
AGTTAATATGAGCAGTTCAGCCGCGAGAGCGGATGAACTGCTCCTTATAGGTTAAGTTGTGCTCAGTTTGTGATACTATTTGTTATCATCATTCTGTGCGTTCAAAAGTCAACTTTTTACCTTCAATCAGGACGCACCGGGTTCTCCCGGCCCGCTCGCGCACGATACCCGCTCGGCCCTCGAATGATATGCCGTCCGCTTCATACACAAACTCATCATTCGACAGGAACACTATGTCGGTTCCTTCCGCGGTCTCGATGCGGACGCCCCGGTCCCCCGCAAAAGGGGTGATGACGGGCGGCGGTGCATCCCGTTGGCGCGGGCGGAGGACGGAAAGAAGCGATGAGCCGCGCGCCACCTCGACGCGCAAACCGTGCTGGGTCATATCGGCCTCGATCCACCTGCCGTCCGGCATGGCGGTGAAGAGTCTCATCGTTTCGCGCTCGGTCCGAATGAACTTTGTCGGCAGCTTTTCGTCTTCCCCGGCCCGGAGATCGAGTATGCCCTCGTCGGAGCTCTCGCCCGGCGCGGCGGGAGCGGGCGGAGGCACGTCAGTCTTGGACTCGGCGGCAAGCTCCCCGCGAGTCATCAGCGTGAGGCCGGCGGCGGCGGGCGGCGCGAGCCATACATCCATATCAACGTCGTGATTGCCCTTCATCCGCACGGTGTCGCCTTCGAGAACAGGCCGTTCATCGGTGAACAGCCAGAGCCGCCAGTTTGTTGTCCTGCTCTTTTCGGTGAGATGGTCGTTCATAACGATGCAGGCTGATTCGCCGTCCGGATCCTTCAGCAAGAGAATCTGCCGCTCCCAGTCGGGCGCGACGCCGTGGAGGTAGTCGGCCTCGGCTGAGGCCGAGAAACTTTTCACTGCGCCGAATCCGCCCGTTTCCACCTTGTTGTGGAGGCGCGCCGGCATGCATCCGACATAACCCCAGTCCCTTGACAGAGGCCGACCCAGCCCCCAGAGCTCGAAGCTGCCCTGGTCGTCATCATAGTGGGTGTGGAATTCGCCCTGGTGATAGATGAGATAAGTCTCGCGCGGACCCGGAAAGCCGTGGCGGAGGATCGCGCCGAACTTGGGAAACAGTTCGCTCTTCCACCCCGGGGCATCAAGGGCTTTCAGGTCCGGTTCCCGGGCGAGGATAATATCGCTATGCCAATTCATTATGTAGTCGCCGCCGACACCGCCGGTTCCGGGACACCCCTGCTGAATCCAGGCCCATTCCAGCTGGCGCGCAAGGTCGGGATCAGTCTTGGCGTATATCCGCGCCGCAAGGCCTGGGAAGGCGCTTGATTCGCCCCGCCAGGTGTTTCCTGTCGGGGGCAGGAGGCGTCGTCCGGCGTAATCCGCATCGGGCGGCGTGAGCGTCTTGGCCATGAACAGAAGCGCGAGTTTCAGACGCGGATGATAGAGCAGGTCGGAAAGGTTTGCGCGCGCCGCCGCGAGGCCGAACCACAGGTAGACATCCATGGAAACGCCCTGGTAGTGAATGGCTTCAAGCCATTCTCCGTTCGTCCCGCTCCAGCTCTCGATCTGTGCGCGCAATACCTTGTCGGCCCGCGCCGTCCATTGCGGAGCCATGGGATGTGATGAAAGAAACGCTCCCACGATTCCAGCCGCCGCTTCCTTTCTCGCGATCATGTTGGGCAGCGCTCCGAATCCGCGCTCCTCGCTCAGCAGATCGGGAGAGGCGAGTTTGAAACCGAGGAATGCTATCTGGGCCTCGACGAGCCGGCGCAGGTTCTCATCGGCGGCGGGCGAGCCGAGCGCGAGATCGGCCGCCGCGACCGCGCAGGAGACAAGGTGGCCGTAATCGTGCGGACCGGTGTTCTCCGCACTGTTGCGGCCGGCGAGAAACCAGTCAACCGCCGCGTTCACCTGGCCGGTCATGGCGGCCAAGGCCTCGGTCTGCAGTTTTTCATCTTCCGGGTTCAGCATGGCGTTCTTTAGCGTTCGCCGGTCGGGCCAACCGTCCCTGCTCTCGAAGCCGTCCGCGCGAAGCCGCTCGACATCATCACGTCCGAACATCAGGCGCGGGTAATTCTCCGCCGAACCAGCCTGATTCCAGTCCAGGTTCATCTCCAGCGCCGACTGGAGAGGCGTGCCGAAATGTTTCACGTACATCTTCTGCTGAACCGACGGCGTGTTCTCGGGACGCATGAGCCCCTCAATGGGGCAGGAGCCGAGCAGCCACTCGCGGCCCGGCCCCGCAAGCTGGAAGATGAGGCTGGTTTTGCCGTTCGCAGAGCGCACGGGCACGGCCTTGGACTGACCGTTCTCGCCCGGCAGGGCCCAGAGGGAGGATCGGCCCGCGGCGAGGATCAAGGCGTCATCCTCCGGACAGGTGTCTTTTGTCGCTGAGTCGGAAACCGTGGCCTCATCGGGATCCTTTAGAGCCTCAAGCAGGGCGCTCGTTGCCTCGTCACGGGGCGACGGCATTTTTCCAGGTGCCGGTTTAGGCATGCGGACGAGTCTGCGTTTCTCTGAATCGCGGAAGAAAAGCGTCTTGTCGTCAACATGTGCAAAGCCGAGGTAGCAGCCAACTCCCTGTTCCCACCAGGGCAGCCAGGCGCAGAGCCGGAGCGGAGCGCCAATGGGTTGAAGAACATATCCAAACGATGGAGCGCTCGATGTTGCCAGCGTTGTGCGGTAGATCCCGTGAGTCGGCTCAAATCCGTCGGAGATGTTCAGCTCCCAGCGCGCCTGCTTGTCAATCTTGAAGCGCTCGGAAACCAGGACCGCCGGCTCGTTCGAATGTAGACGGAAAACGATGTTCCATTCGCCGCCGCCATGGAAGCTGTAGATGCAGGCGATTTCGGAGAATACCGGTCCGCGCGCGCGGATTTCCGCGCGGTAAGCGGTTACGGCGGGCGCGTCAACGAGCATTCCGCCGCCGATCCAGCGGCCGGAGGCGAGGCGAAATCGAAGGATCGGGCCGCCGCGCGCCGATTCGAGGTCGGCGGGACATTCAATGCCTGTGAATGAGTTACTCATGCGGATGATTTCTTCTTCCTCCTGAACACGGATATCGGTGGGCGGAGCAACGGCCGCGCCTTCGTCGGTTAACCTGTAAATATCCGCGCTCAAAGGGGCGAGGTCCGCCAGGAAGAAGATGCGGTTTGTTCCATCGCGCGGGACGACCTGGAATTTAACGGGGTTACCGTCCGGGCCCTTGAGCGCCAGGCGTGTTTGCGGAATCGCGGCTGCATCGGCGTTGAGTTCGAATGAAACGAGCTCGTTGGACCATGAGCGATTCAGTCGTTCGGTCAGGCGGAACTCCTGAAGGGCGGAGCTCTGTGCGGAGCGCGGCGCGGCCGCGCAGAGCAATAGGGCGGCAAGAAAGAGTGTGTGTCTGTTATTCATCATCGTCTTTCGTTGGACATTGGATATTGGAACTGTTGGCTGTTGGATATTCAGTCTCCCTGAACACTGACTCACTGACCCACTGACTCACTGACTCACTGACCCACTTTCAACGAAGCCGCCCCTAATACCTGCACCGTCTTGCATCGGCCGGTAGCGGCGCGAAGCGCAACTCGAACGGCATTTCTTTTTTTGTGAATTCGAAATCTCGGCGGATCACCACAGAGTTGTCGAGTCCCACCTTCATCAGCCAGTGCTGCTCATGGTTCACCAGCATATAGTCGTTCGGCATGATGAAGTAAAGGCTGCCGCGCTCGCCGCGCGGACGCGTCACGCGCCCTGAAAGCGTCATCTTTCGCGAGTTCCACTCCAGCTTTGTTACTTCCACATTGCCCTGCTGTATGTGCATGTTTGTGGAGAGCAGCCACGGGTGCGCCCGCGCCCTGCTTATCCGATAGAGCTTGCAGCTGTCCGCCGGAATCTCCGTGGAAAGCTCGCCCTTGAAGCAGCCTGTGTACTGCTCGTTCCAGAAGTCGTATATCCTGTAGGACTGTCCGGGGTTGAGCCCAAGCAGCTTGGCGGAGAGCGTCTCGCGCCTGGCTGCGCCGTCGAGATTGAAGGCGGCCAGCAGGAGATAGTCGTCGCAATCCGTCTTCACGGGAAGCGCCAGCAGGCGCGCGTAGCTCTCCGGCTGGACATTGGTGAAGAGATCGAGCGGCTCCGCCATGGCATCGGTTCGCGGCATGCACAGCTTGATCATGCGCAGGCGTTCCTCGTCAATCTTCCGGATATCGTCGCCCAGCATGATCGGGCTGCCGCTCATTCCGAAGACCGTGACGGCTATCTCTGCGATGTTGCGGGGAACGGGCCTGTCAATGGTCAGCAGGTTGTAATCATTGATCCAGAGCTTTCTGTGCGTGAACCAGGTCGAGGCCGCGTTCTGGAGGAACTTCCGTATGTTGCCGAAATAGGCATCGTTCACGATGTAGGTCGCGTTGTGAAGGCATTGGCGCGGATGAAGCGGGCGTCCCTCGCCGAAGTCGGTGTTGACCCGTCCGGCGTCAACACAGCCGGTGAAGGACGGTGTTGTTCCAACCGCGGAGAGAAGATGCGTGCCGCGCCCGGCGGCCTTGCGTACCGACTCCATCAGGTCCCGGTCCGCGCGCGTCCAGGTCTTTGACTTGTCCCAGACCGTTCGGTCGATGCCGCAGCCGAGAAAGTCCAGCATATAATAGCGCACGCCCATCCGCTTGCAGGCCAGGAAGACCTTGCGCATGAAGGCGGCCGTCCCGGGATGGCTCCCGTCGAGAAAATGAAAGTGGAACTTCCTGAACTTCCCGCCGACCGGTCGTGTGAATTCCCATGTTCCCTCGCTGGAGAGCGGGATGCCTTTCTTGCTCCTCACCATGTTCGGCAGGTTCTCGTTGAAGTGTTCCGCCTCCTTGAACATCCAGAACGGGGCTATCCAGAGGCCCGGCTTGAACTTCATTTTAATCAGTTTCTTCAGCGTCTTTTCAAACCCGTGTGGAAAATTGCGCTTATCGAACTCCAGCCAGTTGCCTGGAATCATCTCCCTCATATTCACCTGGCTGAACCAGATATAGTCTATGTCAAAGCCCTTGAGGCGGCGCCTCATTGCGGCCGCGTTCTCGATCGTGACGGCTTCCGGCGTCTGTTCGCGGCCGCTCAGGCTGTCCACCCATGACCACCCGAGCCAGCCCACCGTGGTTTTCGGGTTGAGAACGGGATTATAACGGCGCTGGAGCGCGCGCGCCCACTCGTGCAAGGGAGCGTGCGGATCGTCGTGGACCCCGAGGACCAGCGTCTCGGCGGCCAGCCTGCCGCCGGGGGGCAGCTCGTGGTTCCTGAGCATGCAGGATGCATCGTACTCGATGACCGGGGCTTTGCCGGAGAGGCGGAAATGGTGCTCTGATACGATCCGGTCAACAGTGATAAAGTTGGCGCTGAATGTTTTGCAGGACGCGGGGTTATGCAGGAGCCCGATGAACTGGGAGCAGTGCTGTCCCTTATCGCTGGACAACCGCTGCGCGCGCGTGTTCCAGAATTGCTGACGGAACACCACGGAGTTCGCGGGATCGGGGCCGATTTCGAGCCGGCCGCCGCGGCGGGGCTCGATGGAGACCAGTTTCCATTGACCAATGATGAGCGTTTCTGATCCGCGGTTGACGATCTCCGAATCGAGGGTCAACCTCTGGCCGTCCGGCGAGACGCTGAAGCGCATTTGCCAATCAAAGCCGGCGGGGCCACCTGCCAGACGAACGGTCAGAATGCGCCGCTTCGTATCCTCCTCAAGCGTGCAGTCGCGACACGTGTCAAGCCGGTATGTCCTGCCGTTGACGGTGACGGCGGAGCAGGCATGTTCTATGGACATATCCCGGCCGGCGGGCGCGAAGCTCCAGCGCATTCTGCGATGGTCGAACGTGAACGGACTGGATCGAACGATTGCGCGCATCTTCGATGACATATTTTCTCCTTCTAAAGCGGGCTGCGCCCGCAGCTTCCCGATTCCCAGTTAGAAAACTATTGTTTCACCATGAAGGACATGAAGGGAAAAGGCAACTACTCATGCGCAAGAAATGCGGCGGGCCAGGCTGTCCCGCCCTAC
>CAYWJE010000225.1:0-5980 GCA_964458525.1 uncultured Verrucomicrobiota bacterium
CTGTTTGCCCGGCCGTGCCGGAGCGCACGGCGTCATCAAAGCCCGCGCTCCCGCATAATCTTGGATTCCTCGATTGATCGAAGATCGCCCAGGGCGGCGACGACGGCGTGAACCACGTTCCACTTATTGTTACTGCCAAGCGACTTGGCGAGAATGTTACGTATACCGGAAAGCTGCAGGACCGCCCGCGCTCCACCGCCCGCTATCACGCCCGTTCCGGGTGCAGCCGGCTTCAGCAACACCTTGGCCCCGCAGAACCTGCCAATGACTTCATGAGGAATCGTGCCGTCCTTTATCTTGATCTTGAACATCGTCTTGCGGGCAATCTCGCCGCCCTTTCTAATGGCGTCCGACACCTCATTGGCCTTGCCGAGCCCGCACCCGACCTGCCCGTTATGATCGCCAACGATCACCACAGCGCTGAAGCTCAGCCGCCGACCGCCCTTGACCACTTTCGAGCAGCGTGAAATCCTCACGACATACTCTTCGATCTGCCCTTCTTCCGCACCGGCGGGGACCTCTATTTCAGCCACATCAACCGCTGGCAAGTCTTTGATTTCTTCGCTCATATTTTCAATCCTGCAGCCCTGGCAGCTTCCGCAACCGCTTTGACCCGCCCGATGTACTTGTGCCCGCCGCGATCAAACACGGCTGTCTTGATTCCCTTACCCAGAGCGGCCTCGGCAGCGGTCTTCCCCAGCGCGCTCGCTGCCGCGACATTATTGCCGACAGGCGCGCCCTTCTTCAAAGTTGACGCCGCCACCAGCGTCGACCCGCATGCGTCATCAACGAACTGCACATACATATGGGAGCCCGTTACGCAAATTGCCATTCGCGGACGCTCCGCGGTGCCGCTGACTTTCTTCCGCAGCCGCAGATGCCGCCTTCTCCTGAAATCAAATTTATTATTAAGCTTCATTATGCCACTGTCTTTCCGACCTTCCGCCGGACATGCTCGCCCTTGAACCGGACTCCCTTGCCCTTGTACGGCTCGGCGGGACACAGCCCCTTAATGCGCGCTGAAAAGTCGCCCACCAATTGCCTGTCTGCCCCCGATACTATGATATTCACGTTATCGACCACTTTCAAATCGATGCCCTTTGGCACAGCCAGCTCGACAGGCGACGAGTAACCCAGCAGGAACGATGCCTTGGCGCCCTGTACCGAAGCTTTGAATCCCACGCCCTCGATCTGCAGCTCCTTCATGTAGCCGTTCGATACGCCCTCGATCATGTTTGCGATAAGGGCTCGCATCAGGCCATGAAGAGCCCTGACGTTCCGATCATCGTTCTTGCGGGACACCTTGACGAAACCGTCTTCAACTTTCGCCTCGATGCCGCTTGCAAGGGCAAGCGTCAACTCCCCCTTCTTGCCCTTCACGACTACGGAGCCGCCGGAGACCGTGACCGTCACGGACTGCGGAACTGCGATAACCTGATTTCCTATTCTCGACATTTCAGAAACCCCCCCTGCGAAAAAAAACCGGCACGTTCACCACACGGAGCAGAGCCACTCCCCGCCTACGTTCGATTTCCTGGCCTCGCGGTCCGTGAGAATGCCCCGTGAAGTGCTTATAATCGCGATACCGGTTCCTCGAAGCACCGGGCGCATTTCACTTGGCGACACGTAGCGGCGCAGGCCCGGGCGGCTGACGCGTCGCAGCCCGCGTATCACTGGGGCGCGGTCATGAGATGCGTCGAACTTGAGATACACTCTGAGAATCTTAAGCTTCCCCTTGCCCTCGGCCGTAAAATCAAGGACAAACCCCTCACGCTTTAGTATACGGGCTATCGCCGCGCGCATATTCGAGTGCGGCATTTCCAGCGAATCGGCCCCGGCCATGTTCGCGTTGCGGATCCTGGTCAACATATCACTGATTGAATCACTTTGACTCATAACGGAACACCTACCAACTGGATTTAGAGACCCCTGGGATCATTCCCACAGAAGCCAGTTCGCGGAAACATATGCGGCAAACCTGAAACTTGCGTATGTAAGCCCTAGCTCGTCCGCACCGCCTGCAACGGTAATAAGACCGCACCCGGAATTTTGGCTTCCGATTAGCCTTTACAATCCATGACGTCTTAGCCAAACCAATTACCTCCATGCCCTATATAGAGCCATCGTACTTTCTGCATCAGCTCAAGGCCTTCGTTCAAACACTGTCCGAAACCGCTTCCTTCAACCGGGCTCGCGGGCGGTCCGGCTATGCCGGCTTCGCAACAGAAAACGGCATCCCGAGAAGCCGAAGCAATTCCCGCGACTCATCATTAGATTTTGCCGTGGTCACTATGGTTATATCCATTCCCTGCGTTTTTTTAACATCATCCGCGTTGATCTCGGGAAAGATCGCCTGCTCGTCCAACCCCATTGAATAGTTCCCGCGGCCGTCGAACGAATCGGCGGAAACCCCGCGAAAGTCGCGCAGCCGTGGAAGCACGGTGTTTACAAGTCTGTCGAAGAACTCATACATGCGCGCGCCCCTCATCGTCACCATAATGCCGACCGGCATGCCTTCTCTCAGCTTGAAGTTGGCTATGCTCACCCGTGACTTCCTAACCACTGGGCGCTGCCCTGTGATCTTCGAGAGATCCTCGACCAGGCTACCCACCACGTCCTTCTCAACGGATGAATTGATTCCCATGTTGACCACAATCTTCAACATTCGGGGCACCTGCATGACATTGACGTATCCCCTCTCTTTTATCAGAGCGGGAATCGCGTCCTTCGTATATTTATCTCTTAACCTCGCCATTGCTGCTCCCTGCTATTCCTCGAACACATGCGAGCACTTCTTGCATCTCCGCGCACGCTTGCCGGATTCCGTCTTCACTCGCGCGACCCTGACGCCCTTCTTGCAGCGCGGGCAGAAGAGGAGGAGGTTCGATATCATCACGGGCGCCTCCTTCTCGACAATCGCGCCCTCGGGGTTATCCTGACTCTTGCGCATCGTCTTCTTCACAAAATTGACGCCCTCGACGACAGCCTTCCCGCGGGACGGAAGAACCTGAAGTACCTTTCCGCTCTTTCCCGCGATCCGTTCGCGTCCGGACATCACCTGTACGATGTCATTCCGCCTTATATGTGCGCAATTTGCCATTTTAAAGTACCTCCGGCGCGAGCGAAATGATCTTCGCGAAATTCTTCTCCCGCAATTCGCGCGCAACGGGTCCGAAAATTCGTGATCCGATTGGATTCATCTTCTCGTCAACAATGACAACCGCGTTGTTGTCAAAACGGAGCACAGATCCATCGGGCCTGCGGGTCGGGTAGCTTGTTCGCACGACGACCGCCAGCAACACGTCCCCTTTCTTCACCAGCCCGCCGGGCTGCGCATCCCTCACCGACACCTTAATGAGATCCCCTATCCTCGCAACGCCCTTACGCTGCCCGAGAATCCTGAAGCAACGCACGGTGCGGGCGCCGCTATTATCGGCCACGTCCAAACATGTCAGTTCGATGATCATCGCAAATTATCCCTCTGAAGCCTGGTTCGGGGTCCTCCCCAGTATCTCAACAAGCCTCCATCTTTTCGTCCTGCTAAGAGGCCTTGCCTCGACGATTCGCACCTTGTCGCCGGGCTTGGCCTCGTTGTTGCCGTCATGGACATAACACTTGCTGAAAAGCGTCATTTCCTTTCCGTAGCGAGGATGCCTGATTCGGCGCCCAACTCGAACGATTATGGTCTTGTCCATGGTCGAACTCACGACCACTCCCACGTTTTCCTTGCGCTTTCCGCGATTCATTGCACTCCAGTCCGCACTTCGATTATCACATCAACGCGTCGCCCGTCAACCGACAGGCCGCCGCCTACTTCCGTTCCCGCATTATCGTCTTGATCCGCGCTATGTCGCGGCGGACGGACCTCAATCGCAGAGGATTCTCGATCTTGCCGGTCACCTTCGTGATGCGCAGGTCAAAACTCTCTTTCAGAGCGTCATCATGACGCTGGCTCAACTCTTCCGTTGAAAGCTCTCTGAGTTCTTTCGCTTTCACAACATCCCTTCTTCAAACGCTGAACTGCCGCGAGACAAAGCGTGTCCTGATCGGCAGCTTGGACGCTGCGAGCCGCAACGACTCGCGCGCCATGCGCTCGGTGACGCCCTCTATCTCGAACAGCATGCGGCCATTCTTCACCACAGCAACCCAGAATTCGGTTGCCGCCTTACCCTTGCCCATGCGCGTCTCCAGCGGCTTCTTGCTCACCGGCTTGTCCGGAAAAATACGCACCCACACCTTGCCCCTGCGCTTCATGTGCCTGTTGATCGCCACGCGACAGGCCTCTATCTGTTCCGATTTGATCCACGAGCGCTCGAGAGCCTGCAGTCCGTACTGCCCGAAGCTCAGACTATTACCCGCACTGGCAGACCCTTTGAGGCTTCCGCGTTGTGACTTTCTAAATTTTGTTCTGCTAGGAAACTGTGGCACGGGCCGCCCTCCCCTTTGATGCCTCGGACTCTTCCTCGTCCTTGCAGATCCACACCTTGACTCCCACGGTCCCCGCCTTCGTCCTCGCGTCAACAAATCCGTAGTTGATATTCGCCCTGAGCGTGTGCAAGGGTATCTTTCCCTCCTTATAGCTCTCGGTTCGGGCAAGCTCGACGCCGCCAAGTCGTCCGGAGACCTTTATCTTCACGCCCTGCGCCCCGGCGCCCATCGTGCTCTTGATCGCCTTTTTCATTGCGCGGCGGAACGACACCCTCCTAACGAGCTGCACAGCTATATTCTCGGCAACGAGCTGCGCGTCCAGGTCCGCCTGCTTAATCTCCTTGATATCCAGATAAATCTCCCTGCCGGTGGCCTTGGCCAGCTCTTCGCGCAACAGCTCAACATCCTGCCCCCTGCGGCCTATCACCACCCCGGGCCTCGCCGTTGACACCGTGACACGAACGCGGTTCGCGTAACGCTCGATGAATATATCGGACACCGCCGCGTTTTCAAGACGTTTCTTTACCTTCTCCCGTATCAGGATATCCTCGTGAAAGAAATCGCCGAACGACTTCTTCTCGGCGTACCAGCGGGATCGCCACCCCTTGTTGACCGGAATCCTCAACCCGATCGGATTGACTTTCTGCCCCAAAGTGCAACTCCTTTTTTCAAGCAACCTGCCGATGACGTTTCATCGCCAGCCGTCCTGCGGCGAACAACTTCATGCCTCAGCCCGCTTGTCATCGGCCAAGACAACGCGGATATGACTGGTTCTCTTCATAATCGGACGCGCCATGCCCTTCGAGCGATGCCAGTATCGCCGCATGACCGGACCCGTCTCCACCACGACACTCTCCACATGAAAATCATCCGCCGAAAGCTTAGCATTGTTCTCGACGTTAGCAACGGCCGACTTCAGCGTCTTGTCAATCAGACTGGCCGCTTTCTTGCCGCTGAATCGCGTGACTTTCAATGCCTCGGGCACCGACAGGCCCTTGAGCAGCCGCGCGAATGGAATTGCCTTGGTAGGCGACAGCTTAACGAACTTCGATATGGCTATAATTTTCATGAGCTAAGTCTTAGCCATGGCCTTCTTATCAGTATGAACGCCATGCTTCCTGAATATTCTGGTTGGAGAAAATTCGCCCAGGCGGTGTCCGACCATATTCTCGGTTACGTAGACGGAAATGTGCGTCTTTCCATTATGCACCGCAAAAGTATGCCCCACGAAGTCCGGTATAATCATGGACCGTCTCGACCAGGTCTTGACAATCCGCTTCTCGCCATCCCGCATCAGCCTCTCGACCTTTGCGATAAGTTTGGCCTCAACGTAGGGGCCTTTTTTCAATGATCGCGCCATAGCCTATTTTCTCCGTGAGACAATCATTTTCTTCGACTTAGAACGGTGCTTCCTGGTCTTTTTACCCTTGGCATACAGACCCCATGGCGACTGCGGGTGGCCTCCGCTTGCCCTGCCTTCGCCGCCGCCCATCGGATGGTCAACCGGGTTCATAGCCACACCGCGCACCGTTGGACTTATTGCGCGCCACCG
>CAYWJE010000226.1:0-5977 GCA_964458525.1 uncultured Verrucomicrobiota bacterium
GGAGTTTGTCAGGTTTTTGGGTTATGCTAAACGGTCATGCACCGAGGTTCAGAGCCAGTTGTATATCGCCACTGATCAAGGATATGTGTCCTCAGAGAAATTTAATACGATGTATGAAAAGGCGGAAACCACGCGAGGCAAGATAGCAGGTTTTATCAAATACCTGCTTGAATTCGAGAAGAAAAGAAAAGCATCCAAGAAGCCTGAAAAACCCTGAACCGTGAACCGTGAACGGGTACTATCTGGAGAATATCAACCTGGCACCTTTATGTCCTTCATGATCTTCATGGTGAGTTGAAACGCCGATTTCGGGATCAACCCTTCATCCCGAACATCTTCTCCTTGAGGTCGAGGTAGTAGATGTAGTCTTCCTCGCGGACATTCGGCGGGCAGCGATGGTCGCAGAACGGTATGTATCCACCCCGTTCGACCAGCGGGACCAGCGTGTCAAGGTAGGCCCGGATGGCCTTTGGCCCTTTGCCAAGCTGGATTTTGTCCACGCCGCCCATTATGCGAAGATCTTTTCCGTATTCGTTGAGAAGCTCCGCGGGATGGGCGCATCCGTTCACCTCGAACGGGAAAAGACAATTGATTCCGCTTTCCAGGAAAAACGGCATAATCGGACGAACATCCCCGTCACAATCCGTGTACCATAGGTCAATTCCTGCCGCATGCAGCTTGTCGCCTATGCGTTTATAGCGCGGAGCGACAACGTTTTTGAAGAAATCAACGGAAACGATGGGCCCGTTTTTGAAACAGATGTCCTCCCAGCCAGACGCGTAGTCGAAATCGAAATGAGGGAGCAACCTATCGAGCGAATCCTCGACTATCAGACAGCAGGTTTCCACCATGTCCTCGACCATATCCGGATAGTCGTACACTGCGTAGGCAAGCCCCTCAAATGTGAGCATGTTGCGGATCACGCCGATCATGGATCCGCAATTGATGCCCAGAGGATAGTCGCGTTCGGCAGGATGACGCTTCTTCAACGCTTCTATGTTCGGAACGCGCGCGGGATCATCGCGCCGCATTCGCTCCTCCTTGCAGCGCTTCCAGTCGTCTGGAGTGACCACCGTTGCCTTGATGTAGTGCGGAATTGTGTCGTGCCCATCCATCGGCACTTCCGCCAGCAGACCGTCACCGTTCATGAACACCTTCGTCGTTGCTGTTTCCGAGACCATCTTGTGGGGGAACGTGGGCACGAGCCAGTGAGGAGTGCCCACACCCCGGATGATGTCAAAGTTGAAAAAAACATCAGCCTCGGCGTTGTTGGCCACGCCGTTTTTCACGAACATCTGCCACTGAGTGAAGTTCTCCTGCCAGTAGCCGAACTCCATGTTGAAGCAGCGGTCAACCGGCTTGTAATGCATCTGGGCGTTGAACCGATTGCGGTCGGTCATCGTTCCCTTCCACTTCGGACGGCAGGGCTTGACGGGCATGGTCTTACTCCTTATTTGATTTTTTTGAACTGCGGCAGGTAAGCCCTGTTCTTCTGTAGCATGGCGTTAACCATCTTCCTGATCTCGGCCAAGGAGAGCACGGCAGCGGTCAACGGATCATAGGAAACCGCGTAGTGAACAAGTTGCGGGTCGCCCGTGAGCGCCGCCTCCACCGCCATCTCCTCTACCGCCACGCTGATATTATTGAGCGCGGCGAGCTGCGGGGGCAGGGCGCCAACCGCCACGGCGTTGAATCCGCGCCTGTCGGCGAATACAGGCACCTCCACGCAAACATCCTGCGGCAGATTGGAAATAAGCCCGGTGTTCGGCACATTGCCGTTGAACTCAAAGATCTCGCCTGTCATGTAGGCATTGATGATCGAGCTGGCATACTCATGGCCGCGATTGAGATTCAGCGGTTCCTTTGAGTCCAGCCATTTTTTGATCTCCTTCTTCCAGGAGCCTTTTCTGTGCCGGTATTCGTCGAGAATGTAAGCGTACTTGCCGGGATTCCAGCCGGTCCCGGTTGTGCAGTATTTCTTTATCAAGTCCGGGCGCTTCCTGAACCACCAGTTGTACTCGGAGTTGTGTCCGCTGGATTCCGTAACGTAGTAGCCGAAATGCATGAACATCTCGTTGCGGACCTGCTCGTGGTTACGGATTTTCGGCTTTTTCATGGCGGCGCGGATCAGCGGGTAGGCGTCCTTGCCCTTCCAGTCGAACTTGATGAACCACGCCTGGTGGTTGATACCGGCGCAGACATAGGTCACTTCCGACATCGGCGCGCCGATCCAGTTGGCGAGCATTCCGGCTGTACCCTGCACGCTGTGGCAAAGCCCGGAAACCTTGATACTGCTCTTGCGCTGCATGGCGCGGCAGAGCATCGCCATGGGGTTGGTGTAGTTGAGAAGGATGGCGTTCGGGCAGACATCTTCCATGTCCCGGCAGATATCCAGCATTACGGGTATCGTACGCAGCGCGCGGAAAATGCCCGACGGCCCGCGGGTGTCGCCGACATTCGTGTCCACGCCGAACTTTTTCGGAATGGTGATGTCATACTGCCACACGTCCACGTCGCCTGCGAGTATCGTGCAGAGCACGGCATCGGCGCCCTTCAGCGCCTCGCGCCTGTTCTTCGTGGCGACTACCTTTGCGGGGTATTTCCCTTCGCGAATTATGCGTTCCACGGCTTTCGTGGAATATGCAAGCCGCTCGCTGTCAATGTCCATCAGAGCGAGCGTCGCATCCTTGAGCGCGGGGAAGGTGAGAATATCCTTCACCAGCCCTCGCGTGAACCCGAAACTCCCCGCCCCTATGAACGCTATTTTAGCCATAGCCCTGTCCCTTTCTTATGTTGGGTTCTGCAAAAGGTCTCTTTGCTTTCGTGAATGCCGGCACAGTCTCAAAATTCGCCGGCTTTGTCAATGACAGTTCATCTTCAAAAACGGCCACGGAATCCACGGAAGGACATGAAGATGGACAGCTATTTCAAGTGCGAGCAGGCCGGGATTGTATCCCGGCGTCTCAAATCACACGAAACGCCGGCATGTTCAATGCCGGCCTACAGGACGCAATTCGATGTCGGAGCTGGAGATGCATGCGGGCTCCGAGACGGTAATCGAGGCGCGGAACCCTCGCATTGTGGTCGAACACACCCCGTGTACGTTTTTTCTTTTCCTCGCAATGCGTTTCTGCAATACTTCTTCCATATTAGCCGTACAGGAGATTTTGCAGGATGAGCGAGAACGAGTTTTCAACCGCGAATCATTTCATTCGCGAGATAATTGACGCAGATGTCAAGGCGGGGAAGAACGGCGGGAAGGTGATAACGCGCTTTCCGCCTGAGCCGAACGGATACCTTCACATCGGGCACGCCAAAGCCATCTGCCTCAATTTTGGTATCGCCGCTGCCTACGGCGGACGGTGCCATCTCCGGTTCGACGACACGAATCCCGTCAAGGAGGATGTCGAATACGTTGATTCCATTCAGGAGGACATTAAATGGCTCGGGTTCGACTGGGGCGAGCACCTCCATTACGCATCAGACTATTTCGAGCAGCTTTACCAATACGCGGAGCAGCTCATTACGGAAGGCAAGGCCTACGTGTGTACGCTGAGCACGGAGGAGTTCAAGGAATACAGGGGCGTGCCGGGCAGCCCGGGCAGGGAGAGCCCGTGGCGGAACCGTCCGCCCGCGGAGAGCCTGGACCTCTTCCGGCGCATGCGTGCCGGCGAATTTGAGGAAGGCTCCTATGTGCTGCGCGCGAAGATAGACATGGCCTCGCCGAACCTGCACAATCGCGATCCTGCCATCTATCGTATCAAGCGCGCCGCGCATCACCGCACCGGCGACAAGTGGTGCATCTACCCCATGTACGACTTTGCCCACTGTCTTTCCGATGCGATCGAGACGATAACTCATTCCCTGTGCAGCATCGAGTTTGAGGTGCACCGTCCACTCTACGATTGGATTATCGAGCAGCTGCGAACGCCTGCCCGTCCGCAGCAGATCGAGTTCGCACGCCTGAATATCTCCTATACGATCATGAGCAAGCGCAAGCTCCAGCAACTGGTGGAGCAGGGGATAGTCTCCGGCTGGGACGACGCGAGAATGCCGACCCTTGCCGGCCTGCGCAGGCGCGGGTACCCGCCCGAGGCGATCCGCGCTTTCTGCGAGAGAGTGGGCGTCACGAAGTACAACAGCCTCACGGATATCGCGCTTCTCGAACACTGTGTGAGGGAGAACCTCAACCTTCGCGCCCCGCGCGCGATGGCGGTGCTGCATCCTTTAAAGGTGGTGATCGAGAACTACCCGGAAGACGCGGAAGAAACTTTCACAGCCGTCAACAATCCGGAGGATCCCGCGGCCGGCTCGCGCCAGGTGCCGTTCTCAAGGGTTGTCTATATCGAGAGGGATGATTTCCAGGAGAACCCGCATCCGAAGTTCTTCCGGCTCGCGCCGGGCCGCGAGGTGCGCCTGCGCTCTGCGTGCTACATCACGTGCAGGGAGGCGGTGAAGGATCCGGCGACGGGAGAGGTTACTGAGCTGCGCTGCACATTCGATCCCGAATCGCGCGGCGGCGGGACTCCGGATGGACGCAAGGTGAAGGGCACTCTGCACTGGGTCTCCGCGAAGCACGCCCGCTCCGCCGAGATGCGGCTCTATGACCGCCTGTTCAATGTCGAGAATCCTTCCGATGAGAAGACGGGCGGCGATTTTCTCTCGCACCTGAATCCGCACTCTGTGGAGTTGGTGCAGGGGTTCGTGGAACCCTCTCTTCTCGACGCTCCTTCAGGCGCTTCATTCCAGTTCGAGCGGCTTGGCTACTTCTGCGTGGATTGCGTGGATTCCTCGCACGAGCGGCTCGTCTTCAATCAGACCGTATCCCTTCGCGACTCGTGGACGAAGGCGCAGAAAACGGGGGGCGCAGCCCGGCCCGGAAAGCCCTGATCTCCGCCGTCCCCGGACCTTATCCCAGAATCCTCGCCGTATCTCTTGCAATGAGAAGCTCTTCGTTGGTAGGAATAACCAATACCGTCGGCTGCGTGGCGGGCTTGGAAATGTTCTCCTCGTTGGCCTTGTTCCGGGCTTCGTCCATGTGGACACCGAGAAACGTAAGTTTTTCGCAGACCAGCGAGCGGATCCGCCACGCGTACTGCCCGATGCCCCCCGTGAAGATCAGCGCGTCAAACCCATTGAGAACGGCGGCGTAGGCCCCGACGTATTTGACCAGACGGTGGACGAACACCTGGATTGCAAGCTCCGCCTGACTGTTCCCGTCAGCCGCCGCCTTCAGTATGTCCCGCATGTCGTTGCTGCCGATCTTGCCCAGGCCCAGGAGACCGCTCTGCTTGTTCAGCATCTTGTCTGTCGCCTCCCTGCTGTTTCCGATCCCGATGAGGAAGAGCACCACGGCCGGATCAATATCCCCACACCGCGTGCCCATGACCAGCCCTTCGAGCGGCGTCATGCCCATGCTCGTATCCGCGACCTTGCCGCCGTTGATGGCCGTGATGCTGCAGCCGTTGCCGAGATGTGCGGTGATCAGCTTGAGCTCCTCGATCGGCTTGCTGAGGACGCGCGCGGCGGCCGTTGCCACGTAGCAGTGCGACGTGCCGTGGAATCCGTACCTGCGAATCCTGTGTTCTTCGGCAATATCATGGGGAATGGCATAGGAATATGCCGCTGGCGACATGGCCTGGTGAAACGCCGTGTCGAAAACTGCAACCATGGGAATGCCGGGGAAACGCCGCTCGCATGCGTCTATGCCCTCGATGTTCGGCGGATTGTGCAGCGGCGCGAGGGGTATGCAGTCCCTGATGACTTTTTTGACAGAATCGGTTATCTTGAGCGACTCTGAAATTTCAGCGCCGTGCACCACGCGGTGTCCGATCCCCTGAATCTCGGAGAGCCCGCCTATGACTCCGACATTCTTGTCTGTCAGCGCGTTGCAGGCGTGCGCAATGGCAGCATCGTAGGAGTCGGCGGCCACGTTCTTCTTGAATGACTGGTCGCGGTTGTTGGAATATGATAACTC
>CAYWJE010000227.1:0-5954 GCA_964458525.1 uncultured Verrucomicrobiota bacterium
GCGCGACGAGGATTTCATCATTTCCTACTTCCAGGAGGAGAATTATCGCAAGGAATTCACCAATGCGCTTCGAGATTGCGTGTCCATGGGTAACTTCAAATACCCACTCTACACCGACAAGATCTATGTAAGCATCTTCAAGGAAAAATCGCAGGAGTACCGCAAGATTCTCAGGCTGCATGAAAAGGAAAATGTGCGGGACACCTTCTATTCCGAAATTCTGGATCTCGTCTCGTCATATGAATATGGCTTCGCAAAAGAGATCAGGGCGGCATTTGAAAAGAAGGGGCGGAAGCTCTCAACCTGGGAGGTGGACGAGCTGTTCCATGCCTTCGAACGGATGCCACTCTGGAAACCCATGATTGAAAAAGCGCGTAACAAGATGGCCAGCCGCGATCTCGCTTTTCGTGACGCGCTGCACCATCAACTGAAGGAATACGTCACACCAATTCAACGGGATGAGTTCGAGCGGTTCCTTGGGGAGAAGAGTAAAGAGCTGGCAGATCGGCTGGAAGAGGCCAAGGACGTCATGAAGCGCCTTAAGGAGCGCCAGTAATGCCCTCTTTTATCTATATTTCAATCGAACAGGCAATCGAAACCCATCGAAAAACCGTGGAGGTCAGCGGCGGCGGTGCGACCGGTGCGTTAAATCTCGGGCAGTTGAAAAGCGTTCTGGAGCACATCCGGAATGATGACTATTACCCCACGATCGAGGCAAAGTTGACGCATCTGTTTTTCAGTGCCAACAAATTCCATTGCTTTGAGGACGGAAATAAGCGGATCGCGATTTCCCTCGGTGCGCAGTTCCTTTTGCTTAATGGCTTTCTGTTTGCTGCAACCCGCTTCATGCATGAAATGGAGAATATCAGTTATCACGTCGCCGCAGGCAAGATTCAGAAAGAGCTGTTGGCAAAGATTATCGTCGAACTTATTAATGAGGATGAACTGAGTGAATCGACCAAGCTGGCGATTGTGGAGGCTATTTCCTGATGCCACCCCGTAAACCAAAAGCAAAGCAGACCGTCATCCGCTTCGATCAGCGGCTGGTCCTGTTCAATTGGATGCTGCGCCTTTTCGAGGTGCAGGATTTCTCTACCTTCGCCCAGGGCCTGAAGGAAGACCGCTTCGAGGGCTTCGATGCCGAGGGCCACAGTAACCTCTATTACAACCTTCGCAGCCTCATCGGCCGTATCGCCCTCAGCAACGAACAGCTCGAAGCGTACGACTCTAATATCGTCCGCCACTGGAAGCGCATCACCGCAAACCGCAATCGCGCTGCCGGTCAGCCGCTTTATCCGAAATACTTCCAGTATCTATCCCTGCTGTTCACCGAGATCTATCTTGACCGCTGGTTCTCGGGTCAACAGAAACTTCTGGACGACCTTAACGATTATCGGGTGGACTTCAATGCCCGCAAGCTTCCCGAGGGGGCCGAACCGGTCCTGCCATTCCAGGCCGCCGACCTGAATAAGCTGGCCTTCTGGTGCGCGACCGGTAGCGGTAAAACCCTCCTGCTGCATGTGAATTTGCGCCAGTATCAGCATTATCTCAAGAAGCATGACAAGCAGAAGTCTCTGAACCGGGTTATTCTACTGACGCCGAACGAGGGCCTTTCCCGTCAGCACCTTGAGGAATTCGCCCAGTCGGGAATCCAGGCGGAAATGTTCACCGGCGAGAGCCGGGGCCTTTTTGCCGGCCACAACGTCGAAATCGTGGATATCCACAAGCTCAAGGAGAAGCAGGGCGAGAAAACCTTCGCCATAGAGGCGTTCGAGGGTAATAACCTGGTGTTCGTGGACGAGGGCCACCGCGGCATGTCCGGCGCGGAGGAGGGACTTTGGCTCCAGCAGCGCAACCGCCTCTGTGATTCCGGTTTCTCGTTCGAGTATTCCGCCACCTTCGGTCAGGCATTGAAAAACAGTCCCGAGCTGCAGCAGCAGTATTCCCGCTGCATCCTGTTCGATTATTCCTACAAGTGGTTCTATTCCGATGGCTACGGCAAGCAGTACCGCATCTACAACCTGCCGGAACGTCAGGACGACGAGTTGCTCGACCAGTACCTGACCGCCGGACTGCTTTCGTTTTTCCAGCAACTGAAACTGTATTCCGACAAGGAAGCCGATTTCACACCCTACCTGCTTGCCAAGCCGCTCTGGGTCTTCGTGGGCAACAGTGTCAATGCCGTGCGCACCGAGAACAAGCGACCGGTCTCCGACGTTCTGGATGTATTGCTTTTCCTGTCCCGCTTCACGGGCCAACGCGAGGCGTCAATCCGCAGGCTCGACCAGTTGCTTGCCGGTACCGATGGGCTCGTGGATTCACGCGGCAACGCGCTGTTCAATCATACCTTCGGGTATCTGGCCAAAAAGCATTACACCGGCGAAACCCTTTTTGCCGACATTCTGAAAATCATTTTCAACGCTCCCGGTCCGGCCTCTGTACATGTCAGCGAGCATAAGAACGCTGACGGGGAGATCGCCGTCAGTCTGGGCGCAAACGATCCGTTTGGCGTCATCAACATCGGGGATACGGCCACCTTCCGCAAGCTGTGCGAGGAACATGCGGCGGGGCAGCTTGTGATTGAGGAACGCGAATTCGCCGATTCGCTTTTCCGCACGATAAACGAGAAGCACAGCACCCTGAATCTGCTGATCGGTTCCCGGAAGTTCACCGAGGGTTGGAACAGTTGGCGAGTCTCTTCCATGGGCCTGATGAACATGGGCAAAACCGAGGGCGCCCAGGTGATTCAGCTTTTTGGCCGTGGCGTCCGGCTGAAAGGCCGCGACTTCTGCCTCAAGCGGACCACGTCAATTATGGGCCTTGCCGCCCCGGCCCACATCGAGCAGATCGAAACTCTGCAAATCTTCGGCGTCAAGGCCGACTACATGGCGCAGTTCAAGGCCTATCTCGAAGAGGAAGGGCTGCCAACCAATGACGACCGCGAGGAATTCGTCCTGCCGGTCATGAATCTGCTTGGTTCAACCAAGCTGAAGACCATCAAATTGCAGGAAGGCGTGGATTATAAACGCCAAGGCCCTAAGCCGGTTCTGCAAGTACCAGCCCCCGGCGAGCGCATCCCCCGGATCATGATAGACAAGTACCCGCAGTTGCAGGCCCTGGCCGCCCGAGGCATGCGACAGGGCGAGGCCCTGCAAAAGCTGGAAGGCAGACTCACCGCCGACCACCTTGCCTTTATGAATCTGGACGCCATCTGCTTTGAGCTCCAGCAGCTCAAGAACGAAAAAGCATGGTTCAATCTTGCCATTGAACGCGAACACATCGCGGAATTGCTCAAGCACGGCAACTGGTACACGCTTTTCATCCCACCCGACCAGCTCGACATCACCCGTGCCGTCTCATTTAAGCAGGTGCGAGCCTGGCAAGAAATCGCCATTGCCCTGCTCAAGAAGTATGCCGAGCGCTACTACACCTTCAAAAAATCCGAATGGGAGAAGGACAAGCTCGAATACCGCGAGCTCACGCCGGACGACCCCAACTTCATCGAGGAATACCGGCTGGCTATCGATAAATCCTGCACCGAGATCATCGAGAAGATCACCGTCCTGAAAGCCGAAATGGAGCAGGGAATCTTCAATCCGATCGAATTCCAGGGGTTCAAGGCCATCCAGTTCGAGCGCCATCTCTACAAGCCGCTTCTCTACGTCAACAGCAGCCTTGTCGAGGTCAAACCCGTGCCCCTGAACGACGGTGAGAAGTCCTTCGTCGAGGATGTCCAGCGCTACTGCGAGCGCAACCCGGACTTTTTTGCCAATGGCCGCGAGCTCTATCTCCTGCGCAACATGTCGCGCGGACGCGGCATCGGCTTCTTCGAAGCTGGCAACTTCTATCCCGACTTCCTGCTTTGGATCGTGGACGGCAAAACCCAGCGCATCAACTTCATCGATCCCAAAGGCCTCCGTAACCTGCAAGGCCGCGAAGACCCCAAGATCGCCTTCCACCGCACCATCAAGGACCTCGAAAAGCGCCTCGGGGATCCCGGCGTCATCCTGAACTCCTTCATCGTCACATCCACCCCGCACGAAGCTGTATCCTGGTGGAGCGATGGCATGACCGAACAGGAATTCGAAACTCACCACGTGTACTTCACCACATCCAACCCCCACTACCTCACCGCCATCCTCACTAAAGCCACAGCCACCCTATAACCCACAGCATAGTAAGCACCCTGTGAACCCATGTTGCGGATTTCGCACGGGATTCCACACGGGATTGGGATCAAGTCTAAATTTGCAATATTTGGGCTGCATGTTTGCTGACTCTTCTCGCGGAGCGATCATTTTCCAAGCGCTTTCTCAACCTTCGGACGGCATCGCCGACCGCTTCGCCCAATTGCCGCAACGTCAATCCCGTGCATTCACGGGCCATGCACAACACCATAAGAATCAGGATCAGCCCGGCGTTTAACCCGCCGGATAGAATCCTCCCCTGCGTCCTGGCGGTTCAATTTTCTTGCTTTCTATGGCCACCATGGTTCGAGATGTTAAACACTATGTTCTGGTGATCGCTTTGCGCTTGCCCTCGATACGCGGATGCGCCAGGTCGTTGAAGATGGCATCGACCTTCTTCTGCAGACATTTCGGGGGTATGGCGTTCCACACGCCCTTCAGTTGTTTCGCGTGGAGGCATTCGTCCTCGTCCTTGGCGACTTCCAGCGTGTAGTCCTTGCCTTTGTACAGTACGTGGTAAATGGCGCATTTGCCGTCGTTGATATCATGGCAACAGGTGTCTACGCACGACCCCATTCGCGCAGCTTCCTGCCACAGACGCTCCCTGGTGTTAATCAGCTCAAGCTGGATGGCGCCGAAGTCTGTCCGTTCCAGGATAAGCTCCGGGCTGGTCCGGATGTCGATGAGGTATTTGAACTTTCGCCGGCGACTAATGGCGACGCGCTCCTCGCTGAGCCGGTTCTTCGACCGAATGCGCATATTGACCTTCTGGCCCATGTGCCGGCATGCTCCGGCGTAGCTGTAGACGGTCGACGCGCAGAGACGCTCGCCCGGCATGACGTCCCGGTAGTAACACAGCAGGACGCGGTTGGCGGTGCGATACTCGCGCAATTCAGCCTCGTGCCGTTTTATTGTGGCCGCGATGTCGTTCAAGTGATTGCCGGAGATCATTTGGAATAAAGCGATTTTCTCCGACAGGCACAATGCCTGCTGAATGCGCCTCGGGATCAGCACCCCGGGACCGGTGAAATGCGCGAAGAACGCATCAAGGCTATCGATCGCCCGCAGTTCCTTGTTCGATACGGGGTAGTAGGTCACAGGCAGTTCGCGTATCCAGGCGAAGCGATCCTCATTGACCATGAGGAGCAGCGCAAGCTGATCAGCCTCCAGCGTGTAATAGTTCTTGAGCGAAAGCGACCGCACAGCTGTCACATTCTCACCCCCCTGGGCGTGGCTGTAGATGCGCCGGATCGAGCCGCTGGCATTGGCCGTGAGGTGCCGTGCGATGCTGACGACCGTCTCGCTCAACGTCCGGCCATTGCGATACCGGCGGACCGAGTGCCGCTCCCGGAAGTCGAGGTAGTCGGCCACCTTCACGTGGCAGAGGCGAAACTCAACTACCTTTTTGCTCCCGCGCTTCCGGCCGCCCTCCAGCGGGCCGAACCGCCGTGCTCGCCAGACCTGCTCATCCCCATTGTCGTGATGTGGCCGGAGCCGATACTCGCGGATCAGGTGCTCGGCGATGCGTGTCAGATAGGCATTCATCATAGTTCCCGCCCGAGGCGACTGGGGATTGCTCTGGCAGGCTAACCTGACTTATTCATGAAAAACAGCAAAAGAAGTTTTACTTATTGAAGATAAGAATATTATGAAAGTGATCGAAGAAACATTTTTGCACCGGACCTTTTTTACTGTTTTTCACCCGAAGGCGAGGCGATTTCACCGCATCTGCTGTTTTGGCAAGGGTTTGGAGTATGCTTATACGCC
>CAYWJE010000228.1:0-5939 GCA_964458525.1 uncultured Verrucomicrobiota bacterium
AAACTTCACTAACGCGGCTTTACACCAAAACGAATTTCAAATACATTTGGCTAGGCTTATAGATCATCTGGATTCAGGATTAAACCTTTTCAACCATCACGCGACGGGTGAGTATGGCCTTGCATTGCCGGCCTTTCTCGTTCTTAGCCAGAACAGGTTCTTGCATCTGCACCTTGATCGTTGCCATATTTGCCTTCTTTTTTTACACAACAAGAACAGTGGCTTTCTCTGAAACATTGCGGGGAAAATCGAGGTGTCAGGGTTCAGGGTTGTCCGACTGACTCGGGTTTTGCCCGCGCGAACCATACATCATCACGGAAAGCCGGACGGGGCGAGAAAGCCCACACGAACTCCGGAGCCTGACCGCCGAAGGGGGCGGCATTGACCGCGGCGTCAATCAGGAATCCATCCGCCGGAGCGCCGACCCCGAAAAAGGCGAACGGCACCGCCGCTTCGAGAATATATTCGCCATCCTGAGCGATTGTCATCCGCCATTGTCCCGGCACTTTTCTGTCTACCGGTCTGCCCCTCTCATAACCCACCACCTTCATTTCCTTCCCGGGCCCCTGCAATTCAAAGACCACCTGGCGGACGCGATTCGTGTCTGTCGGCGAGATATAGAGATCCACCAGCGCCCCGCTCCAGTCCGGAGACGATTCAAACACCCTTGCGTCATGCACGCGGATTCGCATCAGCACGGAGTCCCCGGCGACAGACCATGACACGCGGGCATACTCCCTTCCGCCGCGCCGCAAGGTGTGCGCCGCAGCCTGGTCGAGGATAGGGCGGGCGGCATCAAGGTCGGCCGTGGAATCGCCGTGCGGGAGTGTGATCGGGACGTGAAACGGCTTGGCTTCCTCCGTGGAGACGGGCCAGTCGTCAGTGCGGAAGGGAAAAGCGGGAAGCCCGGCGCCGTTCACCAAATTATGCACCGCGAGCTTATCCCAGGCAAAGCGCACGGCGACGGGTTTTTTCACCTTTTCAGACGAGACAACGACGCTTTCCCCTTCTATCCGCGCATCGGCGAAATGAAAGACGCAGTCTTCCCCGGCC
The DNA here is from genome assembly GCA_964458525.1 of uncultured Verrucomicrobiota bacterium. Taxonomy (GTDB): domain Bacteria; phylum Verrucomicrobiota; class Kiritimatiellia; order JAAZAB01; family JAAZAB01; genus CAYWJE01. The sequence goes on from CAYWJE010000228.1 coordinate 1,054, forward strand.
ACGGTGAACCAGTTCAGGGGTCCCTCGTCCGAACAGCGCAGTCCCTCCGCATGGTCGAAGTTAACGCGAATTGATCCGCCCTCCGTTTTGGCTGAGCGACAGACCGGCGCCGAGTATTCCTCGCCGGTTGTCTTGTAGGTGAGCGCCAGCGCTATCTTTGCAAGTCGTTTTCCTATTGTGCTCTTGTCCTTCGGATGAAGGTTAACGCCCAGGTCGGAAGAGGCCGACATGTAGGTGTTGGGGATATCCAGCGCCGCCACTTGCGCCTGCCAGAGGAGCGGCAGAGAGTTCGGCGTGAACTCGAAAGCGGGCGCAATCTGAACGTAGAAGAAGGGAAAATCTCCCATGCCCCACAGTCCCCTCATGCGGGTTACGAGCGTGCGCATGTCGTTGCTATAGGACAAGCGCGGGTCGGACTCGCCCTGGTACCAGATCATGCCCCGCAATCCGAACGGACAAAGCGGCTTCACGTGCGCCTGGTAAAGGCCTCCGTTTGGAGGCGTCCAAAGGGCAATATTGGATCCGCCGAGCGCCGCGCTTATCACGCCGACCGGCACATTGAGCGCGGCATGAAGGTCCCGGGCATAGAAATAAGCGACAGCCGAGAACAGCTCGACTGATTCGGGCGCGCACGGCAGCCAGCAGTTGGCCGCCGGGGATTTTTCCGCCTCTGTCGGCGCCTGATAGAGACGGATGTCCGGCCGGTTCGCGGCGGCGATCTCGGCATCAGCGTTCAGCACAGCGCCCCTTCTTTTGCTCTTCATGGCCATGGCCATATTTGACTGGCCGGATGCCAGCCACACCTCGCCAACCACGACGTTCGTGAAAGTGATGGAGTTCGCCCCGGAAATCACCATATCCCTCGGCTCGCCATCGGCCTGCATCGGATCAAAAGTCACCCGCCACGCGCCATCCTTGTCGGCAGTCGCGACCTTTGACTGGCCGGCGAAGGCCACGGTCACTTTCTCGCCGGGCGCGGCGGCGCCCCAGACCGGGACCGGCTGGCCGAGCTGGAGGATCATGTTATCTCCAAAGATGGAGGGAAGGCTCACGGCCGCGGACGCCGCGAATGAAATGAGCGTCAAAATAGTGACGGCGGCCAGATATTTCTTGCCAAGGGATTCTTGCTGCATTTTGTTTCCCTTTTACATTCACGGCCAGCGGCGCACTCTTTTCGGGAGCGGGTTCTGGCGGTGCGCCTCTTCGAGCACCGCGATCTGGCGCCGCACCTCGGACAGCGTAACCACCGGCTCGCATCCTTTCACGATGACGTCGTACAGCCCGTCATAGATCCACTGCACGCCGGAGCGATAGGAACGCAGCGTGTATCCCACGGCCGCGCCCGCCTTGGACTCGTCGAGCGTCCAATGCTTTTCTATCCAGGGCAGTGACTCGCTCGGATATTGGCGATTGTGGGACCATGGCTTCCAGATCTCCTGGCGCGGCGCCTTGTCGTTGTCATAATACTTCCAGCGCAGGGCGCCGTGGCCGCCGGCGAGTCCACCCCTTGTTCCGCTTATATTGTACATATCGCCCTGAGGAAACGCCAGGTAGTGCGAGAGGTGTATCTCGACCGTCGGCACGCCCTTACCGTAGAGCGTGAGCGCGCAGAAATCATCGGCGTCGCCGCCGAGCTCGTTAAAGCTGCCGAGTCGGCAGAAAACTTCCGGCTTCACGCGCTTCGGGAAAAAGCAAAGGGCCTGGTCAATGGCATGTGGACCCGTGTTGAACAGGCTCCCGCCCAGGTTGCACTGGAAAGTCTGCCAGTCCCAACGCCGCCCGAATCCCGCCCAGAAACTGCGCACGTACAAGATGCGGCCGAGCACCCCGGAATTGACGATCTTCTGGAGCTCTATGAAGAACGGCTGGTAGCGATTATTCTGAAAAGGCACCAGGGCGCGCCGCGCCCGTTTTGCGGCGGCAACCAGCCGATCAAATTCCTTCAGGTTCGGCGCCATCGGCTTCTCGCAAAGGACGTGGCAGCCCTTCGCCAGGGCCTGGCGGGAGCCCGGCACGTGGAGAGGGGTCGGCAGGGCGTTGACAAAGATGTCGAAGCCGCCGGCTTCCAGCATACGGGTGTAGTCGCTGTAGGTTTGCGCGCCAAATTCACGCGCTGCTTCCGAGCAGCGCTCCGGCAGCGCGTCGGCCACCGCGACGACCTGGTATTTCTCGCCGGCATTCTTGAGATAATTGAAATGGATGTTGTGTCCGCTGCGACCTTGTCCCGCTATGGCAATTTTGAGCACTTGTTTCTTTTTCAACTGTTCTCCAATTATTGTTCTGCCCCGCATGTGCGGGAAGGTTTAGATCAGGCGTATCCTAGGAGAAGAGGGACACGCAGGCAATAGAAGAATTTAAGCTGAAAAACTCAGAACAGATTAGTTAGCCAGGAATTCAGGCCAAGTCCATCACCGGAGGGAAACGGTCATGCCGTAGACGTTTTCGAACAGGTCTCCCTTCTGATCGAGCGCGAGCTGTTCCACGGTCAAGTCGCCCGCATCCGGCGCCGTGATCACAAAACTGTCGCCCGAGCGGGAGCACTCGATCCGCTCGATGCGCTGAACGTGTGAGCGATCCAGCGCGTCGGCCACCCGGAGGATGGCAGCGAGCTTCGACACAATCACCCTGTCGTTCCGGGACAGCGTGCAATAGAATTCGTGCAGGGGCTTGGGACTGGCCCGGCGATGGTACCGGGCGACCATCGAAACAAGCATGATGTCCCTGCGGTTCAGGCCGAGTATCTCGCTGTTCTGCACGAGATACATCGAATGCTTATGGTGGCTCCGACTGCTGATGAACAAGCCCACATCGTGAACAAGCGCCACGACGTGAAGCAGCAGCTCGTAGCGGGGCGGCAGTTCGTGCTCTCCGGCGAGCGCTTTGAACAGCGCCGACGCCAGCTTCGCAACGTGCTTCACGTGCGCCTCGTCTGTCTGGTACTTGCGCCCCAGGTCGAGCGCGGATCTCAGTATCTGCTCCTTGAACTCCCCGCTCCACGGCTCCTTCGTGGTCATCTCCATAAGTATGCCCGTGCGCATGCTGATATTCGTTACAAATATATGTTTCAGGGAAAACACCTTGGCGAGGTGAATATAGGCGATGAGAGCCGGGCCGAGCGTTTCCGCGTCCGAGAAGGAAACGTGATATTTCTTCACGATTTCGTTCACGTCCATCGCCGCGATCTCCCTGGCCAGCTTGCCAAGCGCGGCGACGGAAATCCGCGCGGGCGCGGTCTGGTCCCAGTCCGGGAGAATCCGGAGCGCGGCGAACCGGACATCCGCGCCTATTGCCAGCATGCTCGCGGACTCGCCCAGCGTCTTGCCCTTGCGGATCTGGTCAACCGTGCGCTTGATCTCGGCTTCCATCAGCCGCGTGCGCTTCTCGTCCGACGACTCCAGCTCCTCTATCATCAGCCGCGTGCGCAGTGAGCCCAAGCGGCAGCCCTCGGAGAATACCACGTTGCCGTCGCGAATCAGCAGAAGCTCAGTGCTACCGCCGCCGACTTCCACGGCGAGAATTTCCGAACCCGAGAGGTCCGGCGAGTTCCTGATGCAGGACTGGACGCCGAGATAGGTGAGGCGCATCACGTCCGCCTCGTCGAGCGGCTCGACGTGAATGCCGGTGGCCATATAAATCCTGTCAAGGAACGCGTCGCAGTTCTCCGCCTCCCGCACCGCAGAAGTCGCGACGGCCCTGACCTGATCATCACGCGTTATGCAGTATTCCTCGAGTATTCTCCGGAAGCTCTTCAAGGCGCGCACGCATTCCTCGATCCTGACCTTCTCTATGCGACCGCTGGAGAAAGTGTCCTTTCCGAGGCTAACCGCCTGCTGCAGGTATTCCAGGACCTCGAACGACCCTGGCTCCTTCTTCTGGGCAATCGTCATGCGCACCGCGCTGGCGCCTATATCTATCACCGCCACCGGGCTTACCGCGGGCAGCGGCTGGGCGCCCGCGCCGTTATCCGTTTCGGGGCAATCAGTTTTCACCGGGCACACCTCCATGATTGCCGTAAGTATATAACGGCCGGTGCGCCGTGTCGAGCGAAACCCGCGGACGCGGCGCGGCCCCAACTGATCAAGAAAGACAACAGAATATTTACCATGAAGAACATGAAGGAGACAAGAAAATCCAGCGCTTCATGTCCTTCATGGTGAAATGGGAATTGGAATGGATTGACTTGCCGATTCCGATGGGCTAATGTTCAAGTTGAAATACGTTGATCCGTAGACATAACACTATAAGGGAGGAAGTATCATGCCGGAATTCGGAGCGCCTTTTTCAGGTCTTGCAAAAGACAGGAAGTTGACCAAGAGCGAGCTCGTGCGTGCCATACGCTTCATGGTATCTGCGGAATACGAAGCCGTCCAGCTCTATATGCAACTTGCCGAATCAACAAATAACAAGCTGGCCATTGAAGTGCTCAAGGACATAGCCGACGAAGAGCGCGTGCATGCCGGCGAATTCCTTCGCCTTCTTTACGAACTGGCGCCGGACGAGGCCAAGTTCTACAAGGAGGGCGCGGACGAAGTGGAAGAAGAAATCAAGAAGATGTAACTGCTCAGCGAACATATTTAACTCATTGAAATACATGCAAAATGTAACTACTCAGCTATACGGTCGGCGACATCACACCATGTCGGTATGACGTGGCGCCGACCCTCCCTCATTTCCAGCAGATATGCTGGTCTGGTAATGGGAGGGACGGCATTCTGCCGTCCGCTGATATATTCAGATGCACGGAAAAATCTGATGGTACGCCATCTGAGGCCGCCCTGAATTCTGGTTGCCTTGAGTTGTTACATATTTTTGTAACTACTCAGACGCCACTATATCAAAGATCCGCCAGCCTGCGTCGCAAGCGCAGGCGGGTGGCGGACAATGGT
>CAYWJE010000229.1:0-5934 GCA_964458525.1 uncultured Verrucomicrobiota bacterium
TCTGTTGTGTTTAGATTTTTCGCACATAGAGTGGCCGACCATATCTGTTCGTTGCGTCGTCTTTTGTGTGTCGCAAAACTTCTGAATGGGGATGCAATTATGAGTTACCCGAGGATTTGGAAGTGGTTTTTTGCCATCATGGCGGTTGTATCCATTTTGGCTGTTGTCGCCGGATCGGTTGTGGCGGCTCCTGCTGAATCTGGCGCCGGAACCAAGTCTCAACAATCATCACCTTCCAACAAAGCATCTGCAAGCCAGTCCGGAGGCTTTTTCTCCTGGCTGACGCATCCTTTCTCGAGTTCTCCCGAAGAGCGCGCTGCGCGGGAAGCCGAGCTTCGCGCTCAGGCTGATGCCAGGTCAAAGGAATTGGCTAAGGCGATAGCCGCGGAAAAGGACGGGAATAAGAAGGCCGCGCTTGAGGTCGAGGCAAAGAAGCACGCAGATAAGGAAGCTTCCCGCAGGGCGGCATTCGATGAAAAGGTCAAGCGCGATGCGGAGCGTAAGGCGGCGGAGGATGCGCGGCTGAAGGCGAAAGAAGAGGCGCGCGCAAAGGCGGAAGCGGACAAGAAAGCCAGGGCCGAACAGGAAGCCAAAGACGCGGCGGCCAGGGTCGTGGCCAGGGAGACTTTGCTTCGGGCGCAGGCGGACGCGAGGTCAAAGGAGTTTGCAGTTGCCATAGCCGCCGCCACCGATGATAACGCAAAGGCGAAACTGGAGAACGAGGCGCGCAAACATGCCGAGAGGGAAGCGGCTCGGCGCGCCGAGGTGGAGGCGGACGTGAAGCGGGCGGCTGAGCGCAAGGCGGCGGAAGCTGCGCGTGTGAAGGCGAGGGAAGATTCGCGCGCGAAGGCTGAGGCGGACAAGAAAGCCAGGGTCGAACAGGAGGCTATGGATGCCAAGGCCAGATCCGCCGCAAAGGAATCGGAACTGAAGGCCAGAGCCGAGCAGGAGGAAAAAACACAGGCTGATAGGGCCGCCGTGCTCGCAGCCAAGCTCAAGGCGCGCGAAGAGGCTAATGCGAAGGCCGATGCAGAAGCGAAAGCCCGTTCCGAGCGGGAGTTGAAGGAGCGTGTTGACGCTGCTGCCGTGACTGCGGCCGAGCGCAAGGCCCGGGAAGAGTCGAGGGTGAATGCGGAGCTTGAACGGCGCGCCATCAGGGAATCCGGGGTAAGGGCGCGCATTGTCGCAAGGGCTAAAGAGCTTGCGGATGCCATTGCCAAGGCCGATGATCCGGAAGAAAAGGCCGGGCTACAGAAGGAATCTGATGAGCTGGCTGCAAGCGAGACGGCTCGCCGCGCTGCTGTTGCGGCCCGCGATGCCGATCTTAAGACGAGGTGGGAAGCCAGGTCCAAGGTGCTGGATGAGCGGGCGAAGTATGACATTGAGCGCGCCATGGCTCAGCCCAATGAGATGCCGAAGTGGAGGTTTTCCGCCGGCGCTATCCACAGGGTGATAAACAGCCAGACCTTCAAGTCCGGTTCATACTCGCAATCCTATCCCATTCCGGCCAAGTCCCGGAACACAACCTATACCTACGATCCAGCGAGCGATACTGCTTCCATTGCCGACAGGGATTACATTGATGGCTATGTGCACATGGATGATTGGACGGGACTTGACGGCGGCACGTGGAACTGGGGCTATGAAAACGGAAGCCAGGTGAAGAACGACTCTGTTGTCTTGAAGTGGCTGCAGAAATCGAGAACCGAGTTCACGCGGAATACCGTCATATCCACCGGAGAGAGGGAGCGGGATTCTGACGGTAACGCGGGCGTGTACGTTCGCGCTGAGCGGGTGCTCAAGCAGGCCGGCCCGGTGGACTGCGGAGTCCGGTTGGATGCTTCGCGGGTTGCCTATTCATCCTCGGGCACCGCCACGACCTTCAGCGACCAGCAGCGCTGGGCTTCTTACCGTCAATATACCGAGGATAGCTATTTGCTCGCCGGAACCGGCATTACCCCGGCGAGCAGTCCCTATCAGGGAACTGTCGAGACGCCGGGGCCTACCATTAACAACACTCCTGATTCCCGCGTGAGCGGCAAGGGCACGAAAGTGTCGTCCGGCTCTTATGATGCGTATAACTCAGTGGACGAATCCTTCAGTATGGATCTCTCCACCGTCTCGCTCGGCATGAGCCTTGCCGGCCATTGCCGTCGACTCTATGTTTCCGGCGCGATGGGACCCACTCTCACCATCGTGGACACTGATGCGTCATATTACGAGGCGCTTTATGAAAGCAGCAACGGGGGGGCGCCTTCCCTGCTGGCCAGCTGGCGGGATTCAAACAGGGATACTGAGTACAATGTGGGGTTCTTCGTCCAGGGAGAGCTTGGGCTCAGGCTTATCAGGGGGCTGGAGATGAGCGTGTTCGGTCGCTACGACTGGATCGAAAATGTTTCCGGCAGCGTGGGTCAGATGCGATATGTCGCGAATCCCGAAGGCGGCTCTGTCGGCGGCACCCTTAACTACGCGTTCTGACCTGTTTGCTCTATTTTCATGATCTCAAGGCTATATGAATTTTGGATTTGGTACCATGAGTCCGGGCTGGAAAGCGCCCGGCTTCCGGTTCCGATGATCGAGACCATGCTGGTTTTTGTGGTTCTCACGGTCTGTCTGCTACTCCGGTTTTCCCGCATCGGCCTGTTCGTGGCCTACGGGTTCGTGTATCGGTGGGGATGGGCGGCCCGTCCCTTGATTCTCCCCGATGATCCCTCTGCCTACAACTTGTTCACCGTGGCTTACATCGTGTTCGGCGTGCTGGTAGTAACATTCACGTTCGTCGGCATGATGCAGACGAAGGACACGCAGGAATAGCCCGCCCGTGGACGTTTCTTCACCGTGTAACCTGCAGCGTCCATTTACCGCGCGCCGCGGGCCTGCGCGACTTGAACACAATGAGCGTCAGCCCGTCGCCCCATGCTGATTTCAGGCTCGAGTTGACCAGGGAGACCGGTTCGAAAAGAACTTCGAACAGGTCCGGATCAAAATGCAGCCTGGCCGACCCCGAAATCCTCTTTCCTCCAAGCGCTTTCGGCTGAAGCTGTATTATCCCATGTTCCGTGATGGAAGGGACACAGGCTGTCAAGAGATGTGATGCCGTTTCGCGCGGCTGCCCGGCGAGCTCAAAACTGTCAGCCAAGGTGAGCGACTCTCCGCGCACCAGAGTCACGGTTCTGCGCCACGATTTGATGCCGGCTTCCGCCGGGTATGCTCTCGCTATGTCCATGTCGAATGTCGCCGAGCGATCGTCGGACATGTGCGACACGCCTCGCGCGGTGAACTCGCGCCCGTTCGACTGCTGGATTCCATTAACCATCGGCGCCGAGTGGTACGCGGACTGCATGGTCCATATCGTGTAGCGCTGCGGGCTGAATGTCTTCGAGGAATAGGCCTCCACGCCGGCATCAACGAGGACCGGTTTGCCGTCGAGATAAACGATGATGTTCCCGACATCGTTGTGGTTGTGGCTCTCGGCATTGTGCCCGCCCTTTGCCGCAACGAAGAACCCGGATGACGAACCATTCCTGTCGCGCGCAGCGAACAGTTCGATGCGGTCGAGAAAGACGTCGCGGGGAAGGGGCGGGGCGGCAGGGCCGCGTGTCATTTCGTCAAGGGCAGAAAACATCTGAAGTGTGCGGCTCAGGCAATCGCTTGAGCCGCGAACCTCCAATTCCTGCCGGGCGGCCGCCCATGATCCCAGCGCTTGAAGGGCGGCGTCCCCTATGCGCCTGCCATAGCCGAAACAGACGGACGGGGATGGAGTCAGGTTCGATGGCGCATCGGCGAAATTGATAAAGTACCCATCCGCGATCTGGGTGCGGTATATGAAGCGCCCAATCTCCCCGATGAGCGGCTCTCTGTACACGTTAACGGAGCCGCCCGTCGTGCTGTAAAGCCATTCCAGGCAGTCGAAGAGCGACCCGCCCGCACGTCCCCAGTAGCCCGGGCCCTCGTCGCATCCGCCGTCCGATGGATAAGTGTCAATGAAGTTGTCGAGTGCGCGCATCGCCTTCAGCATGTGATCGAGCCGCCGCTCCTCATCGCGCTCAATGAGCAACGCTGATGCGATCCAGTTGGAAATGATCCAGGGGTTCCAGTTGTTGGTCTGGGTGCCGGCAAAGCCCATCCACCAGAAATCGGAGCGGTGGAGCAGGGGGGCGAGAACGCGTGCCTGGAGCTCCCGCTCGATCCTCTCGTTCACCAGAGGCGAAAGCGCATCGAGGCGCGCCGCCAGCAGATAACTCGTCCATGCCAGCAGCGATGCTGTTTCGGCAGCGAACAGATCAACAACATGTTCCGAAATATCGGGGAGGCCGGAGCCGGATTTCTGCAAGTAGCAATGCGCCGGGATAACCCATGATGACTCCTCGCAAATCGTCCAGATCCCGTTGAGTATCTCGTCGGCGAACCTGCCCCGGTTGTCAAAGCACTCGGCGATCACGAGGTCGGCAAGCGCCTTGCGCCTTGCAAAGCAAGGCTCCTCGTATCGGCAGCGGTTGCCGGTGCGGGCGAAATCCAGATAAAGAGCGGCGGGCAAAGACGGCCAGGGCTGTTCAATCAGTTTCTCGGCTCGCTTTATATGAGCCTGCATCAGGGATGCCGGCAGCGCTTCCCAAGGTCCCCGGTCGTCCGCGCGGGGAAAAGGATGCCATTCAGCGCGTGGAATCAGGACGCGCTTCAGTTCTTCTTTGTGATATTGTTGTGACAGCATGGTCGAATGTTTCCCGCTGTTAAGGGTTTCTAAGCGAAGCAAAAAAGAGTGATGATCATCGGGCGGGCAAGCGGATTAGAAATCCGGCTTTGTGGTCATAACAACTTCCCTCAGGCTTTCCATGAAATACCTGTAATTAGCGAAAGTCGCGCACTCCAGAACAAAGTGGTCCGGTCCCGGGATATACCTGCCCTTCCTGATCCACGCCCGTGCCTTCTGCATTTCTACATCTATAGCTTTTTTCCCTTCGTACATGGCTTCCTTTCGCAGGCCGCCGATGACGCCCACATTGGGATAGCGTTCCAAGACCCTTCCCACATCATTCCCGGCCAGCACCTCATAAGGATAAAGCGTTGTTACCCCTGCTTCCAGCATGAGTTCCGTGAGATTTTCTATCAGTCCATCAGAGTCCACGAGGATGACCTTGATCCCGTGATTGCGCGCGAATTCAGCGATGCGCCTGTAGCAGGGCGTCATGAATTCGCGGAAAGAGCTGGGAGAGATCAGGCATCCGTTCTTTGAAGCCATGTCTTCCCAGCACTCGATGAGATCGAATTCCACATCTGCTGCCTGCTTTTCCCACAGCCTTATGGCCGCATCGGTGTAACTGTTCATCAGGTCGTGAACGAGTTCAGGGGAATCGTAAAAGGCGTAAGCAAGATTTTCATCGCCCATTCTTTCTCGAGCGAATCCATAGACGCCTCTGTGCGTGAGTTGCAGGGGATAGTCGCGACGCTTATACTCCTGGACACGCCTTTCCCAGTCATCCGGGAATCTGGAGGGATCGTCCGGATCAAGGAATCTTTCCTTGTAAGACTGCCAGTCCCGCAGAGTTTTTACCGGCCATTCGATGGTATGCCGGTGATAGTCGCCGCCTTTGTACTGCTGCACGACAGAGCCATCGCCCATGCGGCGCACCACCATGTCCCCGGTTTCGTTGATGATCTCGGAAGGTCCGGTGTTTGATGGGTCCATGTTGACCGGTGTGATGTCCCACCCGCGATAAACCCCCTCAAATCCGAGCAGTCTGTCGATAGTGTTTGCGATCCCGGGATGTTCCCGTTCCCATTCCGGATGAATTGCATTCGTGCCGCCGAAAACCTTGATAAACGGAACCCTGTCGACCTTATCGCCGACCAGTGTTCCCACAAACCGTTCGCGTGTATTCATTAGCTCCTTAAACTTCGATTGTTTGAGTAAATGAGTCAAACAAATCCGACTGA
>CAYWJE010000230.1:0-5915 GCA_964458525.1 uncultured Verrucomicrobiota bacterium
TCAGTCGGATTTGTTTGACTCATTTACTCAAACAATCGAAGTTTAAGGAGCTAACCCTTTTCATCTCCATTGTTCTCTCTTGCCAGCAATTCTTTCATAAAGGCAAGCAGATCTTCCCGCATGTCATCCCGCTTCAGACCGAAGACGATGTTCGTCTTCACAAAATCCAGTTTATTTCCGATATCGTAGCGGACGCCCTTGAACCGCAGCCCGTAGATCACGCGAGTTTTGACGAGAAGCTGCATGGCGTCCGTGAGCTGTATCTCGTCGTTCTTTCCGGGCTTCACCTTCTTGATGCAGTCGAAGATCTCAGGCGTGAAAATGTACCGTCCCGCGATGGCTAGGTTGGATGGAGCCTTGTCCACATCCGGCTTCTCGATGAAATCTGAAACGAGAAACAGCCCGTTGGAGATAGACTTACCGTCCATTATCCCGTAGCGACTCACCTTCTCCGGGCTGACCTCTTCGAGAGCCACGACCGACTCCTGATAGCGGTCGAACACGTTCATCAGCTGGCGCGTGACGGGCTGGTCCGACTCCACCAGAGTGTCTCCGAGCAGCAGGGCAAAGGGCTCGTTGCCGATATGGCAGCGGGCATAGGAAACCGCGTCCCCCAGCCCGTTCAGCTGCTTCTGCCACACGAAATGAACATCGGCCATATCGGAGATGCGGCGTATCGAATCGAGCTCCTTGAACTTCTGGTGTGCTTCAAGCTCAGCCTCGAGGTCGAAATTGCGGTCGAAATGCTCCTCAATGGCGCGCTTACCCTTCCCGATGATCAGGAGCAGATCGGTTATGCCGGAGGCGACAGCCTCCTCGGCGACTCTCTGTATCGTGGGGGTATCAACGATCGGCAGCATTTCCTTGGGCTGCGACTTGGAGGCGGGCAGGAAGCGCGTGCCGAATCCCGCGGCGGGAATCACTGCTTTATGAATCATGGATAATCTTCTCCTGTCGTTTGATTAAAGGGCGCAGCACCTTCACGTTGATGGCGCCAAGCGCCTTGACGAGCCTGTCGAACATCGCGTCATCCTCGCAAGTCCCGACGATCGCCCCGCCGGAACCGGAAAATTTTGCGCTCGCTCCAACCGATCTTGCCGTCTCCACCATGGCTATGTTATCGGAGCTTATCCGGCAAAGCCTGCGCCGCATGTCGAAATTGGCGTCGAGCAGGCCGGGCAGCGCGCTCGTGTCACCGCCGGGCATGAGGCAGGCGCGAACCTGATCGGCGAGGTCCGCCCAGAAATCCATTGCCGCCACAACGTCCTTTTCTCCGCGGTTGAACCTGCCGCGCAGATCGTTATGAAATACTTCGGAACCCTCCGCCAGATCGTCGCGGTAGGCTATATAGAGCCGGGGCAGCCGTGCTTCATCGAGCGGCTCGTAGTGTCCGTATCCCTGCCTCTCCATGACCGATTTGTCGAAATCCATGTAGACAAGCCCCTCGTAGACCTGAGCCACGCGATCTTGGAGTCCGGCGGAAATGCCCAGCTCGTGCTCCTCCACCGAAAGAATCACGTTCGCCTGAATCGGCATGGGAATGCTGACCCCGTAGAATGACATCAGAGCCCTCAGGCACGCTGTGATGATCGCGCTTGATCCAGCCAACCCCACACGGGTGGGGATGTCGGTGCGATAGACTATCGTGAAATTACGATCATCGAGGACAATGTGGTTCTCCGCGCAGTAGTCGTGAAACCTCTTCACCGTCGCCTTCAGGAGGCGGATGCCGCCGTAGTAGCCGAAAAGCCGGACATCGTCAACCAGTCCCGTAATGCTCTTGAACCGGGAATGGTCGCGCGTGGCCGGCAGAATTTCCAGGTCCGGCGTTTCGTAAAGAGTCACCTCCGCGCAAAAATTGGTGAACACGAAAGAAATCGTCTTCCCGAAATACCCGTCGGACGGATTCCCCACCAGACCCGCGCGAGGATAAGCCTTTGTTTTGATTATCATGATTCCAACTCGCCATCAGTTGCGCTCAAAGCGCAGGTCAGCGGCCGTTACCCCGCCTCTTCGCTCTTACGGGCTCATGCGTCAAACCACCGTCCTCCTGTCGGCTTTGGTCATCCCTATTCCTTCAGGTCTTTGTAGGTTGTCGCAAGTCCCTGCCGCACGGCGATCTTTCCCGACGTTCTCTCTGCGATCCTTGCAAGGTCGCCTGTATCCGTACCCCGCCACGATGCCACGGTGCGTCCGTCCGTTTCTTCCCGCAGCACTTCGGCCTCGCCATAGGGTCAAGCGGCTCGGCTCGTGAGACGTTCCCGCAACGCAGTTTTATGCGGGGGGGGGTCGTAGAATGCCTCTTCCTCGTTGACCATCCCTGTTGATGGCTTGTGCCTTGATTCCATCCTGTTATTCGCTCCCAAGCTCCACTTCCGCAGAAATTACATCATCGGCCTCGTCCGCCCGTTTTTCCTCCGCCGAATCTGGCTGAATACCTAGAGACGTTTCTGGTGCCTGACTCTCCACTTCCGGAACACAACCGTTCAAAACCTGATCGAGGAAGTGCCACGCTTTATCATCGACCTCCTGATATGAATAGTTCTCATAATTCGTCCCGAAAATAATCCGTCTCTTCTTCCTCCTGTCGGGCTCTTTCTCATATACGACAAGCCATCTCGATGTCCTGTTAGTGAAAGCCCTGCATAAAAAGCCGGATTCTTCCACGCACCCGCGATAATCCTCGCCGTTCAAGAGGTTATAGACCGCAGTCCTGTAACAGGTTTCTATTCTCATAGAGCGATTCCAGTGTGTCCATTTGCTGCCACCGAAAACCACTACTGCTAGAACAACTATGCTCCATGCAATATTAACACCAAGACGACGATACTCATGCAAATATGGGTTCATTTCATTCTTTGCTTAATAGGTGTTGGATTCTAGAGAGTCAACTACAAGAGACCCGCCGCATCTCCAGCTATCTATCATCTCATCAAGCAAGATGAGTAGATCTGATTTCAATATCAGCCTGTCATGCTCTCCGTGCGTGCCATGTTTTCGCAGAACGTATCCCACACCTCTTGTCCCATCAGCATGGCTGATTGCATCCATAAGAAAGGCGCATTCAATATCCCTGCCGTCAAGCACAACATAGCGATATTTTGCGTCTGTCAGTGGACATACTGCCCTTTTCAACTCTTCGTTAGACCCTGATTCTATCAACCAAGGATAAGGATATTGTTCTGGGAACGGAACCAGGCTGAAGAGCCGAGATGAACTAAAGTATATACGGGCATCACAACCATGCTTGTATTTTGGCGGATGGGCGTAAAACCAAGCAAGTAAAATATATAGAACCCACAAAATCGACAGCAGAACAAGAAATAATCGAAAAGGACGACTCATCCCCGTATAAACTCGCGGAGGATCAGCTATCGGAAGCTCTTTTTCCGTTTTCACAACTATTTGTCGAGAAGGGTTATGAGATCACAACAGTTCTTATCATGCTGATAGTCAAATCTTACGCCTTCATGTCCGCTTTCGGCATTCTTCATTCCGACTGTCAACGCTCTTAACCGGCAAATTCCTCGTCATTTTGCCCCGACGAATCTCGCTGGCCCATTACACCAGCCTCACACTCCCTTCGATTCCGAATCATGTCCAGAATGTCGAATGGCGAGACACTACACCAATGCCTCACAACTCTTCAGCTTCCATAATCCATGGGACGCCAGCCGACTTCTTGCTCCTGTCAGGCCAATACTCTTCAAGCTCTGGATTCGCCTTTCGAAATGCCGTGAGCTTGGCAATATCCCAACGCGCGAATTCTATCTCAACTATCCGAAGAGCGTTGGAGGTTATTTTTTGCACATAAAGGTAAAGCGTCCCATCGGAAATGACATATTCCGGGACCGAGTATAAGAAAGCAGGCCCCACATGCTTGTTGAAACATACCAAATGTCCGAATTCGTTATCTTCATTCACACGAACATAATAGTATTTGTTCACTCGAATCAGATGCATGAACAATACCACCACGATTATTCCAAAAGACACATAATACCGCCAGACTCTTCCCTCAGCCTTGCCCTCGTTCATTCTCATCCTATCCCTCGCCACATACACAATGTTGGATGGTAAGCATATTCACTGTTCGACAACAACATGCCTCTCAGTGACAAATGCTTGCCTGCCAATCAAACCTTTCCTCACCGGGAACCCCGGACCACCAAACCAGATCACTTCGCACAGTTCAAGTAGCCGGGCGATGAAATCCATGCTGTAATCCTGAATTCGAGCATCTCTTGGACTTTCATGCCTGCGATAGAAACGGAGATTATAGTAGCGTTCCTTATGGGCGAAAGTCCCGCGTGGCCCCTGAAAAACATGCGCCTCAGTATCTCCCACGATCGCCCAGTCGCCATCCCCTCCTCTTATTACTATGCAGAAATATTCGCCGCCAGATACTGGGCAGAAAATGCGGGGCAGAGCATCCGGGGCGACTTCGCCGGCAAGAACTCTACGCACGGGCTCATCGAACTGCATAAGACGTCGTTTGCACCAGAAATCGGGAAGAAAAGATCGCGCCAAAATGGTCAACGCAACAGCAATGAACACGAATGTCAATGCCGCGCACAATCTGAATAACAATCGCCTGACAGCCAAGACTTCTCCCTCCCAATGCTGCGTGAATAAATCAACCGAGGCACGCAAGCCTGGACATCACACCCGTTTCCTATTCAACGCTTTCCAGCTTCATCATTCTGTATCTGGAACTGTCGAATAATTCATAAATGAGATCAACCGATCCGTCCCAGAAGCGCGCAGGCTCCGCCCGCCCTCTTTCGCTTGAAGCGTAAATGACAAAAACGTCACCATTCTTGTGTGGAACGCTGTCCATGACAATGCCAAGCCTTTTATTTCCGCCCCCCAAAATAAGATAGGAGCATTCCGCTCCCGTTACAGGACAATATTTGTCCAACTTCGCCCTGCTTGGAAAATCGTCCGGGAATACTGATGGCAAAGGCATACCATCAACCCCAGGCTCATGCTTCTCATCGCCATATCTATAGAACGCATTTTGCACTTGGCTCTGATAGAACAGCACCTCGCTTTTCATCGAACGATGACGAGACGTGTCGAATATCAGACCGAGAAGCTGCCACCCAAAGACCAACACCATAAGTCCAGAATAGACAACAAAAGCTATGACTGCCGCAACGACAGCAATGCGCAATATCTTGCTTGCACTGACCCGCATCACGCACCTCAACTATAGGTCTCCGAAGTAATCCTGAATGTGACAACAATTGTTATAGACAGTGTATTTATACTCGTATTGTAGAGGTAAAACATTCCATACTAGAGCCCCGTGCTTCTCACCTGATCCCATGCTACCATAATAATAACCATTGTTCAATTCTGACAGAGCGAAAGGGTTAAACACATCACCTACGACCCCTACATAGTGGGATAATTCATGGAGAAATGTGTTGATGGGAACCTTGGACGAAAGGAGCAAAATCACATGATAAGTTGGATTATACTGTGCATCGAAGTCAGTAAACCCGGTGGCGTTGGCGACATTCAGCCACCAACCCGACATCACATCAACTGCGTCTAGCCCGCTTATGTTATGGAGCACTCCCTCGGCTGTTCTCATCGCCGTCGCGATGTCATTATACATAGGATTGCACACTTTGGAAATACGTCTTGGGCAGTTTTGGCTCGCAGATTCAAACACTCTAACAGCCTCCGCTGCCGCTATGCGTTTTTTCTGAGCCATCGTAATCGCCCCTTGCAAGCTAGTTGCTATTTCTCTTACCTCGGTCACATTCCAGGAATGCAAACCAATAAAACGCAATCGCGCTTGTCCTAATGAGTCAACATAATCCAGAGTCCTATTAGAAACAAAACAATATAAATTCAACCCGCCCATCTCCCCAATCGGATCGGGATTCAGGAACCGCCCCATA
>CAYWJE010000231.1:0-5853 GCA_964458525.1 uncultured Verrucomicrobiota bacterium
CCAGCTCTGCACGAAAGGAAACAGCACCGGGCTGATGATGGAGGAAGAAGTCCAACCCCCTTCATTCGAGGCTACCGCGGCAGCGCTATCGAGGGAGTTCGGATCGAAAGTGACCTCGGAAACCTCTTTCGATATCAGCGGGAACAAGGCTATCAAAACAATCGGAGAGACGCCCGACGGCAACGTGCTGTTGAGGGTCTACATCGAGAGAGGAACGAAACTGGCGTTCATTTCCTTCGTGATAGAGAAGGATGAATACCAGACATACGCAAATCAGCTTCAAGAGTCCATTAATTCGATCCGAATCAGTGAGTGACAAGATCATCCTCACAATGCACTCAGTCAGAACAATGGCGCTTGTGCTGCCGTTAGTCTCATTCCTTCTCCAAGGCTGCGCCCGCACTCCGCGTCAGCGCGAAGAGATGCCGGGCGCCCGCGTGGTTTCCCTCGCTCCGAACATAACGGAGATAGTGATTGCCATCGGCGCGAAGGACACGCTCGTCGGCCGGACCAGCGCCTGTGACTACCCTCCGGATATCGTGAAGGATATTCCCGTTATCGGCGGTTTCGGAACACCGTCGCTGGACGCCCTGGTCCGGGCCAGACCCTCGCTGGTGCTGGATGTGGATCTGGAGGATGAGCGGATCGGAAATATGATCGAGCAGCTCGGAGTCGAGCGCGCGCGGGTCAAGTGCTCCGAACTCGACGATATTCCGTCGGCAATTCGATCTGTTGGCGAACTGCTCGATCGACGCGAGAGCGCTGCCCTTCTAGCCGACACCATAAGCAGCAGGGTCGCGGAGCTGCGCACGAGACAAGGCGGCGGCCCGTCGGTCTACGTCGAGATTTGGGGCGATCCCCTGATGACGGCAGGGCGCGGCTCTTTCGTGTCGGACCTCGTGCGATTGGCGGGCGGCAAGAACATCGGCGACGAAATCACTGATAAGGAATATTTCTCCGTTGCCCCGGAGTGGGTGATCGCACGCGATCCTGAAGTGATCATCTGCCTCTACATGTCCGATACAAGGACCATAGGTGAGTCGCTGGCGTCACGAACGGGCTGGTCGGGCATAGGGGCCGTGAAGACTGGACGCGTATACGGCGGAATGGACAGCAGCCTCGCCCTTCGCCCGGGTCCACGCGTGCTCGAAGGAATTGAGATGCTCGAAAAATGCATCATGGCAAAATGAACAGGAAAAACATAGTATGGTGGTTGCTCGCTGTATCGCCCGCATGGCTTGCCGCGTGCCTTTTTCTCGGAGTAATCAGGATCGGGCTGCCTGACTGGCACACCGACATCGGGCGCAGGATTCTCTGGGTCAGCGCGAACAGGGTGATAGCCGGTTTCGCCGTCGGCGCGGCGCTCTCGTGCGCCGGGGTGGTGCTGCAGGCGCTGCTCCGCAACCCCCTGGCTGACCCCTACATTCTCGGGGTCAGCGGCGGCGCCGCGCTCGGGGCCGCGCTGGCGATTTTTACCGGCATAGCCGCCGCCGGGTTCCTTGCGCTTCCGCTCAGCGCGTTCGTCATGGCGCTGCTCACACTAACCCTCGTCTATTTCATTGCCCGTCAGAATGGATCCACCTCGATGTACGGACTGCTGTTGAGCGGCGTGATCGTAAGCTCCGTATGCTCAAGCCTTCTCATGCTGATCATCTCGCTTTCGCCGATGGAGGGGCTTCACAGCATAACCTGGTGGATGCTGGGCAACCTGCAGGTCATGTCCTCGCCACTGCTGGCGGTCTGCTCAGCGCTAATCGTCGTCGGTTTCGCTGGGACATGGCTGATCGCCCGGCCGCTCAACGCGCTGACGCTCGGATGGGAAACGGCTCATCATCTCGGCGTCCGCGCGCAGATGCTTGTGAGGATCGGACTGGTGCTTGCCACGCTCATAACCGCCGCGGCCGTAGGCGTCGCGGGGCTTATCGGGTTCGTCGGCCTGATCATCCCGCACCTCATGCGCAACCTGGTCGGACCGGATCACCGCAGACTGGTCCCGGCCGCCGCGCTGGCCGGCGGACTTTTTCTAACCCTCTGCGACACGGCTGGCCGGCTGGTGTTCGCCCCGATCGAAATACCGGTGGGTGTGATAACGGCGCTTGTCGGAGGTCCCTTTTTCCTCTTCCTTCTAAGAAAGAAGAAGCAACAGGGGTGGCTTGAATGAAGCTTGCAGTTGAATTCAGAAATGTGTCCTCCGGCTATGCCGATGCCGAGGTGCTCAGGCAGCTCAACTTCGCCGTTGCCGCCGGGGAAATGACCGCGCTGATCGGTCCGAACGGTGCGGGCAAGTCCACCCTTTTCAAAGTGCTCACTGGCCTGCACCCTGCGCAGTCCGGCACGGTCCGGATTTTCGGGCGGGAGGTCGGGGCGATTGACGCCGCCGAGCGCGCCAGGCTGATCGCGGTGGTGCCACAGGAACTCACCACTCCCATGGCACACACCGTGGAGGACATCGTGATGCTGGGACGCTCCGTCCTTCTTCACCCCTGGCAGCAGCCGTCCGACCGCGACAGACAGGTGGCTGAGCGGGCAATGGCCTACACCGATATCAGCGACTTGAAACATCGCACGCTCAATGCGCTGAGCGGCGGCGAGAAACAACGGGCGGTCGTGGCCATGGCGCTGGCGCAGGAGCCGAAGATCATTCTGATGGATGAGCCCACGACGCACCTGGACATGAACCACGCAATAGAGCTGATGCAGCTCATGCAGCGGCTCAACGCCGAGCAGGACGTGACTGTGCTCATGATCAGTCACGACCTCAACCTGGCATCCGTTTTCTGCCGAAGGCTGCTCGTGCTGCGCAACGGAACGCTGGCGGCGGACGGAACGCCCGCGGAAGTCCTGACCGGGGAACTGATCAGGAGCGTGTACCACTGCGATGCCCGCATTCTCCACGACGCCGCTACGGGTGCTCCGCTGATCGTGCCAGCGCCGGTGCTACGCTCCCAGGACGGGGACTCCGGAGTGCGCGTGCACTTGGTCGCGGGCGGCGGCAGCGGATGCGAACTGCTCAGGCGCCTCTGCCTGAGCGGCCACAAGATCACCTGCGGAGCTCTCAACAAGGGGGACAGCGACGCACTGTGCGCGCAGGCGCTCGGGATAGAGACCGCGCTCGAAAAGCCCTTTTCGCCCATTGGCGTTCAGGCCGTTGAGCAAGCCGCCTGCATGGCCGGCGAGGCAGATGCCATAATCCTTTGTGAGGTGCCGTTCGGACCGGGCAACCTGCCGAACATAAGGATACTGGAGGATGCACTGCGGCGCGGGGTGCGAACGCTGATCAACGACCGCGATCTGGAGAAGAGAGATTACACCGGCGACCATTCCGCCTCTTCCCGGATCAGGCGCATGCTCGATTCGGGAGCAGTTCCATGGCAGGATGCGAACGATATCCCCGCCATTCTCGCAAAAACAAACGCTTGAACAATCTACATCGGAAACGCTCATACTTGCCCCCAATTTCTCGAAATGTAATTTCATCGTAACTACTCAGCTTATTGAGTCAAAGAACGGCGGAACAGGCCCGCTTGTGCGTAAGCATTTTGCCTGCCCGCAGTGTTACAACGTTGCAGGCAGGCGGGCAGGCTGTGCCCTACCCTTGGAATTGCGCACAGTCCGCTGTAGCACTGCGGGCAGACCTTGGGCGGCCGTCAGATTTCGACCGACTGAGTAGTTAGATTCTGTCACGTTGGCGCCGTGGGAAGCAAATCAATCTACGGTGTTTTCAAGGAATTCACACCTATCTTCTCTCTTTTTTTGAGTTGCCGGGGTTTCCGCTTTTCAGATCACGCCATCGTATCGAGCATTTTGAGCGTAACTTCATCGCGGATCACTCCGCTCTGAAGCCACTCGTAAAACGCCTGTATCGTCTCGTCACCCATGCGGGTTACCTCCGTGCTCGTCGAACCGGCAATATGGGTGGAAACATGAACATTCGGGAGGTCGAAGATGGGGCTGTCCGGCGGCAGCGGCTCCGGCCACGTCACATCGAGCAGAGCAGTCAGATCCTGCCGCACCGTGAAACTCTTTACAAACCCTGCGTTCTCAACTGTTGCGCCGCGTCCGGTATTGATAAAGGTGGCGCCCTTGCGCATGGAAGCGAAGTGGCTGCCCGTAAGAGTGTTCCACGTTGACTCCATGTTCGGGATGTGATTTGACACCACGTATGCCCTCTCAAAACACTCTTCGAGTGAAGCCTTTGTCACACCAAGCTGCCCTGCTTCGCGCTCATCCATGAACGGGTCGAACACGAGGACCTTGATATCCAAGTGCCGCAGCAGTCCGAGCAGGTGCCGGGCGATGGTCCCGCATCCCAGCAATGCGACGGTTTCACCATACGCACCCGGTCCCACAGCGCGACCTTGTTTATTACCCCTCTTCTCTGCGTATTCTCTCGTATTGACAAAATACCCCTTCAAGGAGAGGATGATCTGTGCAAGCGTGAATTCGGCAACAGGCTGTCCGTTTGCCCTTCTCGCAGTGGTTACTCGAATCCCCTTCTCCAGAAAGGGACAGGCGAAGCCCTGCACCGAGCCAGCCGCATAGAAAACAGCCCTCAACCGCGGCATCTTCGACAATGTCGATTCATCCAGACTCAACATACCCCAGGTCGAAAAAATAACGTCCAAATCAGTGAGCGCCGGAAGCATCTTAGGGAGATTCTCCGAGTTCACGAATTCGGGCACAACGTCAAACACCCCGGCAAGCCGCTTCCTTTGGTCCACCGAATATACCTTCTCAAGACTCGATACGCTGTCGCCGAAAAAGGCGATTTTCATAAAAATCTATCCTCCACCCTGTCCTTTATCCAACAAACGAATCCAAAAATCTGCTTATGGCGAAAAACGCGTCCTTTTTGGACACAGCCTTGCCGAGCAGCCCGGGATTATCCTCCACGCTCACACGCCCGTCGTAACCTGCCTCGCGCAATGCCTGGAAAAATCCCGCAAAATCATATGCCTCGCCCGCTGCCGTTTCAGGCAGTGAAGGCGTTGCCAGGTGCACGTGTGCGAGCCGATTACCCGCCTTCACAATATCATCGAGCGGTTCATCGGCATCTGTGAAATGATAAAGATCGGTCAGCAGCTTGAGATTTGGGTGCCCCACCCTGTCCACAAGCTCCACCCCCTGATCAACGCGCCTGAAATAGCCGCAAGCCTTCTTGCACAGCGGCTCCATAACAACAGTCACGCCGTGCCTTGCTGCTGTTTCGCCGGCGAGCAGGGCCGCCTGGGCGAGCTGGTCCCACGCCCGCTCCGCGGGAAAGTCTGGCCCCGCATTCCTTGCGCCGCCGCTCCCGAAAACCATGACATCCGCACCCGTCTCCCGCGCGCGACGCAGAACCACGTCCATATAAGCGCCAACCTTTTTCAGGTCAACATCGGGACCAACCACCTTCAAGGCGCCCGGTATGAAACAATTGAACGCCTCTACAGGGATCGGCAGAGCTTTCAGCGTTGTCAATGCTGTGGCAAACTCGGCGTGGGTGTTGTCCGGCATCAGCGCCCAGCATCCCATTTCCACGAAATCAAAACCCGCTTCCGCGGCCAGGGCCGAGCAGTCAGGGCCCGTGCAAATTCCTTTACGCATAGGGAACATCTCCTTTCACCGGTTACTCCAAGGATAACCTTCGCTTCGCTCGGTTGCCTTTCGGAAAAGAGTTTTTTTGCCACGAAAAGTCACAAAAAATCACAAAAAGGAAGAGAAAGACACTACTCCTCTTAATTCGATTCGGTTGTTTTTGAGGCTTGGCAAAAGACTTGCAATCAACATATTACGAACGAAACCATTATAAGTTACAACTATTACCGCAAAAATCGGTTAGATTTTTGCTAACATCTTTCCTTTTAGCTACTT
>CAYWJE010000232.1:0-5840 GCA_964458525.1 uncultured Verrucomicrobiota bacterium
AAGAAAAGAAAAGCATCCAGGAAGCCTGAAAAACCCTGAACCCTGAACCGTGAACGGGTACGTTTTTTTTATTGGTCGTTGCGTACGAAGCGCCAAAACATCACACGCTATTTCCGGAAGGACCATTCATCCCATAGGCTTCCATTATCCAACATTTTCAATCATAAAGGTGCTTTCCTATGGGACGCCACTAAAATGTTCATCTATTGAAGGCGCATCCGCGATTCATTGCAGGCCGCGGCGGGATCTTATCGGCTCACAAAAGCCGGGTCTGCGTGGGCGGCATGGAATACCGGCGAAGGCAAGCGCGGCCCTGCCCTCGTCCGCTTTAATCAGTTCGCTAAGAGCAATTCCCTTCAAATGATTCCCAGCATCTCCCGCGACGAATAAGCCTGCGAATCATGACGCCCCGGTCATCCAAAAACAACCTCGCGATGCCGCGGCGGGCCGCTGGCGCCAGGTTGCTGAATCTTATCCTGAACCTTTAGTTCCCGGATTAGTCGCTCAAGCATCCCGCCTGGAGTGACGCTTGGCAGCCAAAGTCTGTCTGCATTTTCAAGGATAAACCTGTTGCGTTGCTCTGCCGCAGCGAGATTCCCGTCCCTATTCCTCATCTCAAGCATGAGCATCCGGTTTTCTTTGAGGGCTGCAATGATCTCCGGCATGCTGATCGCACGCTCCGGTTCCCATGCCGGACACCAGATCACAGCCTGCTTCTGCTCCAGAAGCTGTGCAAAAATCTCCTTCTCAATTGGAGAATGGAATCCGCTCATAAAGGCAACGCGGCCTCTGCTCATCCCGCAAGTTTTGCTTTCCGCGGCCGGCCGCTCTCTTTCGTTAATTGCACATCTGCCTCTCGATGCCAGCACCCCGATCTTCTCTCCATTCCATAACGAGGGATTCCCCATGCCGCGCAATCCGTCGCCGAAATCCATGACGCAGCGCCATGGATTCAGGCGGATATATTGCGCAATCCTGCGCTCCGCCTCCTCGCTCCGAACAATACGCTCATAATAATTTCTGTGCCAGATTCTGAATTCTTTCTCCGGATCCTCAGGATGGGCGACTTGCGAGTCGCCCCTACAGTCGCCCCTACGGTCGCCCCTGCGGATGCGGCGCGATACCGCAGCCTTGAATGCGCCAATAACGTGGCCTAATTCTGATTTGCCTTTTATTATGCGAATCAATCCATGAAAATGATCCGGCATCACAACAAATTCACGGGGAAAAACATCATCCCTCAACTCTCCGCACCGCCGCCACTCCTCCGCCATAATCCGCAGTACGGGCGACTCGCAAGTCGCCCTCCCCTCCGAAGGAGCCCTCCCCTCCGAAGGAGCCCTCCCCTCCGAAGGAGCCCTCCCCTCCCTCGGCGACTCGCAAATCGGCACCCCACCAAACGGCCGCCCCCTCGCAAGGCTCACAAACTCGCGATGCGCGCAAAGCGTCACAAAATAAAGCCCGCCGCCGGCATAATCATGCCCCCGCAGCCTGATCGAGCGGCGATGATGGATTTCAGGATTATATTGCGGACGTTGCTCCATGAGGACTTCTCCGCATCTCTGCTCACGCCTCAGCAAAGCTGATGAACCCATGCTCTATCAGACGCTTGCGCCAATCCTGTTTAATTTGGAACATTCAATTCAGCTTGAAACTTCAATCATTCTTCATCATTTGTCAATCCGACCCGGATTTCAAGATGCTTCCGCGGAAATTCTGATCCTTGAGCCGATGCCGATCTCAGAACGCAATCGGATCGGCCCTTGTATCCCGCCCCAGTCTTTCACGCAGTGTGGCGCGGACTTCGGGCAGGTCAAACCGGGCGAGAACTCCATGCGGAAAATTCACCGCCGGCCAGTAAGTGTAAGGAGCCGAAGCGAGTTCCAGGAAACTCTCCGGTGTTTTCAGACAATCCACGCCCGCTATGCGGCGGTCGAGCAGTCCGGCAAGCAGCGCGATGATGCCGCCCTGCCGCCGTCCGACAAGCCTGATCTCCGCGGCCCCTTCCAAACGCAGGAGCCTCACAGCGGCCAACACATCGCCGACCCGGTCGCCGAGCAGCGTCTCGCCAAAAAGAAGAGCGTGGCCGGCGGCCATATATTCGTGGCCGTAAAGGTTCCATGGATCATCAATGCCGGCAAGCCCCTCGCCCAAACCCCGCGCATCGAACACCCAGAAATCTTCCACGCCGGACATTGTATCCGGATCTTCCAGCTCCTTCTGACTGTCCATATCGGGAAGGTAAATCACTGCCGCCGTCCCGGGTGACAGGCGGCACGGGGTTCCGTGGCGGCAGACGCGGCGAAGCACGCAGCAAAGATCAACCTCAGTCTCAACCGCGAACCGGTAAACATGCTGACCTGTGCCCGGTCGCACGGACGCTGTGTGCAAAAGACGCCTGTAATGCGGAACGGCGCGCGACGCAGCAATTCCAAGCGTCTGACGGACAATGGCAGGGAGTCGGCCAAGCGCCGCGGGGCGTCGAGCCGTGATGGCGCGAGCGCGTTCGGCCACCAGCTCGCGCATCGGGCGGCTGCCTGCGGCGTCAACATGACAATCCGGCGTAACCTGCAGATCGGATTCCGAGTGCGGCTCGACAGGGCGATCTGGCGCGGGCGGGGCTTTGCCGAAAACCCGGTTAAAAAACGACAGCATCGCACGTTGATTGGCCTGGCTGAAGGCATGCGTCCCCTTGTCGAGTTCAAGCCGGCAGTCTTCATCCCTGCCGCCGAGCAGACGATGCAGACGCAGCAATTCGGCGTAGCCCGCGCGAAGGCCGCGATCATCGAAGAAATCCAGTTCCTGGCCGAGCAGCAAAGTCGGCTCGCCCGCCCGGGCCATAAACATATCTATTTTGTCAAGACCGGCGGCGAGAAAACCCGGTGGGTACTGTTCGTCATCCGCCGGCATGCCGTTTTCTAAATCGTTAAGATAACTTGTGCACCAGCACGAGGAAGCAACGGCCCGAAAACGGGGGTCCATCGCCCATAGATAGGCGCTGAGCGTGCCGCCGCCGGACTGACCTGCAACAGCGAGACGCGCGCCGTCCACTTCAGGGTGCTGCGCCAGAAGGTCCGCCCCGCGCAAACCGTCCCAAACCATCCATGCGCCGAGCCAGTCTCCGGAGGCATGCAACTGCCTGCCTATAATATTGTGCCCGCTACAGGGATTTTCGCGCGTCACTCGCCCACCGGTCTCGAGCGCGCTGTAAAGATCGCGTTCGCCCTGATTGACCGGATCGTAAATCAGCACGGCATAACCCTCGCGGGCGAGGCGGATGCACGCCTCGACATAGAGCGGATACGCTTTTCCATTGCCGCTATGGCCGCAGGGGAACAGCACGCCGGGCAGGGGTCCTGGCGCTGAAAGCGGCAGATAGAGATTGGCGGAAACAATGAATCCCGGCCGGCTTTCATAGGTCAAATGCCTGATGCTATGATCACCGTATTGGTTTGTCTTCCAGACCCTGACATTCAGCGGCGATCGTTCCGGCAAACGGCCAAAACTGGCGACTATGGTTTTGCGCACGCGCTCACGATATTGTTCGGCATGCGCCTCCGAGCGCATAGTCTTTAAAAGTTTGGCGCGTTTGGCATAGACGCGGCGAAGCCTCTTTATATAACACTGCTCAAGCTGTTTTGGATAATCGTGATAATGCATACTCTCCTTTTCTTCAGAGGACGACAAAAGCGCAATATGTTTCCGATTTCAAGGGATTGGCGAGATCGAAGTCATCTAATCTGAATAATTCACAAGAAAAACAATTGGCAGTCCTAAGTCTTTCTAACGAAAAGACCTATGCGTTAAAGGGCGGGCCATCAGCTCATGTAAAATGTAACACGAATGAATTTAATTTTACAACCATAAAGAACAAAAAGATAGTGTCAGCTCCGAATGTTTTGATATTATGATGGTTTGAATGGAACTCGCATATTCAGTTATATGAAACGACCGTCAAAACAGCAAAGTGTTTTATTGTCGGGAAATGAGGCCGTTGCCCTGGGCGCGCGGGCGGCGGGGGTTTGTTTCGCCTCCGCCTATCCCGGCACGCCCTCAACCGAGATCCTCGAGACCCTTGCGGCATTTCCTGAGTTGGAGGCCCAGTGGGCGGTCAACGAAAAGGTGGCTTACGAGGCGGCCTTCGGAGCCGGCATCGCGGGGCGGCGGGCGCTGGTGGCCTGCAAGCATGTGGGGCTGAACGTGGCAATGGATCCCTTGATGACGACCGCCTACAGCGGGGTCAATGCCGGGTTCGTTGTCGTCGTGGCCGATGACCCCGGGATGCATTCGTCTCAGAATGAGCAGGACACTCGGCGTGTCGCTCCGTATGCCAAGGTCCCTCTCATCGAGCCGTCAAGCCCTTCTGAGGCCTACGCCTTCATCGGCGAGGCTTTTGAAATAAGCGAGCGGTTTGATGTACCGGTTCTCTTTCGCGTGACGACGCGAATATCGCACACCAAGGAATCTTTTGACGCGTGCTTAAAGCGGCACGTCCCGCAGAAGCCCCTGCAAAAGGAC
This sequence comes from uncultured Verrucomicrobiota bacterium, assembly GCA_964458525.1. Lineage (GTDB taxonomy): Bacteria > Verrucomicrobiota > Kiritimatiellia > JAAZAB01 > JAAZAB01 > CAYWJE01. Next base: position 4,519 of record CAYWJE010000232.1, read on the forward strand.
CCGAAGAAATACGTCATGATCCCCGGCCATGCCCGCCCCAGACATGTGGACCTGGAACGGCGTTTATTGGCTCTTGCGGATTTCTCTGAGCATACGCACCTCAACAGAATGGAGATGAATGACCGCAAAACCGGCTTCATCGTAAGCGGGGTTGCAGCGCTTTACGCGAAGGAAGCCTTTCCAAACGCATCCTTCCTGACCCTGGGTATGCCGTACCCGTTCCCGATCAAGATGATGAAGGCGTTTGCGAAGAAGGTGGAGAAGCTGTACGTCATCGAGGAACTTGAGCCGTTTATCGAGGAAAAACTGAGACAGGAAGGCGTTGCCGTGACCGGGAAAAAACCGTCCTGGCGTTGCGGAGAGCTGAGCCCGCAGGCCGTGAAGAATATCGTGAGGCTCAAAGAGCGCGAGGGCGGAAAGCCGAAGGCCCGGCGTCCGCTCATGTGCCCGGGATGCCCTCACCGTCCGGCATTCCTGGCGCTCAAAAAAGCAGGGGTGTATGTTACCGGCGATATCGGCTGTTACACATTGGGCGCCCTCGAGCCACTGGCCGCGCTTCATACACAGCTCTGCATGGGGGCGAGCATTCCGTTTTTCGAAGGGGTGAGCAAGATGCAGGACGGCCAAAAAACCGTGGCGGTTATCGGGGATTCCACCTTCTTTCACACAGGGATAAACGGGCTCATCAGCGCCGCGTATAACGGCGCAAAAGGGGTCGTCGTGATCATGGACAACGGGATCACGGCCATGACGGGCCAGCAACAGAATCCCGGGACGGGGGTGACCCTGCAGGGCAGGGAAACACGGAAGCTTTCAATTGAAAAACTCTGCGCCGCAGCCGGCGCCGACCAGGTGGACGTTCTGAATCCCTATGACATGGACGGGTTTCAGCAATTGCTGAAGACGCGGCTTTCGCAGGACAAGCTTTCGGTGATCATCGCGCGCGCGCCCTGCAAGATGGTGGACCGTTCCCGCGGGGCGGTTCTTGAGATAGACGGTCAACGCTGCAGGAAATGCCGTCAATGCCTGGTGCTGGACTGTCCGGCGATAATGGAGGGTGCAGACGGGGCAATCAGGATCAACGAGGCGCTTTGCACGGGCTGCGGATTGTGCAGACAAGTCTGCAAATTCGACGCGATCTCTGCGAGGAAAAAAGGAAACCCGGAAACATGAAGAAGCCGCATCCGACAGTGACTGTTTTGTTTTACGGGATCGGCGGCCAGGGGGTCCTGACCGCGGCGGAGGTCTGCGCCCTGGCCGCCATGCTCGACGGATATCATATCAAACAATCCGAAGTCAAGGGCATGGCCCAGCGCGGCGGG
>CAYWJE010000233.1:0-5789 GCA_964458525.1 uncultured Verrucomicrobiota bacterium
AACTTCACTAACGCGGCTTTACACCAAAACGAATTTCAAATACATTTGGCTAGAATTCAGTATTCAGAAGTTAGAAGTCGGAATCTTCATGAGGGGGGTATCCACTTGACGCAAGTGACCCCTGCATATTGTGGTTGTAGTCAAGTAACTTATCCGTAAGGTCGGCGAGATCACACCATGTCGGTATGACGTGGCGCCGACCCTCCCGCAAATGCTCGACAATACGCTGTCTTTGCAATGGGAGGGACGGCATTCTGCCGTCCCTCAGTTCAGATGCTTTCCACTCATCGATCCTGGATGAGTTCATGAGCCAGCTGGCGTAGTTGTTATTGCTATGCCTTAGCATACAACATCTTGGGGCTACTTGCGTCAAGTGGATACCCCCTTTTATTCATATTTAATTTGCCGTTAATGTCTTACACTTCTGACTGCTGACTCCTGACTTGCCGTTTCGCTCCCATAACTTCGTATGGGCTCTGCCGAATACGGCGGTCTGGCTCCTGAGCAGTTACCGTCAATTTGAAGGGGCGCGGTAGACTGCATCCCAGTTCTTAAAGACCGGCTCAAGACCCTTCTGCTTCAGCATGGCGCAAAATGCCTGAGTGTCTCTTGTGTCGCTGATCTCGAACTGGCCGCCGGAACACGCGCCGTGATCCACGTATCCGCCCACACTCGTTCTGCTTGCAGCGCTCATCTTGCAGATGCCCAGACCGGCCATGGCGTCTCGGAACGGACCGCTTTCCCTTGTCGAGAGCACCAGTGGCGTATCCGGCATGATTATTCGGAACGCGAAAATCAGTTGGGCGAGAAGTGAATCCCCCACGGGGTGAGGCGGAACGAACTCACCAAGCTGCGGCCTGATTCTAGGGAAGGAAATGGAGATGCCGGCTCTCCAGTGCGTTCTCTTGAGATGCTCTGCGTGGTGGAAAAGGCTGAGCGCGTCGGCCACAGGATCGGACAGTCCGAGCAGGACACCCATCCCGGCAAAGCGCATTCCACCCGAAAGTGCGCGAGCGGGCGTATCGAGGCGGTTCTCGTAGTCGCTTTTCGGGCCCTTTCGGTGCATTACCTTGAAAACCTCCCTGTCATACGTTTCCTGGTAGACGGTGACGCTGGAACAGCCTGCAGCGGACAGGATCCGGTATTCTTCAAGAGTCATGGGGAAAGTTTCTATCGAAACAAGATGAAATCGCTCCGCTGCGAGTTCGACCGCCCGCCGGAGGTAATCAAAATCGGCTTCAATTGTTCTCTCCCCGGTGAGAAGCAGGATTTCATCGAACCCCATGTTTCGCAGCGCGTTCATTTCCTCGATGATTTCATCCCTCTCCAGCTTGCGCCTGATGCGCTTGCGGTCGGCCGCGAATCCGCAGTACGCGCACTCGCTTGAGCAGTAATCGGAGAGATAAAGCGGCGCATACATCTGGATCGTATGCCCGAAATGGCGCAGCGTCAGCGCCCTGGCTCGCGGCGCCATCGTATCAATGAGAGCGCCCGCCGCCGGAGAAAGAAGCGCGGCAAGTTCATGGATGCCGGGGCTGTCGCTGAGTATAGCGTTGCGCACGGAGTCTCTGTCGGCCTCCATGGATAAACGCTGGAGGGCGGCAAGCTCACCGTTGTCTGGAGTTGAGTACCTGTTGTTCATGCCACCACTCAACTGCATTCTAATCCGCTATTCAAGATAAAAATAACTGCTCTCGCCACCATGTTGAAGATCCGCCGGCCTGCGCCACAAGCGCAGGCGGGTGGCGGACAATGGTGGCCTACAACATGGAAAGATGTAGGCCGGGATTTTTCGCCACGGTTGGATCTGCCCAAGGTTATGATATCCTGGCGCAAAGAGCGCCTATTCACAGCCTGTTTGGGGCATACTTCAGAGACAAGAACTGGAGGGACGACTTCCGCGTCGTTACACAACCCCGTTAATAGTTGTGGAAAATCCAAATTGGCCCGTTGCGTGAAACTGGTGGTTCTGCTATATATTAGGGCATGAGTATTAAGGCATTTATCTGGCCTTCGCTTCTGGCCGGTGAGTTCGGGCGGCTCGAGGAATCGGCATTGAAGGCTCAGGCCGCCGGTGCGGATGCTCTGCATCTCGACATTATGGACGGTCATTTCGTGCCGAATCTGAGCATGGGTCCAGACGTCGTGAAAATGGCCCGCAGGTGCCTGTCCATCCCTTTGAACGTTCATCTTATGATGACGCGTCCCGATCTTTACATTGAGTCTTTCGTAAAGGCGGGGGCCGACGGTCTCTCAATTCATGTAGAGTCACGTTGCGACCTCAGGAAAACTCTCGGACGAATAGAAGCGCTTGGTGCGCGTCCGGGCCTTGTGTTGAATCCTGAGACGCCAGCTGGTTGCGTGATGCCTTTTCTTGAGGACGCGGACTTCGTGCTGTGCATGACGGTTCATCCCGGTTTCGGCGGGCAGAGTTTTATGCCGGGCGTCCTGCCGAAGATCAGCGAGATCCGAAAGCGCGCTGGCGAGCGCGAGCTCGTCATAGCAGTGGACGGGGGAATTGATCTTGACAACTGTTCGATCGTGGCGGCGGCCGGCGCGAACGCACTGGTCGCCGGCAGTTCACTCTTCAGGTCGGACGATATGTCTCGTGACATTGCGTTGATGAGGCGGCGTGCCGAAGTTGCCATTTCAGGCCGTGTCCCCGGGTAGACAGACATGGCCGGCTCCGCACATCTTGCGACGGTGGGAGGGTTTGGCGCCATCCTGCTCTGGAGCATCGTGTTCGCGGTTTCGCGCAGCCTGTCGGAACAGGTGGGCGCCGTGACGGCCGGCGCCGTGGTTATGATCACGGGCGGTCTGTTAGCGCTGGTCTCGCTCCTGCTCCGGCCTGGTCGGACACGGACGATCCTCCGGTTGCCGCGCCGTTATCTTCTGGGCTGCGGAACGCTGTTCGTCTTCAACATCCTGTTCCTGTATCTCGCTATTGGCTTTGCGAGAGATCGCTCTCAGCTTTTGGAAATAGCCCTTCTGAACTACCTGTGGCCGAGCCTGACTCTCCTCCTGTCTCTTGTTATTCTGGGGAAAAGGGCCGACTGGATTCTCGTGCCGGGTACGCTCGCCGCGCTGGCCGGGATCTTTCTTGTCCTGACGCAGAGCTCAGCGATATCATTGGCATCGCTGACGGCAAACGTAATGGCCAACCCGTGGGCTTATAGCGCGGCGCTCGGAGCAGCGGCATCATGGGCCGTTTATTCCAATCTAGCGCGCAAGTGGGCTGGTGACAAAAAGGATGGCGCGATGGAGATCTTTTTGCCGGCATCGGCGCTGGTCATGGTGCTGCTGTGCTGTTTCATTGACGAGCCACGGGAGTGGAGCCGGCGGGCGCTGGCTGAATCGCTCCTGCTGGGCGGCTCCTCCTTCTTCGCCTATGTGCTATGGGACAACGCCATGCGGCGCGGCAATGTAACGACAGTCGTTGCGGCTTCCTATATGACGCCTCTGTTCTCGACTATTGCAAGTTGCGCTTATCTCTCGGTGCTACCGTCGGCCAGGCTCTGGGCGGGATGTGGCATCCTTATTGCTGGCTCATTCTTAAGTTGGCGCTCTATTTCTGCGAAACAGACAGCCTCTATTCGCTCATAGCATTGGCCAGGTAGCGGAAATAATCTGAATCCGTGCTCAATACAAGAGTTGTCTTTTCGCGAAGTGTATCGGCGTAGCTCTCGAGTGAACGGTAGAATGCGTAAAACTCCGGATCGGCGCTATATGCCTCGTTATAAATCCGCGTGGCCTCGGCGTCAGCCCCGCCCTTGATAAGTTCTTCCTGCCGGCGCGCGCCGGAGATGATCTCCGCGACTTCCTTTCTCATCAGTCCCCGAATCTCGGCGCTCTGACCCTGTCCCTCGGCGCGGAATCGTTCCGCCACGCGCTGCCGCTCCGCGATCATTCTGTTGAAGACTTGCGTCTGGACGGACGGTATGTAATTGATGCGCTTGATCCGGACGTCCTTCAACTCGATTCCGAACCCGGGCATTTCCTTGCTCGCCTCGGCGAGGATGGCTCTGGTCAGCTCCTCCCGTCCCACCTGGACCCTCTGTTTCAGCACCTCCTGCGCCTTTTTATCTGATACGAGAACCTGCTCTATGTCGGCATCCTCCACTTCCCAGTCCTTCGAACGCACGATTTCAACAAGCTCGGAACTCGAAATCCTATTGCGGACGACCGAGTCAATGATGTCGTCCAGCCGCGACTGGGCGCCGGATTCGTCGCGCACACTCTTGAGAAAGAGGAGTGGATCGGTTATTTTCCAGCGTGCCGTGGTATCAACCGAAATATATTCGCGACCGAAGGTCGGGATCTGGTTGGGATCGCCGTCCCATAGTAGCAGGCGTTTGTCGAACCGGCGAACTTCCTGGATAAACGGCACTTTGAAGTGGAGGCCCGGCATATTAATTGCATCGCCGACAGGAGCTCCGAACTGGACGATCACTGCCTGTTCCGTTTCGTCCAGCTTGAAAAGTGCGTTGGGCAAGACAATTGCCATTAGCAGGACGACTGTCGCCGCCAGAATCAAGCCCGCCGGTGTTCCTTTTTTTGTCATTTCGGCTCCGATCCCTGCCTCTGCAGTCTTCCGTTATCGAGATTTAGCAGCGGGAGCGGTGCAACGCCACCCTCCTGAATTACGTAAATCTTCTGCACGCCGCCCAGAGCCTTCTCCATGGTTTCTATATAGAGTCTGCGACGGGTAACCTCGGGCGCCTGCGCGTATTCCGCGTATATTGCCTTGAATCGTCCGGCCTCGCCTGTAGCGAGATTAACACGTCTTGCGGCATATCCTTGAGCTTCCGAAACGATCTCCATGGCCTCGCCCTGTACCTTGGGAACTTCCTGGTTGCGTCGCTTCTCTGCCTCGTTGATTAACCGCTCTTTCTCCTGTTGCGCCTCGTTGACCTCGTTGAATGCCGGTTTGACGGGGTTGGGCGGATTCACATCCTGGAGTTGAATGGTCGTTACATGTATGCCCATGTCATACGAATCAAGGATCTCCTGAATTTCGGATTTCGCCAGGGCGGCAATCTCCACGCGACCCACGGTGAGTACGTCACTGCCAAGTCTATTGCCGACAATTCGCCGCATGACGGCCTCGGAGACGTCCCGGATGGCCGCAGATTGTTCCCTGACCTTGTGCAGGAACTTGTCGGGATCTAAGATGCGGTATTGAACCACCCATTCCACATTGATGACGTTCAGGTCGCCTGTCAGCATGAGTGACTCGTCTTCCAACGATTCGGAAGCATGGTAAACAGACCTCCTGCCGGCCTGTTCCGTGCGGAACCCGAATTCCTCCTTCAGCACCCGTTCGGTTGGTACGAAATAGGCGAGGTCAATTCCAAACGGGAGCTTGAAGTGGAGGCCCGGTTCGGCGATCTTGATCACCTTTCCGAACCGCTTGACGACAGCCTTTCCTTCCGGCTGTACGGTGTAGAAAAACGAGGAAATCCCGACGATTGCAATAACGACAATCGCGGCTGATATGAGCCCGCGCCTGATCTTATGAAAGTCAAAACCCAGCGTGGCATCTATGAATGGTTTATGGTTGAAGGTTCCAGCCATTACGAACTTCCTCGGATGTTAATCGAACAAAAATAAACTTAAGCAAAAAACATGTCACAAGGCAACTCTTAATCCAACCTTAATTGAACCATGAAGAGCATGTAGATGGAAGATGTGCTGGCCTGATCCGAGAATATAATAAAATGTCGACATCTATTTCAAAGGTCCTTCCGGAAATAGCGTGTGATTTTTTGGCGCTTCGTACGCAACGACCA
>CAYWJE010000234.1:0-5770 GCA_964458525.1 uncultured Verrucomicrobiota bacterium
ATGAGCAACCAATGGGCCAACCCGGGATGTTGTTAACAGGTTATTAACAGACCCCTTGTCATCCCCCCTTTGCCTTTACAGGCATGAACATATGCCTATCGCTATCTCTTGGCAAGAAAAAAACCCCCGGCTGAACGTTTTTTTTTATCTACACAACACCTAGTGGTTTAAATTATAATATCCACAATATGTGGGATATACGAAATACCCGCAGGCGCAGCGACAGGCGGGGGCGATGATGAATTGTGAGGAGCGCGGTAGATCGGACTTGCGGAAGTATTTGTGATCGCGCATAATACAAGGACTTGAAAACAAAGAAGAAATTAACAGGCTGTATCCTGGCTTTTGGAGCGCCCGATAATACGGCGGATATCCGTTATATTGCAGGATTTACATCGTCCGATCCAGCCGCTTTCGTGAAGGTAGGGAAAGAGAAATATCTGATCGTCGGCGCACTGGATGCCGCGAAGGCGGCTGCCGGCAGCAGTTGCGGGAAGGTTTATTCCATTGAGGAAGCGGTGGCTCGATGGAAAAGCGAGCGCACTTTTATTGCCGTTATCATCGCATTGCTGCGGCGCTCGCGCGTGCGGTGCGTGAATGTGGCCGCGGATTTTCCCGTCGGGTGTGCGAGGGAGCTGGAGCTGGCCGGATTGAGAGTGAACGTGTTGCAGGGCACCGTGTTTCCCGGGCGGGAAGTAAAAAGGCCGGACGAGATAGAGAAAATTGTAGAGTGCCAGCATATTGCCGGCAAGGCGATGAAGATGGCGACGGGAATGATAGCCCGGGCGGGAATTGACCGGCGCGGGCGCCTGGTGCTGGACGGCAGCCTGCTCACGGCGGAGGGATTGCGGCGCGCAATAGATATTGAGTTGTTGAAACACGACTGCGCCGGAGGCGGAACGATAGTTGCTTGCGGAAAGGATTCGGTTGAGCCGCACGGTGTGGGATTCGGCCCGCTGCTGGCCGGTGAGTGCATCGTTCTTGATATATTCCCGCGGAGCCTAACCAACGGCTACTGGGGCGACATGACGCGCACGGTTGTAAAGGGGCCGCCGTGCCGGAAGATTAGGCGGATGTACGAGGCCGTCAAGGCGGCGCAGGCCGCGGCGTTCGCCAGGATAAGAAGCGGCGTGAGCGCCGTCTCCGTGCATAACGCTGCGGTGAAGGCCATGGAAGAGCGCGGGTTCGAGACCGGCAAAAGGGACGGGCGGCCGGAGGGCTTCATCCACGGCACGGGCCATGGCGTGGGAGTGGGAATTCACGAGCCGCCGCGAATCGGCCGGGCGCCGGGCCGGCTGAAGGCGGGGCACGTGGTAACGGTCGAGCCGGGCCTGTATTATCATGATGTGGGAGGGATGAGGATAGAGGACCTCGTGGTGGTAACCGCGGACGGATGGCGCTGCCTTGGAAACTGCGGCAAGAAGCTGGAGGTCTGACACGTGGATTGGAGGACGATGATGAATGCTGCCGACTGGAAATGGCTGACTCATACAACGATAGCGGGAAACGAGGTGTGGCGGATCATACTGCTGTTCGTCGTGTTGCTCGCGGCATTCACTGCCGGCAAACTGGCCGCATTTTTTATGACATCCTTGGCAGCCTCCCGGGAGAAGAGGGGCTCAACTGTGGGCGCGGCCGGGTTCAAGGCACTGGCATCCGTGAGCTCATTCGTGATGTTTGCCGGCGGCCTGGAGCTTGTGCTGAACCTCGAGATACTCACCCTTGCGCATGGCGTACGAAACGTTGCCGAGACAGCGGCGGGCGTGCTTTTCGTGATAGCCATAGCCTGGCTGGGCTATCGGCTGGTTGACATGGTTGACTACTGGCTGCAATCGGTGGCCAGCCGACGAGAGAGCAAAGTGGACAGCATGCTGTTGCCGCTTGTGCGCAAGACTTTGAGGGTCACGATCGTCATACTGGGTCTGGTGCAGATAGCGACCATGCTCAGCGACAAGCCGCTCACATCCCTCATAGCAGGACTGGGTATCGGCAGCGTGGCCATCGCGCTCGGCGCTCAGGATACGCTGAAGAATTTCTTCGGCTCTATACTCATCCTCTCCGATAAGCCCTTCGAGCTCGGTGACCGGATCGTGATGGGAAAATTCGACGGGCCGGTTGAGGAAATAGGGTTTCGTTCCACCCGCATCAGAACGCTCGACGGGCACCTGGTGACGATTCCGAACAGCGAGATGGCAAACAGCCCCATCCAGAATATAGGCAAGCGGCCTTACATCAAGAAATTCTTCAAGATATCCGTGACATATGACACGCCGCCCGAGAAGATGGAGCGCGCGCTGGAGATCGTTAAGGAGATACTGCACGAGCACGAGGGATATAAAGAGGAATTGGCGCCCAAGGTGTTCTTTGACAGTTTTGCCAACTGTTCCCTGGATATTCTCGTTATATATTGGTATCACCCACCTGATTACTGGAAATTCATGGAGTTCAGCGAGCGCGTGAACATGGAAATCCTGCGGAGGTTTAACGGAGAGGGTATCGAGTTTGCGTTTCCCACGCAAACGCTTTATATTGCCGGGGATCCAAAGCGCCCGCTTAAGGCTGGCGCGCCGATGCCGGGTTGAGCTTGATTCAGGTTAATATTCAATTCGACTTTTGATGGCGTACTATCAGATTTTTCCATGCATCTGAATACCAGCGGCCGGCAGAATGCCGTCCCTCCCGCCCCGTATTTGGCTTTTTTACGGGAGGGTCGGCATGTTGCCGACCGTTCTTGAGTATTAAAAGACAAGTTTTCTCTTGCGTTGATGGTAACGCGTGGTATACAGTCTCTTCCGTTAATTCAAATGGAGGCTTAGCTCAGTTGGTAGAGCAGCTGACTCTTAATCAGCGGGTCCGGGGTTCGAATCCCCGAGCCTCTACTCCCCGCCCGTCATCTTTAACCTGAAAAGAGCAGTTACTAAACAGCATTCAGGTTTAATCGCCATCGGAAGATAACGGGTGGATCCCGATGAAGACCATGAAATTGCTCACAACCACGATCTCATTGCGGCCTTTCTTCATCTTAACAGTTGTGCGGGCCGCGTCCGGGTGATAGCCGCGCGCTCCGCCTTTCCATACCAGCTCGCCGTTGAGCCACACCATCTGGGGGTTCGTCGAGCCGCCGATCCGTAGCTCTACCGGGCCCGCGGCGGTGGCATCATAGAACGTTCGACCGTAGGCGGCCTCCCCGGTGTTGCTGTCCTTGAAGGGCATCCATGCGCCACGGGCGGGGAACGGCGAGTTGTACCATTCCTGCTTCTTCATCAACGAGGCAGGGTCATAAGGTGTCCAGTTCGCGGCCTTTGCCGGACTGTATTCGCCGCCCTTTTCAACGGGGGCGGACGTCTGCCATTCGGTGAGCAGGCCGGGCCACGGCTGCACTGCCATGTCCATCTCCGCGTTTTCGAGCAGGAATGCGTTGAGAACAGCGCGCGCCATGCACTCGAATCCGTCGGGTCCATGGTGAATACCGTCCTCGTGAAGGACCTCGCGGCCGGTCTTGGCCCACTCGATGAAGAGCGTGTGCGCGTCCGCAATCGGCGCTTTGTAATGCGCGGATGCATCGCGCAGTACGGTGAGGTAATCCAGGAAGCGCTTGTCGCTCTCCGGATCGCCGCGGGGAGAGGGAAGGACGAGCATAACGCGGATGCCGGCATTCTGCAGGGTCTCGACCAGGCTCGATATGTCGGCCCGGAAATCCTCGATCTTACGCTTTTGAGACAAATCGTTCTGGCCCACGGAGATTATCACCAGGTCCGGATGCAGCGCCATGACGTCGGTCTGGAGACGCCGAACCAGATCGGCTGCGGTGTTACCGCATATGCCGGCGTTGATAATCTCAAACCCGGCTACTGGAAATTCGCGGTTGAGAGTGTTGATCACGTAATCCGGGTAGCTGCTGCCGTCGGTGAGGCTGTCTCCGTAAAACAATATCCGCCGCGCGCCTTTGAGAATGTCGGGCAGAGGCCGCTCATCGGCAATTGCAGTTCCGCAGAGCAGGGCTCCAGCGAGAACGGCCATAACGAGTTCCGTCATTTCCTGCATGGCGTTTCCTTTCAGTTGGAGCCGGCAGCCTGCGCTTGTAGCGTGCGTTCGATCCGGGCGCTGACCCGATCCCTGCCGAGAAGCTCGAGCATATCGAAAAGTCCCGGCCCCTCCATGAGGCCGGACACCGCAACCCGCAGCGGGTGAATGAAATCGCCGGACTTGACGCCCCGCGCCGCCGCGAGGTCCTGGACCGCCGATTCCAAAGTGGCGGCTCCAAAATCAGGTAGTGAGCGGAACCGGTCCAGCGTTGAAGCGAGGATTTCGCCGACCCCTTCTCTTTCCAGTCGTTTCTTTATAGCCTTTTCATCGCGGCGGTATTCCTCGGTGAAGAAGAATCCGGCCATGGTCGCAAAATCGCTTCTCAGCTTGATGCGCTCGGCCATGAGCGTGAGCGCCTTTCTGAAGTAGTCCGCAGGTATGTCTTCATTCCAGAGACTCGCGGCCTCAAGTGCGGCCTTAGCTTCTGCCTCGTATTGTTCGCGGGGCATTGCGGCCATGTAGAGGCCGTTCATCCAGAGCATCTTCTTGAGATCAACCTGCGCCGGGGATGACCCGATCCTGGCTATATCAAAGAGCTCCGCCATTTCGGCCCGGCTCATCACCTCGCGGTCGCCGCCCGGCGACCAGCCGAGCAGGGCCAGGTAATTAAAAAGCGCCTCCCCGAGATAACCCTGATCCCGAAAATCTCCCACGAAAGCATCGCCGTCCCGTTTGGAATACGGCTTGCCCTGCGCGTTGATGACCATCGGCAGATGAGCGTACCGTGGAACCGGCGCGCCCAGCGCGTGGAAGAGAAAGATGTGCCGGAAAGTGTTCTCCACATGGTCGTCGCCGCGGATGATGTGGGTCACCCCGCGCCTGGCGTCGTCGCACACGTTCGCCAGATGGAAGACGGGTGTGTTGTCCGCGCGGACTATCACCAGGTCCTTCATGCTGTCCAGCGCCTTGCTCATTTCGCCCTTGACCAGGTCGGTATAAAAGACCTCGCGGCGCGAGAACTTCATGAGGCAGGCGCCGGGCACGGAGAAGACGGCGCCGGCGAGAACTTCATCAATATGCGCGTCGAGCGAAAACAGCGTGTTTCCCCCGGCATCGAACAGCAGCATGTTCTTGAACCCGGCGAGACAAGCTTCCTCGCGCGCCGGCTCGCCCTTCTTGTTCACAATTGGGAACGAGAGGGTGCGCCCGATCTCCACTGGGACGCCCGGGTGTAGCGCGCGCTCTGCGCGGCCGGCATCCCTGATGAAGTCCATGCCGTCGGCATGCCACGGGATGCGGAAAATCACCGCCTCACCGCCTTTTTCGTTGGCGCGCTTGTATGCGTGCCCGGCAGCGAGCAGGCGCGCCGCAGCATCGAGGTGCTCCGCCGCATGCCGACTCTGGTATTCCACCTCGCCATCGTAATTCAGTCCGAGCCATTCCATGGCGTCGAGCACGGTTCTCACCGCCTCGGGCGTTGATCTTTCGCGATCCGTATCCTCAAGGCGGAGGATGAACTCCCCGCCGTGATGGCGCGCGAACAGCCAGCTGTAAATGGCCGAGCGCATATTACCTATGTGGACATAGCCCGTTGGACTTGGCGCGAAGCGTGTGATGATTTTCATTATCCCGAATCCGTAACAGAGTTTAAAAAATATGTAACTGCTATAAGGTATGCCCCGAACAGGCTGCAAATACGCGCTCTTTGCGCCAGGATATCGTACCTTGGGCAGATCCGCCCCCT
>CAYWJE010000235.1:0-5762 GCA_964458525.1 uncultured Verrucomicrobiota bacterium
AAGCGAGCATATCAAACATGTTTTCGAAGACAAGGAGTTGGATGAGAAGTCAGTTGTTCGGTTATTCCGAACAACTGCGGCGGATGGCAAGCAATATGAGGTCGCGCACTATAATCTCGATATGATCCTGGCGCTCGGCTTCCGGGTTCGCAGCCCGATTGCCGTGCGATTCCGGCAGTGGGCGGCCGACAAGATCAAAGAGTATATCGTGAAAGGTTTTGTCCTGGACGATGAGCGTCTCAAGAATCCGAAGGCCGGTAATGACTATTTCGAAGAACTTCTCCGGCGCATTCAGGACATTCGCACCAGTGAGCGGCGGTTCTATCAGAAAATCACGGATATCTACGCCACAAGCATTGACTATGACAAGGACCATCCGCTGACGCAGGAGTTTTTCGCCACTGTACAGAACAAAGTGCACTACGCGATTCACGGACAAACCGCTGCCGAAGTGATCCGTGCCCGCGCCGACAGTCAATTGCCGAACATGGGGCTTACAAGTTGGGATGGGCCGCGTATTCGCAAGTCTGATGTTGTCATAGCGAAGAACTATCTGAACGAGGACGAACTGCGCGCATTGAACAATCTCGTGGAACAATATCTCATCTTTGCCACAGCCCAAGCTGAACGGCGAATAGCAATGACTATGCAGGACTGGCTTGCTAAGCTGGAAGGTTTTCTGACGCTGAATGAAAGGGAGATACTGCAGCATGCCGGCAACGTCTCGGCGGAATTAGCTAAAGCGCACGCAGAGCGAGAGTTTGTCGCATTTCGCAAGGATGAAGATCAAGCACTTGAGTCCGATTTTGATCGCGCCGTCAAACAATTACCCCATCGAACTGAACATAAACCATGAAGGTGAGGGGATCGAGATTCTCCCGCACTTTTCCGCCTCCGCACCTTGGCTTTTTTCACTCACCATGAAGGGCATGAAGGCCGCCACATTGGCAGACAATTACTCGCTGCAAATTGCCGATAATTGTCCTTGCTCTTCTTGTGTTCCGGTCATATCATAATATTATAAGTTTTCGAAGGATTTTTTGAGAGCATTGAGATATGATCGGTTGGACCCGATTGGAGGCAAGAATGAAAACCGCATTGATGGAGGAACAGGCGTTAAAACACACAATAAAGACCGCCGTGGAAGAAGTCTTTGATGAACGCATGGATATGATGTCCGATTTGCTTGAGGAAGCATTGTTGGACATCGGCCTTTCCCGCGCCATCAGCGAAGGCGCACATTCGCGCACAATCAGCCGTCGTGCGGTGTTCGAAATCATGAAAACCCGATCATGAAAATACTTTTTCGCGAGAGCTTCGCGAAAGACATTTCCGGCTTGCGGGGTTCATCCGCGAAGTATAGTATGATGTCGTATTCGCGTAGTTTTGTGATGTTGATATACTGGAAGTTTTTATAGTGAGAAAACTGCGCGTATATCTCGACACTTCGGTGATAAGTTTTCTATTTGCGGACGATGCGCCGGATTTGCGCCGTATAACTGTGGATTTTTTTGATCGGTACGCGGAACACTGCGATTTGTATGGTTCGGATGTTCTGCTCCGCGAACTGCAAGCCGATCGCGACAGTCATCGCCGTGAGTGTCACTTCAGAGTTTTAGCAGAGCGCCGGATTTTCATTCTGCCTGCGGATTCCGATGACGAGGTTGCACTGTTGGCGGATGCATATCTGCGTGAAGGTGTTGTGCCGGAGCGGAAGCGAGATGATGCGCTGCATGTCGCTTATGCAACAGTTTTTGAAATGGATGTTGTTTTGTCCTGGAACTTCAAGCACTTGGCAAATCTGCGGCGGGAAGCGAGGTTCACGGCGATAAATCATGCGGCAGGGTATATACGCTCGCCCAGAATTGTATCACCAATGGAGATGGAAGATGAATACAATGAAGAATGAAGATGCGGTACCTCGCGCATTACGCGAAGTTTGGGAGTGGAAGGAGTCCGTGGCTGACGAGACGAAAGGGTTGACGACCAATGAAGCACTGAAGGTCATCCATCACGAGGTTCAGGATATTCGTAAGAAATACGGCTTTCCACTGGCAACCGCGCAAGGATCGAGCTTCCGTGTGGCGGAGGACACAGCGCCATACGGCAGAGAGAAATGAAACGGCGGCAAATCCCCGATGCGTCCAATATGTGGATTTCACCCGAAATACGCCGCCTCATTCCTCGGGTCGCTGAGGAATGAAGCCTGCAGCGGCACGGAGGGTTGATTGCCTTTGCGTGCTTTCCACCACGCCTGTCCGCCCGCCCGCTTGCAGCGCCTGTGCGCAAGCACTGCGGGCAGGTGGCGGAGGCGGACAAGTGCGGCTTTGTGAGATATACTCCCGTTTCCGCCTCCGCACCTTTGCTTTTTTCATTCACCATGAAGGGCATGAAGAGCATGAAGGACATGAAGGCCGCGTTTCCATCAACAGGCGCACCCCGCTTCGACCGTGCCTTGGAACACGTGGCAGGCGGGTCCTGAGAGGCTCACATCTTCGGCTCCATCGTCAACCATGCGGTAATCAACCTCAAGGATATCTCCGCTTGCACACCTCACGCTCACCGGCGGGACGACCTTGCCGAGGCGACCGGCGATGAGCGCGCATGCCGCCGCGCCCGTGCCGCAAGCGGAAGTCTCCGCCTCAACACCGCGTTCAAACGTCCGCATGCTCAGAGCATTCGTGCCGCTCACCAGCATGAAGTCCACATTGGTTCCAGCGGGGGCAAATGCCGGATGGTGCCTCACGGCGGAGCCGGCTGCCTGCACGTCCACCTTGTCGAGATCGGACACCTCTATAACGGCGTGCGGCACTCCTGTATTCACAAAATCGTAAGCGAGGGTGTCGCCATTCACTTCGAGCGACTGACCCAGGCGCCAGCCGGAAGGTCGCGGCATCTTCACGCGCACCAGGCCGGATGCTATCTCAGCGCCCACGGTGCCCGCGCCCGTTTCAATGAGCATCTCTCTCTTCGCCAAGCTGAGATCAAAGGCCAGTAACGCCGCGCAGCGCGCACCATTTCCGCACATCTCAGCCTCTGAGCCGTCTGCATTGAAGAAACGTACCCTCACGTCCGATGTCGGGGATGGGCTGAGCACTATCAGTCCGTCAGCACCCACGCCACGCTTGCGGTCGCACAACTTCGCCACGACAGCAGCAGCTGGCGGGAAGCCGGTCGCGGAACGGCCGTCAACAAGAATGAAATCGTTGCCCGCGCCATGCATTTTCCAGAAAGCAAGCTTCATTGCCACTACTCCGGCTTGGAAATGAAAAAGGCCGCGGCTTACGCCCCGGCCTTTTCCAAATAGACATCAATCAACTGCCGCATCCACAGCATGAGCCGCACTTCAGCAACGCATCTTTCGCCGCCTTGGCAACCCGGAACTTCACGACCTTTTTGGCCGGAATCATGATCTCCGCGCCCGTCGCCGGATTGCGCCCCTTGCGGGCATTCCTCTGGACGAGGACCAGCTTGCCCAATCCGGGAATGGTGAACCCGTCAGCGGCGTTCTGGTATGCCAGGCACACAAGCGTGTCCAGCGCCGCGGCCGCATCCTTCTTGTTGATTCCGGCGCCCTCCGCAACACCTGCGATAATCTGGCTCTTCGATAATGCTTTCCCCATCTGTTCAACCCTCCTTCAAAAGCGGGCCTCGGCAGACAGTCCGGTCGCCCGGTCGCAGAAGCCGCCATGGCCCAATTAAACAGCGCGAACTGTGTCGCAGTTCCATCGGCGCAAAACGCGCTGCAGTTCCAGAACCCGGCAGGCTCTCAACACCCAAGCTCTAAGCAGGGCGCCTGCCGAACCCAACCAATGAAGCAATCTTAAATCTTTGAAAATTGTAATTCATACTTAGCGCTAGTCAACACTTTTTTCACCATTTCTCACACTGGGGGCGCATCTCCGATCAGGTGCAGGATGTCAGGACTCCCCGGTCTTGCCTCAGAGAGCGCATGCGGCCCCCGTGGCCCCGACCTCCTGGAGAGTTGGGGCGTGGCTACAGGCGATGGGCAACGAATCGCAGATGCGCCCTTACCCTGAAATGTCCATTGACACCAGCCAATATAATGTCTATGTTACACCGCAATTCAACTGTCGCTGTCGTTCACGCGGGAACGCGCGCCAAATGCTTGGAGGTCATGATGAAATCCGGCTTGAAAAAGCTCGTTGTCCAAAGCAGAACGTTCCGCCGTTTTCGTCAGGATGCCAGGATCAAACGATCCGACCTGCGCAAGCTTGTTGATCTCGCACGGCTTTCCCCATCGGGCGGCAATCTCCAGCCTTTGAAATACTGCATTTCTTGCGACCCGAAACTCAATAGTCAGATATTTTCATGCCTTGCATGGGCCGGCTATCTCAAGGATTGGCCAGGTCCGGCGGAAGGCGAACGTCCGTCTGCCTACATCATCATGCTTTGTGACACAACTATCGCGGAAGCGCCCGGCTGCGATCACGGCATAGCTGCGCAAAGCGTCATGCTCGGAGCGGCGGAAATGGGGCTTGGCGGATGCATTCTCGGCTCCGTGAGCCGCCCGCGCCTGCAGAAAATTTTAAAACTGCCATCCCGCTTCTCCATACTGCTGGTGCTGGCCCTGGGCAAGTCTACTGAACAGGTGTTTCTTGAAAAGGTGAAGGGCGGGGACATAAAGTACTGGAGAGACAGTCAGGGCGGACATCATGTCCCAAAAAGAGCCTTGAAGGAAATCATAGTGAAATGAGTGCTGGTTGCTCCGGCGCAATACAGGAGACAGTATGAAGAAAATCAGGATTGTGGTCGTGGGTTGTGGAGGAATCAGCCAGGCATGGTTCGCATCCGTTCCCGCGTTGAAGAACGTCGAGATCGTCGGGCTCGTTGATATCAACGAGGAGAACGCCCGGAAGCGTAAGGAGCAATTTGTCCTCGCTTCGGCCGCCACAGGCTCCGACCTGAGGACGATGCTCAAGACCACCCGGCCTGATGCCATATTCGACTGCACAACCCCGGAATCACACGTCACAGTCACTCTCGAAGCTCTGCGACAGGGCTGTCACGTTTTTGGCGAAAAGCCCATGGCAAGCAACATGGAGGACGCTCGGAAGATGGTCGCTGTGGCCAAAAAGGCACGGCGCATCTACGCGGTGATGCAGAATCGCAGGAACGACTCGAGGATAAGGGCCTATCGAAAGCTTATAGCCTCGGGCAAACTCGGAACGCTCACCACGCTGAACAGCGATTTCTACATCGGAGCCCATTTCGGCGGCTTTCGGGACGAGATGAAGCACCCGCTCATTCTCGACATGGCCATTCATACTTTCGACGCCGCGCGTCTTATTTCGGGCGCCGACGCCGAGGCTGTGTTCTGCCATGAATGGAATCCCGAGGGCTCCTGGTATTCACACGGCGCTTCGGCTTCGGCCATTTTTGAGATGACCAACGGGATTGTCTACAACTACAGAGGAAGCTGGTGCTCAGAGGGCTTGAACACGACATGGGAATGTAATTGGCACGCAATAGCGTCATCGGGCAGCGCCTCGTGGGACGGCGCCGACGGTTTTAAAGCCGAAGCCGTGAAGAAGAATGCCAAGACCTTCTTCAACCCACTCAAAAAAGTCCCGATCCCCGCCCACGGCAAGAACAAGGCTTCTGGCCACGCTCTGACGATCCGGCATTTCATCGAATCGCTGCGCGCGGGCCGCGCGCCGGAAACGGTGTGCACCGACAACATCAAAAGCCTGGCAATGGTCTTTGGCGCAATCAAGAGCGCCGAGTCCGGCCGGAGGATT
>CAYWJE010000236.1:0-5729 GCA_964458525.1 uncultured Verrucomicrobiota bacterium
CCCGCTCTTTGACCTGACAGGGAACCTCCTGAAGAGCGAAGTACAGAGTGCGGAAGAATACAGGGCTGTGGGCATAGAATCGCTGCTGGCCGACTACGACAGAGCAATATCGCTGACGCCCAGCAATCTGGAACGATTGGAGCGGCGCAACGGGGGGAACGACGATAGCGGTTCATGAGGTGCCGCGCTGCGGCTCTATCCCGATTATTGGAGGTATGATTATGAGCACACTGGATTATGTGATTTTTGCAATTTACATGCTGGGGATACTGGGCGTTGGTTACTACCATTATCGGCGCAATCGCTCGAAAGAGGATTACTATGTTGGAGGACGTAAGGTGCCGCCCCTGGCGTTGGGGCTTTCGGTGGTTGCTACCGATGTCGGAGGCGGGTTCTCGATAGGGCTTGGAGGGGTCGGTTTCCTGATGGGCTTGTCGGGATCCTGGCTTCTCTTCACCGGGCTCGTTGGCGCCTGGTTGACAGCCGTCTTTGTGATTCCTCGAGTCAAATTGCTCGATGCAAAGCACGGCATGCTCACCTATCCTGATTTTCTCCGCCAACGTTATAACAACAAGGTTGCGGCTCTTGCCGCCGTGATTTCAGCCGTGGGCTACCTCATGTTCACGGGGAGCCAGATTCGGGCCGGCGCGACTCTCGCATCCGAAACGGTGTTTCGAACCGCGCCGTTCGGTCTCGACCCGTTCGAGTTCTCGCTTTATGCGATGGCTTTCATAATCGTGGCATATACCGTTATGGGCGGGATTAAGGCTGTTATCTATACCGATTTCATTCAATGGATCGTTCTTTTGTTCGGGCTTGCCGGCCTCGCACTGCCTTTGGCGCTTCGAGAGGTGGGCGGATGGAGCGCGTTGCGTTCGATTTTGCCGGACGAATTCTTCTCGTTGCGGAATATCTCATTCATCACCTTCATCAACTGGATGGTGGCTATCGTGCCGATATGGCTTGTCGGAATGACGCTGTATCAGCGGATGTATGCCTGTAAGGATGCCAGGGACGGACGGAAAGCATGGTATATCGCAGGTTTCTTTGAGTACCCCATAATGGCTTTTGTCGGAGTCATCCTTGGTATGTGCGCGCGGGCATTGTATCCGGAGCTACTCGATATTCCCGGCGGCCAGGAGCTGGGGCTGCCGCGAATGATCAATGATATACTGCCCATCGGGATCGCCGGTGTGGTGGCCGCGGCATACTTCTCGGCCATAATGTCAACGGCCGACAGCTGTCTGATGGCTTCTTCCGGCAATATCGTCGGCGATTTTCTCCAGCGTTACGCATTCAGGAAAGCCTCCGAACGCACGATGGTCCGTGTTTCACAGGTGGTGACACTGCTGGTCGGGTTGATTGCCGTGTATTATGCGCGCCGCTTCGGAACCGTTATAGAGGGCGTTTTTGACGCGTATGGATTCATGGTTGCCGGACTCTTCGTTCCCACGCTGGGCGCCTTTTTCTGGCGCAGGTCAACCTCCGCGGGAGCTATGTCCGGGATGCTTGTCGGAGGACTGGTTGCAAATCTGCTGCCTTTAACAGCCGATCAAATGCCCGCGATGATGCACTCATTCTTCTTTGACCTGGGATTGGAGCCTGTTGTGTTCGGTATCGCGGCTTCGGCGGTCGCGTTTGTAGGCGTGTCCTTTGCAACGGCCGGTGCTGGAAGGGAAGCAGTGTAATGAGCGATAGTATTCTGAAGACAAAAGGAAATGCGGTTTTGCGCCACGGTACGACCAGCGATCGGGTGTATATTATGAAATTCGGCAGGGAAAGCCCCGGGCAAGTGGTGCGCGAGGCGCTTAAACTCGCGGAAATAAAAGGATATGGCAAGATATTTGCGAAGGTGCCGGACGCCGCTGAGTCGGTTTTCCGGCGAGCTGGTTTCATTACGGAAGCTCGAATTCCGAGCTTCATGGAGGATGGCTCCGGTATGCATTTCATGGGGCTGTTCATTGATAAGGCGCGCCGGAAGGATGCTTCAGCCGGAAAGGTCGAAGCTGTTCTTAACGCCTGCCGGCAGGTTCGTCCGTCGGACAAAGCGAGGGTCATCCCTTCCGGGTTCAGGTTGAAACTTGCCGGGCTGGCGGATGCGCGCGGGTTGGCGAATCTCTATCGACGTGTTTTTGCCTCGTATCCGTTCCCGATTCATGATCCGGATTACATTCGCTCAACGATGCACAACCACGTATTGTACAATCTGGCCATCGGGGATGCGGGCCTGATGGCAGCCTGCTCTGCGGAGTGTCATCCTGATGAAGGATATGCGGAAATGACCGACTTTGCCACGCTTCCCGAATCGAGGGGGGCGGGGCTGGCGACTGTCTTGCTCGGCAGGGCGGAGGGCGCGGCGGCGTCAACTTACAGGCTTCGCGTCTGGATGACAATCGCGCGCGGCGTTTCGACGGGTATGAACATGGTGTTCAGACGGCATGGTTACCATTTCTGCGGGACGCTTGTGAACAACACGGGTATTGCCGGCGCGATTGAAAGCATGAACGTGTGGTATAAACATCCTCGCACGAGTCATGCCGGTTGACCGACGGAGTCCGGTTCCGAACTTTTTCGTGCCAGTTGCCCGTATATCGAGACGCTTCTTGTTTCCCGGATAAACAGCGAAGAAATGAAAGAGAAGAGTGCCATCCCGACGCAGCAGAGCAGCACGACAATGTAGGCTGTGGAAGGGTATATCAGCGCCGTTTCCCTCTGCACGGACTGCTCCTTGAACAGGTCCATTATTATGCCTGCCATGTGCGTTGTGACGGCAACGACCAGGTAAGCCACGGCATTCAGCATCCCGGTCGAGGTTCCCGCCGACCCGGGTGGATTGACCTCCTTCATCATGGAGGTGAAGAGGATGCTACACCCGGCAGCCACGGAGATGAGGGCGAGGCAGCATGACAGCAGTCTCGGGCTTGGACCCATGAACATATTGGCTGTCATCACCGTTGTTGCGGCCAGCGTTAAGAAGGTGCACACCACGAGAATCGGCTTTCGCCTGTTTCCGATAGCCCGCGAAAGGGGACCGGATACGAACGCCATTCCCATTATCATGGACATCATCAGCGAACCTACAGCAGCTGCTGATGCCGAGCTCATACCGCTGCAGTCCGTGAGCATCTTCTTGCCTATTGTGGCCTGGAACAGGAAATAGATCGTGAAGTTGATTGATCCGGAGATCAGGATAGGCAGGGAGGCGGGATTTCGCAGAATTTCGAGGAACTTGTGCGGTTGTCCAATCGTGCACGTTTTGCGAAGAAGCCCGGCGCGGCCGAGCACTACCCAGGTGAGCGCGAGGGCGATCGCGCTCAGAATCCCCGCGACCAGCAATGCGTTGCGCCATCCGAAGGCCGCCGAAGCGCGGTCCAGGGGAAGTGTGCCTGCGAGTCCCCCGGCATAGCCCAGAACCACGGCGGCGCCCAGGACCATCGCAAAATGACTCGCTTCAAAAAGCTCGTCAACTTCCTTGACCAGGCTGATGAATATCATGCTGGATCCCGCCGCAACCAGGGCGCGCGTGGCGTAGAGCATGGTGAGCGATTCAGACAGCGGAAAGAGCACCGATCCGATGCTCATCAGCAATCCCCCGACGATGAGCGTACGCGCCCCGCCGCACCTGTCCGCCAGCATGCCCACGAAGAGCTGCGAGCCGCCGTAGATGTAAAGGAAGATCGAGCTAAGCGCCGCAATCGCGGCGGCCGAGGCTGAAAAACCCGTCTGTAACTGGTCGAACAGCGTGCCCGGTATCGCGACCCGCTGGAAGTAGGAGAAGAAATAGATCGCGCACATGAAAAGGAGAGTTGATATTTCAGCGCGCTTGCGATACAGAAAATTCATCGAAAATAACCTTGGCTACAACAACCTTGATTACAGTTGATTCAAACGCGGCATACTATTACACTTCTCCGAAATTGTTACCAGCTGAATTGTTGAAGCCGACTTCACCCGCCTGGAAAGGCGGATGTGCCGGGAGTGAACCGGGTGTGTGGTTCCGGCTCAATGGGTTGCTTCAACCGTGTTGTTTCTCCCATTTCCGCCAGTCCGGCACATAGATGGACATCAGGCTCTTGAAGACCTTTCCATGGTTGGGAATGCGGAGGTGCAGGAGTTCGTGCACGATTGCATAGCGCTGGAACTTTTCGCATTCGCTGAGAAGAGATTCGCTGAAGCTGATCACCTCCCCAGCGAACATGAGGCCCACTTGCTTCGCATCTTCTGAATGCGGATTTGCGCTAACTTGACATCTATCGGAAGATTTGAGAGATTCGGAACATTCAAACCAGGAGGGAATGGCATGTCATTTCGTAATCTGAGCCCGCAGCAGATGTTCGAGCAGATGGCGCTTGAGCATAAGCCGCTTTGCGCTTTCCGCGGCGGTGCTCGAAAAACGTTCACGATGTGGAAAAAGAGGACCCTGCCGCTGGTCTTGAAGACCCTCGGCGATTCGCCCGCCAAGGTTCCGCTGAAGCCGCAGCTTCTCGCCGAATGGGAGCACGACGGCCTGGTGAAGCAGAAATGGTTGATTGATGTGCAGAAACACATTTCGGCCACGTTTCTCGTGAACTTCCCGGGAGATCTTAAGCGTGGCGAGAAACGACCCGGCTTATTCTGCTGTCACGGGCACGGCGCTTTTGGAAAGGAGCCGGTGATGGGCAATGACTCGTCGCCCGCCATGCGCAATGATATTGCGTTGATGAACTACAACTACGGGCACCAGATGGCGAAAAAGGGATTCGTAACCTTCGCGATAGACTGGATAGGGTTCGGAGAGCGGAACGACAGCCAGAAGCCCAATCACCGCAACCAGAACGGCGGCCGCGATTGGTGCAATCTCTATTACCTTCACGCCACGATGCTTGGAATGACCTCGCTTTCGATCAACGTGGCACACGGCAAGGCTGCCGTTGATTTCGCCTGCACGCTTCCTGGTGTTGACGGCGGCAGGCTGGGCGTGATGGGACTGAGCAGCGGCGGAACGATGACACTCTGGATGGCACTTTGCGACAGGCGTTTCAAGGCGGCCGAGATCATGTGCTACAGCGATCTATGGGCACACTTCGGTGTTCGTGATACGAACTATTGCGGTATGCAGGTCTGTCCGGGTCTTTTCAAGCTCATTGACCTTCCCGATCTTCAGGGCCTGCTGGCGCCGCTTCCTCTTCTGGTTGACATAGGCGCGAATGATTCCTGCTTCAAGGTGGATACGGCAATGGCATGTTTCGAAAAAGTGCGGAAGATCTACGGGGCGGCCGGCGTGTCCGAAAGGCTGCAGCTTGATCTTCACCACGGTGAACACGGGTGGGGCGGCAGGAAGTCGCTTGATTTCTTCAATAACCATCTCTTGTCTTGATGCGCGCGAACTTCTTGTTCAACGGGGTTGACCTCGTTCGCCTGTCGTGGTAAGGTGTTTTCGTTTTTCCTGATTATCGGGGCGTAGCGCAGCCTGGTAGCGCGCTTGAATGGGGTTCAAGAGGCCGTGGGTTCAACTCCCACCGCCCCGATCTTTCACTTTCTTCCTGCATAATAATACAAACGATATTGTCTATGAGCGCAAAATTCGGTTATGATTTTGCTGACACATTTGTATTTGGCCGCTTGCAACAACAATCTCGCGGGAATCAAGCATTTGATCAAGTATATGGGCTGACGAACCTGCCTTTTTGGAATGTCACTTATCCCCGCTCCTTTTTGTCCGGCGTCTCAGCAGCAATCGCGAGCTTCTT
>CAYWJE010000237.1:0-5719 GCA_964458525.1 uncultured Verrucomicrobiota bacterium
CTCTTCCCGCATTCGCATTTGAAATAGATGTCCGGCATTTTATGCCCGTTCACGGTTCACAGTTCATAGTTCACAGTTTTTCAGACTTCTTTGATGCTTCCGTCTTCTTCTGCTGTTTCCGGCCAAGTTGCCTCGCAACCGTGAACCGTGAACTATGAACGCTTATAAACCTTCCGTGGTTTCCGTGGCTATCCCCCGCCTTCACCGCCGCGCGCTCAGCCCCTGTTCGCATTCCTCGATATATTTCACTATCGGCGGATGAACCGCCTTTTCCGGGTAATGACTGATCAAATCGTCAAAAGCCGCCTTCGACTCCGTCCAGCGTTTCCGGGTCCACAGCAGCCATGCTTTCGAAAAGAGCGCCTGCTCGTGAAAGAAACACGAATCGAATTCCTTCGCCTGCTCCTCGCACAAGGCAATGGCTTCATTCACGTTGTCGAACACGCCCGCGTTCAGAACCACCAGGTGCCAGCGGCTCTTGCCCCGCCACTCATCCCCCTTCGGCGCCGATGCGATCACGTTCCGCCACAACCTCTCCGATTCCTTGTCCTTCTTCTGCAGGTAAAGACACCATCCAAGCTTCGTCATCGCCTCATGCTTATCGCTTCCCGCGGGATTACGTTTCAGCGCCTCGCTATAGAGACGAGTTGCCAGGGGGACGGAGTTTTCCGAAAGATGCCTGCCGGCGGAAACAAGGATTGCCCTGACCGAACTATCCGGAGCGGACAATTCCCTGGCCAGATCGTAATTCAGAAGATCATCGCCCTTCAAATGCGCGGCAACCGTCTTGTAAAGCGCGACTGCGCCCGCATAATCCCCGGCTTCCAGCCGCGCGCGGGCGGAGGACGCGTGTTCTCGGACGGTGATGGCATTCGCCGGAAAGAACTCCGCCAGGCGCGACAGTGTCTTCTCAAGCTCGCGCCCATTCTTCTGAATCCTGTGATAAGCGGCAAACTGTTCCAGTCCCAGAAGAAGCGCCGGAGACGCGCGCTTCTGCATGATCTCCATGTTCACAGTCCTGTTCCATGCCTCAAGAGCGCGGGCTGTCCTGCCGCCCATCCGGTAATCGCATATTCCGATACGAACAGCGGCTTCAGCAGCGCGCGGGTCGGAGAGATAGCGCCGACTGAAATCCTCGAACTTCTTCTGCGCGTCGCGCCTGCCTGCGTGATACGGATAGGCAGGCGCAAGAAGGATGCCTGAAGGGAGATCGAAAAAGAAACGGCGGGGACCGCCGTCTCCAAGTCTGGATGGCAGGCCGCCGTCTCTATGGAAAAAGAAAGGGGGATTTCGGGCTTGACTATTGTCAAGCTGCCGCAAGATACGGTTAGACTGGCTGACTGGAGATGTTATGTTATCATGCACGATATGCTCGACTGATGATTTGATTGCAGCGGCCCTTATTCACCACAGAATGTCAAGCAAGAATGGCATTCGTGAGTTTTTAGACTTGCATTTCAGCGCTTGGCGTAATACTTGAAGTGTCACTCAGTGAAAGGCGGACAATATGACAATAAATGCAAAGCATCCCAATATCATCATAATGTATGCCGATGATCTCGGGTTTGGGGATATCGGCTGCTATGGCGCAACGGGCATCCCGACCCCGAACCTGGATCGCCTCGCCGCGGCTGGCGTCAAGTTCCACCAGGGCTACGCCACGGCCGCCACCTGCACCCCCTCCCGCTACAGCCTGCTCACCGGCTCCTACCCCTGGCGCAATCCGCGCGCGGCCATTCTCGCCGGCGACGCGCCGATGATCATCGGGCGCGACACCCCTACCCTGCCCGGAATGCTCAGGAACGCGGGTTACAAGACCGGGGTCATCGGCAAATGGCATCTCGGCCTCGGCCGCGGGGATCTCAACTGGAACAAGACAATAAGCGCAGGCCCCAACGAGGCGGGATTTGATTACTCTTATATCATGGCGGCAACAAACGACAGGGTGCCCTGCGTCTACCTTGAAAACGGGAAGGTGGCCAGCCTCGATCCGGACGATCCGATAGAAGTGACCTACGACTGGAACAAGGCCTTTCCAGACCAGCCGACCGGCCGGAACAACCCGGAATTGCTCAAGATGAAATACAGTCACGGCCACGACGCCTCTATCGTCAACGGCGTGAGCCGCATCGGCCATATGCGCGGCGGAAAAGCCGCGCTGTGGAACGACGAAACAATGGCCGAAGTCTTCGTCGAGAAGGCGGTAGGCTTCGTGGAGGAAAACAAGAAAGCGCCTTTCTTCCTGTATTACGCCTTTCACCAGCCGCACGTGCCGCGTCTGCCCGGCCCGCGCTTCAAGGGCGCCACGAAGCTCGGGCCGCGGGGGGATGTGATCGTCGAAATGGACTGGTGCGTCGGCGAAATGCTCAAGGCCCTCAAACGCCTCGGCCTGGAGGAAAATACCATTATCATCTTCTCGAGCGACAATGGACCGGTGCTCGATGACGGTTACAAGGACCGCGCCGCTGAACAGAACGACGGTCACAGGCCGGCTGGACCTCTGCGCGGCGGCAAGTACAGCATGTTCGACGGCGGCACCCGTGTTCCATTCATTCTCAGATGGACCGGCGCAGTCGAGCCGGGAGATTCCGATGCCTTGATAAGCCATGTGGACCTCTATGCCTCGTTCGCCGGGATGACGGGTCGGCAACTGGACGAAAACGAAGCGCCCGACAGCCTCAACCTCATCAACGCGCTTCTCGGAAAGCACGACAAGGGCCGAAGAGAAATGGTGGTGGAAGGACTACAGGCCAGGACCGTAATGCACCGGGACGAATGGGTGTTCATTTCTCCCTATGAGGGCGCAGCCATCCAGCCACAGACGGGAACCGAACTCGGCAATTCAGCGGAACCGCAGCTTTACAATCTTTCAGAGGACATCGGTCAGATCGCAAACCTCGCTTCTCAAAGAAAGGATGTGGCAGACTCCATGTCCAAACGGCTCGATGAAATAATGCATGGACAGAGCACGCGCTGTATTAGCACCTGATACGTTACTCAGCAATCAGCAATTCAGGAGTCAGAAATCAGAACAATGTTGTTCCTTCCGTTTCCTGCTTTCCTGAGTTCCAGATTGAATGTGGAAAATAGAAAATAACAGAGACATGGATTCAATCTGCGTTTCTTTCTTCTGTAGCCGCCCCTACTCCCGACCTCCCGGAGAGTCGGGACTTTGAGGTCGGGGATGGCCGCGGTTTCTCATGTCTCATCGAGGCGCGGCTTGCCCGCCCGACTGCAGCGCTTGTGCGCAAGCATTGCGGACAGGCCGTCAATATAACAGAGGAGAACACGAGTGGCACAAACAACGGAAGGAAACGACAAATGCCTATTGTCTGTAGAAAAGCGATCAACGACCCTAAACTGCAGTGGTTCCGGGACGCCCGATTCGGGATGTTCATACACTTCGGACTCTACGCCCTGCTTGGCCGGGGAGAGTGGGTCCAATACAAGGAGCAGATTCCGAGGAAAAGATATGAAAAGCTCATGCGGCGTTTCAACCCGTCACGGTTCAATGCCGATGAATGGGTAAATGTCGCAGAACGCGCCGGATGCCGCTATATAGCCATGACCGCGAAACACCATGACGGTTTCTGTCTATTCGATAGCTCGCTGACCGATTTCAAAATCACCAACACCCCGTTCGGGCGCGACCTCGTGGGCGAACTCGTCTCCGCCTGCCAGCGACGCGGCATGCGAATCGGCATCTATTACTCACAGCCGGATTGGCATCATCCCAATTTCGTGCATCAGCCGGGCGCCTTTAAGGACGTGCAATTCCCCCTTCCCGGCCAGAAACCGGACTGGCCTGCATATGTGCGCTACTATCACGGACAGGTTGAGGAACTCTGCACCAAATACGGAAAAATCAACGGAATCTGGTTCGATGGAACACACAAATCGGAAGAGGAATGGCAGGGTCGCAAAATCTACCGGTTGATCAAGAAATATCAGCCGGGCGCAGTGGTGAATGATCGCGCGCGATACGGCGACATCTTCACTCCCGAGCGTACCCTCCCCGATGACCTCACAGGCTACATGTTCGAGGCATGCGACTCGGTAAGCCCGGTGAGCTGGGGCTATAAAACAGATTCACCCCTGCGCAGCATACCCAGCCTGATCGAGAATCTCGTCCGCGTTATCAGCAAGGGCGGAAACTACCTGCTCAACGTCGGCCCGCACCCTGACGGACGAATACCAAAGGAGCAGTCCGACCGCATGGCCAAGGTCGGCAAATGGCTGCGCGACAACGGAGAGGCTGTATTTAAGACACTGCCGCTGCCTCATGGTTCCAAATTCGATAACATGCCGGCAACGCGCAATGCGAAATCGCTCTATCTGATGCTGCCTCGTTGGCCGGATGCGGACCGCGTAACGCTGCCTGCCCTCCGACGCAAACCGGCAAAAGCTTTCCTGCTCACAGGCAAAAAAAAGCTGTCGGTGCGAACCATGGAAAAAGGCGTTGAAATAGGAGGCCTGCCCATGATGCCTCCGGATGCCGCGCTTAACGTGATCCGTCTTGATTTTCCGGACGGAACCGAATCATTGACGGACAAACAAACAAACCTGCCCGAAAGACTGGCGGAATTGAAGGCCGATCGCCCCATGTTTCTTGCGGCGGCCGATGCAAAGGCGAAGGGACTTGGCGTTAAGGGTTCGCGAATATACATTGCGCCGGGAGGTACGCTCAAAAAGGGAAAAAAGGCTCAAAGCTTCAGTGTGGCAAACGGATGGCTGACCACGGAACAGTCGTTGAACTGGAATGTCGCCGCGAAACGCGCTGGACGCTACGAAGCGCGAATTCTGCTCGCCTGCGCGCGTCCTTTTCACGGATCCACATTTCGCATCGCCTCCAGACAGGGAAAAATAGAAGGAATTGTCAAACCTACGAAACCCGGAACCCTGCAGTGGCAAACCGTGGGCGCCCTGCAAGTGCCACACGGGCACTCCTGCATCACGCTGCATCCACTCCATATGCCATATGCCTATATGTTCGCCGCTGTCGCCGGGATTTCCCTGAAACACGTATGAATACTCTCTTAATCCGTGATGAGATCAGTGGGTCAGCGGGGACAGCAGGCATCCTTTAAGAAGACCTGAATCCGTGACGGGGTTTTCTTAAAACAATGAAATCATTACTACTCAAGTATTCAGAACTCAGAAGTCAGAATGAGAAACCTATGTGAGTTAAACGAATACGCAAAAGATGGTTCGGAAGCCATCTGGCATTACAGGGTTTCTATATTGTGTATTCTGTATTCTGACTTCTGACTACTTTGATTTGTTACATTTGTTGCCATTAAGACCGCCCTGCGGGTGAGGCCATTATACCACAGCTGCCCCGACTCTTGAAGGTCGGGATTGCAAAGGGTTTGCAGTATGCTAATACAGCGGCACACCGGAACGCACATATCGCGGGCAGGCCACCTCCCGGTCCAGGGCTTTGAAAACCGCGATAAATAACAAAACAATGGAGACAACCTGCCCGCGCGCAGCTCGGTGAAGCTTCTGAGCGAAGACGGAAGCGCTCTGAACACCCCCTACCACCACCCCACATTCATACCTGAGTTATATTGTTAAGGTTATGATCAAAAACAATCCTTGACACTTGAATGTGATATGTGTTGAATAAGGCTGATGCTTGAGTCAGGGACCGACAAGGCGCGGAATGCAAGAGAACTTATAATCAGTCCTTGAAAAAGGGTGTCAAGAAAAAAGATAA
>CAYWJE010000238.1:0-5717 GCA_964458525.1 uncultured Verrucomicrobiota bacterium
TTACAGCTAATTATGGGCTCGCGCTTAGCCGGGCTTGACAAGGTGCGAGATAAGGAAGTCGTCCGCTATGCGAAAAAGGCGTGCGACCTGGCCGCGAGCCGCGGACTGACGCTCTGCTATCACGCCCATTCCCACGAGTTCCAGAAGATGCCTGATGGACAGGCGATAATGGACAGACTGCTGGATGAGGCGCCACAGATGCAATTTGAGGCGGACACAGCATGGATCAAGCTCGGCGGTGAGGACGTGATCGGTTACATGCGCAAGCATGCGGAGAGGATTCCGCTTATTCACGTCAAGGATATCACCGCCGATGGAAAGATAACAGAACTCGGCAGTGGTGTCATAGATTTCAAAGCTGTCTCCGATTTCGCGCGCGCGAACGGAGTTTCGTGGCTGAGCTACGAGCAGGACAGCACAACGCTCACCCCGCTCGAAAGCGCCGGAATC
The DNA here is from genome assembly GCA_964458525.1 of uncultured Verrucomicrobiota bacterium. GTDB lineage: Bacteria > Verrucomicrobiota > Kiritimatiellia > JAAZAB01 > JAAZAB01 > CAYWJE01. The sequence continues at coordinate 451 of CAYWJE010000238.1, forward strand.
AGCATCCGGCACATCAAGTCCATTGCCCGGTGAGCGCTCTCTTAAGGCGTTTGTTTTGAACCATGCCGATATCGCCGAGGAACCGGATATCTGGGATGAGACGCGGGCTAAACTTCCGGGTCATGGTCCTGTCTGGTGGCCGGGCTACGTGAATAACTACACGCTGAGCACGGAGCTTGTGCCGTTTGTCCCGGTTTAAACTCTGGCATTTGACGCCAACACCTCTATGGGTCCCCATTTGCCCATGACACTGATGCTCCGCTGGTGATATCAACGAAACTTGGCGGCAGGCCCCAGCCCTTCGATCCGCGCAGCAGGGACAGCCTCCTTGCTTCCATAGAGCAGAGCCTGAAACTGCTCTTGACGTTATGCTCGATCTGAAGAAGCGGTGTGTGATCAGGTATCTCGGGCTTGGCGGAACGACTGCCTATTAGCTTGCGCATCTCGTTCGAAGTGGTAAGTTCGAGGTCGTGCTGGCTGCGTTCAACTACAGCTTGCTCGGGCACGAGAGCGTCGGGCGCGTGGTGGAACTGGGACGGAAGGTGAGAAACTACCGGATAGAGGACATTGTCACCCGGGGTGGAACTCCACCCTCCGCCGGCATTTCAGTGAACTGGGGCGGTTTTGCTGAAGTCGGGATCGCGGTGGATCACTGGGCCATGTGCGCGGATGGACTGCCGGATGCCGAAGGGAAGCCGCACGATGGAACCAGGTGCTGCCCGCTGGCGGGTTTGATTTCGCGGTGGATGCCATCGGACGCATCGGCATCGCCGACCTTGTGCTGCCCTTCCTGAAGCCGGGCGGCAGGTATTGCACTTACGGAATTGACGACATAGGCAAAATAGCCATCAATCCGAAAAAGGTGCGCGGTGCGTTCACTGTTCATCCGGCTTCATATGACGAGTCGGAAACACACCAGACGGTTTCAGAACTGGTGCTGCAGGGAAGATTGGACGCGTCCCTCTGGTATGATATGGAGTCGCCATATCCGCTGGATTCGATAGCGGCGGCTTTCGACGACATCATCGTGCGCCGGAAATCGCCAAAAGCGCTGATCCGGCTGTCGGTCCCGATATTTCCGGCTGCCGCAATATTTTTGTTGCCTCGTCGCGCTGATTTCGACATCTTCTTTCCAATTCGAGTCCTCGCGTCGGCAGTCGTCGTTGCCCGGCTTCCAAGAGCAATGAGAACTTTTTTGAAAAACACGTGGCTGGGGCTGGCGCTGATAGCGGCGTGTGCCGCCATCCTGCTCGCTTCCGACTGGAGCAGGATGGTGAAGCCGGCTTCCGACCTGTCAGTGATCTCGGTGTTCCAGTTCTCACCGCGCGACCTGCTGAACGAGAGCGTTCAGGGCTGCCTCGATCGGCTTGCCGCGCGCGGATTCCGCGAGGGGCGCCAGATCGCCGTGCGGCGATATGACGCCGATGCCGACCTTGCCACGGCCAATTCCATAGCCGCCGCAATAGCCGACAGCGACAGCCGGATGGTCATCACTTTCAGCACGCCCGCCCTTCAGGTGATGGCCGCTGCTAACAAAAACAGGCAATTGCCCCACCTGTTCGGAACCGTGACCGACCCCTTCCAATCCGGCGTCGGCTTTTCAAGGGAACATCCTGAGCAACGCCCCCCGTATCTCGCGGGGATAGGGACCTTTCAGCCGGTGAAGGAGGTGTGGCGTCTGGCAAAGCGCATCAACCCGGGGCTGAAAAGCGTAGGGGTAGTGTGGTGTACATCGGAGACCTGCTCGGAGGCCTGCACCGTTCTCGCCCGCGAGGTGGCGGCGGAACTCGGAATCAGGCTCGTTGAGCTGCCCGTGAGCACGTCTTCCGAGGTGACGGATGCAGTGAGGGCCCTGATCGAGCGCAAAGTGGAGGCCATTTGGATTGGGGGCGATAACATCGTGGAGTTGGCCGCGCCTACCGTGATCGAGCTCGCGCTCCAGCGCGGCATTCCCGTTTTCGCAAATGCGCCCGTTCACGCGGAGAACGGAGCCCTGCTCGGACTCGGCGCAGATTATTACCAGGTGGGCGAGAGGGTGGGCGATCTGGCGGCGGACGTGCTTGGGGGACGCGAGCTCTCTTCCATATCCGTCGAAAATGTGGTTCCGCCGCTGCTCTACATCAATACGAATATCCTCTCGCGGCTCCGCGACAGGTGGATCATTCCCCCCGATATTCTCGCCTCCGCAGCGTATGTGCTTGGTCCTCCCAGGCCGATGGCTCATGATGCGTCTCCTGCGGCGCCGGGGAAGACAAAGCACCGTGTCGGGGTTTTCTATTACGGGCCGGATCCGATGATAGACCGAGGAATCGAGGGGCTGCGCGCCGGCCTGGCCGCTCAGGGCTTGATCGAGGGCGTGAATCTGGAGCTCAAGATACAGCACGCTCAGGGCGATATGTCGCAGATACCGCAGATGGTGAAGAACATGGATGAACTGGGTCTGGATGTTCTTGTTCCCATGACCACCCCGTGCCTGAGTGCCGCGCTCGGTCTGGCCGGCAAGACTCCGATAGTCTTCACGCTCGTCTACGACCCTATAGCGGCGGGGGCGGGCGCCGATTTCACCAACCATCTGCCGAACGTGACCGGAATAGGGTCTTTTCCGCCGTTAGCCGACACCATGGATTTTATCCGGCGTCTGCTGCCGGATGCCAGGAAGGCGGGGACGATCTACAATCCGTCCGAGCTGAATTCATCGCGCGCGGTGAAGATCGGACGCGGCTTGCTGAGGGAGCGGGGGATGGTGCTGGAGGCTTCCACCGCGTCAAGCTCTTCGGACCTGCACATGGCGGCGCTGGCCGTGACTCAGCGCGGCGTTGATGCCTTGTGGATAACGGGCGATAACACGGTAATCTCCGGGTTTGCCTCGGTCGCCGGCGTGGCGCGCGAGGCCGGTCTGCCGCTCGTTTGCAACGATCTCGATATGGTGAAGCAGGGCGCGACCGCGGCAGTTGGCTTTAATCCCTATCATTCGGGCTTTGCCGCAGCGGAGCCTGTTGCGCGGGTTCTGCGGGGCGCCAGTCCCGCCGAGATACCGATTGAGAACATCTCGATAAGCGAGGTCGCGCTCAACGCCCGGCAGGCTCGGGAACGCGGCGCGCGGCTGGACGATTCCGCCCTGGCCGCGGCCGATGTGCTGGCGGGGCCGCCGGTGAAGAAATGGCGCATCGCACTGCTTGAGCAGGTTGATGCGCCCGCGATCGAGCTCACGCGCAGGGGGATGATGGACGGACTTGAGGCTGAGGGCTTCGCCCAAGGACGCGATTTTGAATTGCGGATCATGAATGCGCAGGGCGAGATGTCCATGCTTGACTCGCTTGTGGATGCCGCGCTGGCGTGGCGGGCTGATATGATAGCCACGATCACAACACCCGCGCTTCAGACGGCGATGCGCAAAGTCCGCGATATACCCGTGGTCTTCGGACTCGCGATTGATCCGCTCATGATCGGCGATTCAGGAACCCATCGGGAACACCGCCCTAATGTGGCCGGGATATACGATAGAAGCCCCTTTGAAGAAATGATGAGGATTGTGAGGACCTGCATGCCGGGCGTCCGGAAGATAGGCACTGTGTTCGCTCCGGCCGAGATCAATTCGACTGTTTTCAGGGATGAGCTCGAAAAGGCCGCCGCGGACGAGGGGCTTGAGCTTGTGGCCGTGCCGGCGCAGTCGCTTGCGGATGTGAGCGCGGCTGCGCTCGCTCTTACCCAGCGCGGGATTGATCTAGTGTGCCAGATAAACGACAACCAGAGCGAGGCGTGCTTTCCCGCTATCGCGGGTGCGGCGCGCGGCGCCAGGCTGCCGGTATTCGCCTTTAGCTCGGGACTGGCCGAACAAGGCGCGGCGCTGTGTCTGGCGAACGACCATTACGAGGGCGGCATCGAAGCGGCCGGAGTTATGGCTCGTATCATGAGAGGACAGAGCCCGGCTTCGCTGCCCTACCGTCCGATGAGCAGGACGCGTCTGACGCTGAACCTCGACGCGGCCAAGTCCGTAGGCCTGGAGTTGCCCCCTGAAATAATCGCACGCGCGGACCGGGTGCTCGGCGCACAGGGCGGAGCCGCTGAAAGGGAAGGGGCACGGGAGAAGCGGGGAAATGAGGCGTCCTCCAAGGGGAATCCCGACCGTCCGCGCCGCATCAGGATGGTTAATTTTTCCGACGGCGCTTATGTTGATGAAATAATGACCGGAATCATGCGCGGATTGAAGAGCCGCGGATGGCAGGATGCTGTTCACTACACTCTCCATGTCGGAAACGCGCAGTGCGACATGGCGGTCCTTTCCAGCCTGATAACCGCCGCGGCGGATGAGCGTCCGGATGTTCTGCTGATCACTTCCACGCCCGGCCTCCAGGCAGCCATCAGGCGCGTGCCCCGCGACATACCAATAATCTTCGGAGCGGTGGGCGCGCCGGTGGCGGCGGGCGCCGGCGCTTCAAATTCGGAGCATCTGCCCAACATCACCGGCATCAGCACCGAAAGCGACTTCGCGGGAATGGCGGAAGTGGTCAGAAAATGCTTTCCCGATGCGAAGGCTGTGGGCACGCTCTTCGTCCCGGCTGAGGTGAACTCGGTGTTCTACAAGGACCGATTCGAGGAGGAACTGAAAAAGAGAGGGATGTCGCTCTTAACCCGGCCGGTTATGACAAGCAGCGACGTCGCTGAATCGGCCAACGCCCTGGCCTCCACCGATATCGCCGCGATATGCCAGATCACGGATAATTTAAACGATTCCGCCTTTCCGGCAATTGTCCAGGCTTCAAGGCGGGCACATAAACCCTTGTTCGGATTCGTGAGCAGACAGGCGATTGACGGGGGTGCCGCGCTGAGCGTCTCGCGCGATTTTGAACAGGTGGGAAAGGATATGGTGGATCTGGTGGAGCGCCTTTTCAACGGAGAGTCGCTTGACCACATTCCATTCAGACCCGTGAGCAAGACCCTTTTGGTGATCAATCCGGAAAATGCCGACTATTATCAGCTCAACGTGCCGGACGAGATTCTCAAGTCGGCGGCGATTGCGGGAGAACAGGCGAGGTGAGGTTCTTCAATACATTGAAAGGAAATGACGGCTATGAATGAACTTGAACCGAGGGAGAGAGTGCGGCGGCTTCTTAACCGTGAGGATTCAGACAGGGCTTCATTCATGGAAAGCCTATGGGGAGAGACTTGGCAGAGATGGAAATCCGAGGGACATTTTGGGGAAAATGATACAGAACGAATAGCGTTTTATCCCAAGTGCTGCGAGTATACAACGCTGGCATGGGCAT
>CAYWJE010000239.1:0-5710 GCA_964458525.1 uncultured Verrucomicrobiota bacterium
ACTAACGAAATAAGGTTGAGGAATTGCGGAACATGTGGTAACTTTTTTACATTATGAGCACACTGGCAAAAGCAAATGTTATGAGCATGAGCGTTCCCGAACGCATTCAACTTGTGGAGGACATCTGGAACAGCATTGCGGAGGTTCCGGAATGTGTCCCTCTGACCGAGGATCAGAAGGCCGAACTTGACCGCCGCTTGGATGCGTATCACCGAAATCCGGATGAAGGCTCCCCGTGGGGCATGGTACGGGAACGGATCGGGAGCAGACGATGAGCCGTCGGCTCATCGTCCGCCCAGAAGCCGAAGCGGAGATGACGGATGCGTTCGACTGGTACGAGGATCGCGTCGCTGGACTTGGCTCGGAGTTCCTTCTGTGCGTCGACGCCGTCTTCAGCACCATCCTGCGCTCGCCGGAGCAGTACACACGCGTGCACAAGATTGTACGCCGTGCACTTACGCGGTGCTTCCCCTATGAGGTCTTCTTCGTAGAGGACGACGAACATGTCGTCGTGCTATCCGTCTTTCATGCCAGGCGAAATCCCAAACGCTGGCAGGGAAGAATCTGAAGGGCTTCGAACTCGCGCATCCATCGTACGCGCTGTTCGCGCGCCAGTGACGCATTCGTTCGAAAAGGAGCCAAATTATGGAGCGCCTGGTGCTGCTGTTCCCGGCTCTTATAACCGTTTCAGCGCTTTCCGCCATCGTGGCGTTTTTCTTTCTGCAATCCCGTGCCCAGGGGGTGGCGAGACTCCTGATCATTCTGCGAGAATCTGATCCTCACGCTTTTCTTGCTCTTCTTCCTCTTGCTGGAGGAAAGACGAAGCAACGTATGCAGTGAATGTGCCGAACAGTCCGACGCCTGCAGTTATCAGGGCTGCAGCAATGATTCTGCCGAGTAGAGTCGTCGGATAGAAATCTCCGTATCCGACAGTGGTGATTGTCACAAACGACCACCACAAGGCGTCGGATGCGGTCTTGATGTTGGATTCCGGTGCTGTCTCGCAATTCAGAATGGCGATTGACGAGAAGACCATCAGCACGAATGAAATCATTGCAACCGAGGCAAAGGTTCCCTTTGCCCGGTTCAGGAAAAGGAACTTGAGAATCAGCTTGGTTGATCGAACGCCGCGCAGAATCCGCAGAATGCGGATGACCCGCGCGAATCGACCCCACCGCAAGAATTGGACGTTGGGAATGCTGGAAAGCAGGTCTATTCAACCCCACTTCAGATACCCGAGTTTCGACTTTGCGGTGATGACGTTGAAAACGAAATCGCCGATGAAAACGAGGCAAACGAGATTGTCGATTCGGTTGAGAAGGATGGATGTCTCATCAGGCAGGTGGAAAACAGTGTCCACGAACAGGGCGCCGAGGACGTAGACACAGAGAAACAGCATCACGATCTGCCAGATCGTGACTTTCTGTCCTCCTGCGCTACGAATGGATGTCGATGTCACCATAGAGCTTTCAGAATAACTACGATGGCCAGGGTCGAACTGATAATGAATGCTATTGGCACGCAGCATCCGGCAGCACGACCGACCTTGCGTTGCCGCCCAGACCGGGTCAAAGGGATTCCGGTCTTACGGGATATTCGACCCTTCATTCCGGAAATGCCAGTTGCTCGTTTCCACGAGAATGAGAAACCGTGTTTCCTACCCATCTCGTCCTCCTTTCTCTTACACAGAACGAATCAGGCGCGCCGTTAGGTGTCGCCTGAATTCGATTGTTAGCCTTCATTACTTTCGAATTCTCGCCTAATGGTTGCGAGAACATCACCAAAGGTTTCGCGAATTGAACCTTTAGCAAACCTTATCTGTTGGATGCCAAAGAGATTTGAAAATTCTTCGGCACCAGATTCTAACAGCACAATTCCTCGCGAAAACCCTAAGCGGCCTTGAAATAAGCCCGTTAAACCAGACGCAATATCTACTTCATGTTATCTCGATCCGATAATCAGCAGGAATTACGCGAGAAAATTATAAGAGATGCTCTGTCGCAAAATATGGAACGAATTTCTTTTTATGCGCTGAACGATGTGATTAAAGCGTATCAAGATAAACAGGGCTGGACATTGGATGTTTTTATTGAGCTTATAAATTCATCGGATAAGGACGTTGCTTCTGTTTCCTATGATGAACTTTGTAACGCATCTGGGTTGAAGCTTGGAAGAGATAGCTATCTATGGATAGAATGGCTAAATAGGCTAAGACAAAGTCTGCCGAGTCTTATGAAAAGTAACGTGGCGGCTTTTGAGGCAAGCGTGATATCCGATGATCACTATGTGCGCTTATTTTCTCTTAAACAACTGTCACAACGCGAGGATGTTGACATGGAACCTCTTCTTGAAAAAGCCTTGAGTGACGAGGACGAGAACGTGCGCGGGTTTGCGGAGTCGGAATTAAAAAAGCTTAAGCCGCAAGAAGAAAAGAAGTGAGCAACCTGTGAACCCAGTGGGCCACAGACCGTCCGCCGCGATCATTCGTCCGGACACGGGGGCGGCGAATGTGGGCGTCATTGGCGGGACTTCTTCAGGGCGGCCGGGCATGGAATTAACACTTAACGGCCGGTCTTGCGGTTGATGGCGTCGTCAATCCGCGCGAGATGTTGTCGCAAGTGACGATCGGCGTTAAGGCGCGCCTCGATGCTGTGGATTTGTTTAGCGGCCGCACCGCCTGTTCCCATACCCACCACAACAGCGGCTTAGCCTTATAGCATCCCGCCAGCGGCCCATGCCGCTGGCGGCGCAAGTTGCTGTATACCGTGCAGGCCGTTTCAAGACTATGCATGAACCGCCCCGAATTCGCCTGTGGCGTTTCCAGGCAGAGACGATAATGCGTCAGCATCAAGCAATAGCCATAAAGACGCACGCCATACGCCTCCACTCGTTCTCCCGGTTGGTTGAGAAACCGTTCCCGTTCCTCATCGTCCCAAAACAGACACGCGCTACGATGAAACTCTTGCCTCCTGACTCTGTAAACTACTATTTCCATGCCCGTCCCTGTTCCCTTCGTAACTGTTGCAACCTCTTTTCCGCCGGCTGCTCTGTAGCCGCCGTTGTCCGTACCGGGTTAATATGAAATGAGCGCTCCCAAGTTATTCATGGACTTCCGGGGTATCCGGTGATAGCTTTTTTAGAAACCGTAGGTTGAAAAAGACGGAGCACTGTCAATGCCCTGCGATATGGCTGGGCATACTGGAATAATGCGGCATGAGGGTACGAAGGGAGCTCGTTGCAATGAAAACTGATGCGAATTGTCCTGATATTGACGAGGCGTTGATATCTGCGACGCTGGAACGGAATGCCCGCGCGGATGCGGGTCGCGCCAGGGCGGCGCTTGCCAGGGCCGCGGAGATGAAGGGCTTGGATTTCGACGAGACGGCCGCGCTTTTCTCCATTAGCGATCCGGAACTGCTCGCCAAGTTGTTCTCAACCGCCGCGCGGGTGAAGGACACGATCTACGGGCGGCGCCTGGTTGTCTTTGCGCCCCTCTATATTTCCAACCTCTGCGCGAACGAATGCCTCTACTGCGCATTCCGCGCCCGGAACAAGGATCTGACGCGCAGGGCTCTCACGCAGGATGAGATAGCAAACGAGGTGCGCATCCTTGAGGAGCAGGGACACAAGCGGGTTCTGATGGTTGCGGGTGAATCCTACCCGCAGCAGGGCTTCCAATATGTCCTCGAATCGGTTCGCACGATATATGCAACGCGCACGGAGAAGGGTGAAATCCGGCGCGTGAATGTGAATGTGGCGCCTCTTGCCGTGGAGGAGTTCCGGCAGCTCAAGGCGGAGAATATCGGGACCTACCAGGTCTTCCAGGAGACGTATCACAAGGCGACCTATGCCCGCGTGCATATCGGCGGAAAGAAGAAGGATTACGCATGGCGGCTCGGTGCTCTTCACAGGGCAATGGAGGCGGAGATCAATGATGTCGGCATAGGCGTGCTGTTCGGATTGTTCGACTGGCGCTTCGAGATTCTCGCCATGCTCCAGCATATCAGGAGCCTTGAGCGCAGCTTCGGGGTGGGGCCCCACACAATCAGCGTTCCCCGGATGGAGCCAGCTTCCGGTTCAGACGTCTCCATTCATCCTCCTTTTCCCGTGTCCGACGTGGATTTCAGGAAGATCGTGGCGATTCTTCGCCTGTCCGTTCCCTACACGGGAATCATCATGTCAACCCGCGAGACCGCGCAGATCCGCCGCGAGACCTTCGCGCTCGGAGTCTCCCAGATTTCGGCGGGGAGCAGGACGAACCCTGGCGGCTATTCCGACGGGGATTCGGAGGCGGTTGCCTCGCAGTTCTCGCTCGGCGATCATCGTCCGCTCGATGAGGTGATTCGGGACGTGGCGGGCATGGGATATATTCCGTCGTTCTGCACCGGGTGCTACCGCCTCGGCCGCACTGGCTCCGACTTCATGGACCTCGCCAAGCCGGGTGATATCAAGAATCATTGCGATCCCAATGCGGTTTCCACCTTCATGGAATACCTGCTCGACTTCGCTTCACCCGAAACACGCGCGGTGGGGGAGCCATTGGTGGAGAGGGTTCTTTCCGAGATGGAAGGGATCGCTGGGGAGCGCGCGAGGAAGCTGGTGGAACAGGTGCGCGCGGGCAAGCGCGATGTCTATTGCTGACAGAATATGGAAACGAAATTCAGAACCGAGCGCGATCAGCTTGGAGAGGTGGCGATCCCCGCCTGCGCCCTGCACGGAATTCACACCGCAAGGGCGATTGCCAATTTCGGGCTTGCGGGCAGGCCCGTCCATCCCGAGCTCGTGATCGCCTATGGCGCGGTGAAGGCAGCGAGTTTGCGGGCGGCGCGCGATGCCGGCGCGTGGGACGGGCGCGACTCGCAGTTTGATGCCGTCGAGCGCGCGGCGCTCGAAATGAACGACGGACGCCTGACCGTGCACATCGCGGTTGACGCTTTGCAGGGCGGCGCCGGGACCTCTCTGAATATGAACGTGAACGAGGTTCTCGCCAACAGGGCGCTGGAACTGCTGAGCCTGGAGCACGGCCGGTACGATGTCGTTTCGCCGATGGACGATGTTAACCGATTCCAGTCAACCAACGACACCTTTCCGACGGCGCTTCGCGTGGCCGCGATCAGGATGCTTGGCGTTCTTGAGCGCTCCGTGATCGCGCTACAGGATGCGTTCCAGCGCAAGGAGCGCGAGTTCAGCCACGTCGTCAAGCTCGGTCGCACCGAATGCCGCGATGCGGTTCTGATCACGCTCGGACGCGAAATGGGCGCCTACGCCGAGGCTTTTGCACGAGACAGGTGGAGGGTGTACAAGTGCGAGGAGCGGCTCAGGGTCGTCAACTTGGGCGGCACGGCTATAGGCTCGGCAATAGGCGCGCCGCGGAACTACGTGTTCAGCGTGGTTGAGCGGCTCAGGGAGTTGACAGGCCTTGGGCTGGCCAGGGCTGAGAATTTGGTCGAGGCCACCCAGAACGCCGATGTCTTTGTGGAGGTCTCCGGCATTCTCAAGGCCTGCGCCGCGAGCATGTTGAAGGTGTCCGGCGATCTTCGCTTTCTCGCATGCGGCCCGACGGGTGGTCCGGCGGAGATAATCCTCCCGCCCGTGCAGTCCGGCTCATCAATCATGCCCGGCAAGGTGAACCCCGTCATCCCGGAGGCCGCGGCCCAGGCCGCGATGATGGTCACGGGGCTCGATGCATCCCTGACGGCGGCGGCGGGCA
>CAYWJE010000240.1:0-5705 GCA_964458525.1 uncultured Verrucomicrobiota bacterium
GCTTTACACCAAAACGAATTTCAAATACATTTGGCTAGATTTTATATTCACGATCGTGATCTTAATTGAGCTTACTGAGGCGACAGAAAAGGCAAGCGATTCTGGTCGTGACGAGGGATGTTATGCTCAAAAGGTCTTCATTATCCTCATTGCATTTCAGATCCGGCGATAATGTGATGGTTCTTATATTTACGATGCGTGCCTATACTATTTGGAGCGTTTACGGTAATAGGCGACCACGGAGGCCCGTTGCCTTCCATGGAATCGTGAAAAAGTGCCAAAGTGTTTTCCAACCGGATCAGGAAGTCTGAAATTCTTAGCGTAGAAGAAAATTCAGGAAGATCATGCGAACCCGCTTTGACAGGAAAAGATGGACTTGACCGTTTGTCGGATTCCTGCGTGCTCAGTGTTGAACTCAAGGCAAGCGGTAATGTGAATCGAGGGGAAAAGCGTTTTCGATATGGTTGATTTTCGGATGCCCGTCTTCCTCGGTTCCAATGACTTCTACAATGTCGAACCTGAATGGTACCGCGGGGTTTCTGAGCGCCTTCAGATAACGCACGGCGGCGCGAGACAAGGTGTGCCGCTTTGCGCGATCCACGGCGGAGGCGGGTCTGCCGAAATTCTCGTTCTTTCTCGTTTTGACCTCTACGAACACAAGCGAAGGGCCGTCGCGCGCCACGAGATCAATTTCATCGCGCGAGCCAACCCGGACGCGGCGGCCGATGATCTTGTATCCGCTTTCGGCCAGTTGCTGTTCGGCCTGGCGCTCGCCCCACCTGCCGGTGTCGCCTGAGGGACGTTTGCGAAAGAAGTTGAGAAGCGGGCGCATGATTGTTCCGTTATTTTGGTTCGCACGCCACAGAGCCCTGCTTGCAGCGTATTTCCTCGATATCGCGAACGGGTCTGAACGATTTACGGTGGTGTTCCGTCGAACCGTGCTTGAGCAGCGCCTGAAAATGGGCCGCGGTCCCGTAGCCCTTGTGTCTGCTGAATCCGTATTCCGGGTGCCGCCTGTCCAGCTCGCACATCCAGCGATCCCTGGTGACTTTGGCGATCACGCTGGCGGCCGCGATGGAAAGACTCTTGGAATCGCCCTTGATGATGGCGCTTGACGGGCACGGCAGGTCGGGGACGGGGAGCCCGTCAACGATGGCATGGTCGGGTGGCGCGGGAAGATCCATGATTGCGCGCGCCATAGCCCTGTGGGTCGAGCGGAGAATGTTGATCTCATCAATCTCCCGAACTTCTCCGAAGCCTATCCCGATTTCCACGAGTGGAGATGCCGTGAGGATATCGAAGAAGCGTACGCGCTCCTGCCCGGAAAGCTGCTTGGAATCGGTGAGGTCGGCAAAAAGGCCTTTTTCCTCTTGCTCAAGAAAACCGGAGGGGAATACCACGGCTGCGGCTACGACTGGGCCGGCGAGAGGACCGCGCCCGGCTTCATCCACGCCGGCCAGCCTCAGATAACCCTTTGCCCAAAGATGCCGTTCAATATCCAGCAATGTTCAAGGCGCCTCAGTTGATTTTGGCGGCTTTCAGACGCGCCGTCTTTCCGGCAAGGTCCCGCAGGTAATATAGCTTGGCCCGCCTGACTTGTGATGACCTGAGAACCTCTATCTTAACTATGTTCGGAGAGTGAACCGGAAAAACGCGCTCAACACCTTCCCCGAACGTAACGCGCCTGACAGTGAAGGTGGAGGCGGAGTCGGAACCCTTCCTCGCTATGACGATTCCGGAATATGCCTGGATACGCTCCTTGCCCGCTTCCTTGATTTTTGAAGAAACCTTCACATGGTCGCCGATGGCAAACGGGGTAACGGGTTCCTGCTTCTTGTTCATCTTGTCAATCTTATCAAGGATCTCAGTTTTCATGATTCAAATCTCCGGTTCTCTTTCTCTTTCGGGACGACAATTCAGAAGCTGGAATCATAGCTGTTTCACAGGTCTTGTCAAGCAGGCTGTGAAAGCTCTATTTGTTGCCGCCGTTCGGGCGCATATCCGGCCTTCGCTCGGATGTCTCCCGCAGAGACTCCTCGTCGCGCCATCTTGCTATCTTCGCGTGATCGCCGGACATCAGAATTTCCGGCACCTTCATGTCCTTGAACACCGCCGGCCTCGTGTACTGAGGATATTCCAAGCGCTCGCCCTGAAATGATTCATCCTCTGTGGCCCCCTCGCACAACACGTTCGGAAGCAGTCGAACAACCGCGTCTATCACCACTGCGGCCGCGAGCACGCCGTTTGTCAGAACATAATCGCCGATTGATATATGATCGTTCGCCAGCGATTCGCTCACGCGCTGATCCACGCCCTCGTAATGACCGCAAAGAAAAACGAGATGAGACTCCGTCGCCAGCTCCTGCGCCACGGCCTGGTCAAAACGCCGGCCTTTGGGGCACATTAAAATTATTCTCGATGCCGGCGTTCGCACGCTTTCAACGGCCTTGAAAAAGGGCTCGGGTTTCATAACCATGCCCGGGCCGCCCCCGTAAGGACGGTCGTCAACACTCCGGTGGCGATCGGTCGTGAAATCGCGCAAATTCGTGATGTGGTATTCCGCCGCGCCAAGTTCCTGGGCACGCCTGCAGATGCTCTCGCCGAGGAACCCCTGCAGCATGGCCGGGAAAATCGTTATTACGTCAATTCGAAGCGGCGTCCCCATTTCCGTTCACTCGACGACTTCGAGCATGACTTTCAAGCCCTTCCTGGCAGCGATGCCGCTCAGGAGCGCGCGCACCGCGCCGATGGTCTTGCCGCTCTTTCCGATCACGCGCCCCATGTCTTCAGCGTGGCAGCGTGCCTCCATGATGATGCTGTGGCGCCCATGAATTTCGGCGGTCTTGATTGCTTCCGGGTGTTCCACCAGCGCCCTGAGAACATATTCCACGAATTCTTTCATGACTGCTGCGCACCTGCCTCGGGCTTCTGCTCGGGTTCAGGTTCGGGCGTCTGTTCAGGCGCCGGCTCCGGGGTTGACTCTTGAGCGGGTTCGGGGGCGGCGGCTGCGAGGACCGACACTTCAGGCCCGGCCATGAGTCCCTTCTTGGCCTTGTGCAGGAGGCTTGTTACGATCTCCGAAACCTGTGCGCCCTTCTTCCGCCACTCCTCGATCTTTTCGAGATTGAGGTGAAAATTCTTCTCTTTCCTCTTTGGGTCGTACCAGCCGAGGCTTTCGAGATATTTACCCTCACGCGCGGAGCGCGAGTCCGTGGCGACAATGCGGAAACACGGGTCATTATTGGCGCCTGTTCTACGACATCTGATCTTTACTGCCATTATTTTCCTCCACAAATTGCATCAAAGCCAATAACATTACACAAATTACCGAAACGGATCAAGCAGTATTTTTAGCGTCCTTATCTGAAAAGGACGGAACTCCATGGCCACCCTGCCGTTCCTGAAGGTTAGCGCCTTCTCCTCCCGCTCCATCAAGTCAACCTCGACGACCCGCCGGACGGGCAGCGCGCAACTGAAGATGCGTCGGCCGCGGCAGCCGTGCGCTTCGTAAAGACGGACGATCACAGCGTCGTCATCCTCGGCCTTCTTGACCGTCTCGATGATGACGTTGTCGCCCGATATTCCCATGGTCGAATAGCGTGGCGTCAGGCGGCCGGGGCTCGCCTTGACAACCGACGCTGCGGCCGGCATGTTCAGTTCATACCCCGCGCGCACCACGCCGTTTGTGAAACTGCCGGTGTGCGGGAAGATGGAGTAGGTGAACAAATGCGTCCTGTTGACGTCGGCGTTGACGTCGGGCGACTTCGACGCGCGCAGCAGGGTGAGGGAGATAACGTTTCCGAAGGTGTCGTATCCGTACTTGCAGTCATTGAGAAGCGCGACGCCGTAATCACCCTCCGACAGGTCGGCCCACTTCTGGGCCGGCACCTCGAACTTTGCAAAATCCTCCGGCCTGTTCCAGTGGGTGGGCCGCTCGACGCTCCCGAACTGAATTTCGTAGCGCGCCTTCTCGGAGCGGACGTTGACGGGAAAGGAGACCTTTAGAAGCACGTCCTTTTCGTCACCCCATTCCACGCTCGTCTCGAAGTCCAGGCGGCAGGAACCTGCACAGAGTATAACGTCCTGCGTGATGAGCGACTTGCCGATCGAGCGTTTGAACCGGACGACGGAGCGGACCGGTCCGTGCTCGATGACCTGAGCGGAAATAAGACGACCGTCGGTTTCGAGCGGCTTCTCCTTGTAGAAGATGTCAATATCCCATGCCGACTCGCTGGTTGCCGTTTTGTCCTCGTAGAGGATAAAGCTGTTGCCCGGCTTGCCCGGCTGGAGGACGTCGCGTTTAATGAGTTTGTCGAATATGCGGCTGACCCGTCCGCCCGGGTCGAACTCCACGCGCAACCTTTCGTTCTCCATTCCCCGCACGCTTGCCTTGACGTCCGGGGCGGCAACCTCGCTGCGGGAGAGGTGGAATACAGCGTGGCCCATGGAGGGGGCAGTGGCGCGGAAGCGCACGCGCCCGTCATGTCCAATCTGAGCTGGCGCGGGAGGACAGTCCGGCGCGGCGGCTGCATAAGTGCTTCCGCGGGCCATTCCCTTGATGCTGAGCTCGGCAATGCAGTTCCTCTCCCATGACAGCGGGTTAAAAACGAGCACGGGAAAGCCTTTTCCCCTCGTATCAATCTTCGCGGCAAGGCGGGTGAGAGCCTGCGCCCTGACGGTTGCCGCGATCTCGAAGACTTTCGAATAATCGCGGTCGGAGTCCCGATAGACGGCTCCAATCGAGCTGCCTGGAAGGATGTCATGAAACTGATTCAGCAGGACGAGTTTCCACGCCTCGTTCAGGCTCTTCTGGTCATAGCGCCCGCCGAGCGGGATGCCGAGCGCGGCGAGGATCTCTGATTCCCTCAGGCGGATCTCGGCCTGGCGGTTGTTCCTCTTGTTCCATGCCTGGGTCGTGTAGGTGCCCCGGTGGAATTCGAGGTAAAGCTCGCCGATCCAGGACGGAAGGTCAATGGAATCCTTTTCGAGGCGGTTGAAGAACTCCTTCGGGGTCATGGGTGCCAGCTTCGGCATTCCTTCGATATCCCTGTAGCGCCGCATGCGTTCCAGCATCATCCTGTTCGGGCCGCCCCCCCCGTCGCCGTATCCGAAGAGGACTGCCTGTATGGGAGAGCGGTCCTTCTCCCGGTAACTACGCTCGCCCATCATCATTTCCGGGGCGTGCAGGTCCGAATTGTAATTGTTGGTGGGGAGGAAATGCGCCAGCACCCGCGACCCGTCAATGCCCTCCCATCGGAAAGAATGGCAGGGAAAATTTGTGAACTGGCTCCAGCTGATCTTCTGGGTAAGGAAATAGTTGATACCGCTGCGTTTCAGAATCTGCGGAGTTGCGGCAGAATATCCAAAAACGTCCGGCAGCCACAGGCACACGGCGTCTCTGTTGAATTCGCGCCGGATGAAGCGCGTGCCGAACAGGACCTGGCGGACCAGGCTCTCGCCGCCGGTGATGTTGCAGTCCGCCTCCACCCACATACAGCCCACTGGTATGAACTGCCCTTTCTTTATCTTTGCCCTTATACGCCTGTAGAGGGAGGGGTAATTGTCCCGCGCGAATTCGAACAGGTGCGGCTGGCTCTGGGCGAACTTGAACTCCGGGTAGTTGGCCATGGGTTCGAGGACGTTGGAATAAGTTCGTCCACACTTCCGGATCTGCTCTGCCATGTGCCAGACCCGGGCCACGTGAA
>CAYWJE010000241.1:0-5665 GCA_964458525.1 uncultured Verrucomicrobiota bacterium
AGATATTGAAGCGTGGCAACTTGGCCGGAGACTGACCAAACAGGTGTATGTTCTTACACGGAATGAACCGTTTTCACGAGACTATGGTCTTCAGGATCAGATACAAAGAGCATCCGGTTCGATTATGCACAACATTGCGGAAGAGTTCGATTCAGGTAGTAATTTGGAGTTTGCCAGGTTTCTGGGTTATGCGAAACGCTCATGCACCGAGGTTCAGAGCCAGTTGTATATCGCCACTGATCAAGGATATGTGTCCGCAGAGAAATTCAATACAATGTATGAAATGGCGGAAATCACGCGAGGAAAGATAGCAGGTTTTATCAAATACCTGCTTGAATTTGAGAAGAAAAGAAAAGCATCCAAGAAGCCTGAAAAACCTTGAACCGTGAACCGTGAACGGGTACAAAGAAAGGAGCAGTATGTCCCTTCGCCGTCCCCTGACCGGAGTCGCGGCAGCGGTTATCCTCGGCATCTGCTGCGGAGCATCGTTTCCGCTTCCGCTCCTCGCACCGCTCTGCGCCGCGGCGGCCACTCTCGCCGCATCGCTCCTCTTCCACATCGCGGCGCGCCGCACGGAACCGAAGACGCTCCCAATCGGACACATGGCCAGCCTGTTCCTGTACCTGGCAATATTCTTTTCCGCGTGGTTCGGACTCTCGCTAGATGTTGACGGCCCATCCGGCAGGGAGATCGGAGCCCTCATGCGCAAGCCGCGCGAAGGGGTGGAGCTTTGCGGCACGGTTTGCAGCGATCCGGTCATGTTCGCCAGGCGCCAGGCTCGCGGAGAATACTGTCTTTTCGACCTGGATGCCGCGTGCCTTCACCGCGCCGCTCACTGGGAGAAGGCGCGCGGCCGCCTTCGCGTATCGCTCGTGATGGCAGAAGGCTCAGCGCCGCCCGCCTACGGCGACCAGCTGCTGCTCTCAGGCGCGCTGACGGATCGTCATGCGGCAAACGACATCATGCCGGACGGCAGGCCGCGCTATTTCTTACGCACCTCTTCTTCCGGCTGCATCCTGCTCTCGCGCGGACACGGGAACCGGCTTGTCAAGTGGTGCCTCGACCTCAGAGAGTCGGCGTCAAAAAGCCTCGGTATAGGAATATCGCACAGGCCGGATGTGACGGCCCTGCTGCGGGCAATGCTGCTCGGCTCCCGGCAGGGGCTCGACGAGGGACTGGAATCTGATTTCAGAACGACCGGCGCTTATCACGTGCTTGCCATATCCGGTCTTCATGCCGCAATCTTCGCCGCCTTCATCATCGCGATTCTCTGCGCCTTGGGTGTGAGCCGCACGCACTGGTTCATCTTCCTCGCACCCTGTCTGCTCGTCTTCATGCTGGCAACCGGCATGCGGGCCAGCACCGTCCGCGGCAGCGTGATGGCGCTGCTCCTCTTCCTCGGCCCGCTCGTCAACAGGAAGACCGACATCATATCCGCCATGGCGCTTGCTGCGCTCCTGATCCTCTCCGCGGACCCGGCCCAGCTGTTCGACCGCGGGTTCATCCTCTCCTTCACCGTCATTGCCGGTCTCTCTGCGCTTTGCCCGGGGCTGTTCGCGCGCGCGGAGCGGTGGACAGCGCCCGACCCCGCTCGGCATCAGCCGGAACGGGCGCTGGTCGTCCACGGAAGACGATTCGCCCGCATAGCACTTTCGATTCTAGCCACATCGCTTGCAGCATGGCTCGCCGCCGCGCCGCTCGTGGCCCGATGGTTCAACATGATCACGCCCGCCGCGCCGCTGTCAAACCTTGTTATCGTGCCATCCATCCCGCTGATCCTCCTCGCGGGCTGGCTCTCCGTCTTTTTCGGATCATGGCTCCCGTGCGCGGCGGAGATATTCAATTTCGCCAACGTGGTCCTCGTTTCAGCGCTCACGAAGTTCATTCACGTCATAGCCACGCTTCCTTTTTCATTCTTCTTCGTCAAAGCGCCGCCGGTCTGGAGCATTCTGCTCTGGTATGCCGCGCTGCTCGGCTTGAGCCTTAAGAAAAAGTCCATCTGGATCCCAATCGCAGGCTGCCTCGGAGTTGCCGCCGCAGCGGCGCTTATCGCTTCCATGCAGACAGTGGGCTTCGAGGTCCTGAATGCGGGCGGCAAAGCCGTCTGCCTCATAGACGTGCCGGGCGGCAGAGACCTCCTTGTTGACACCGGGTCGCGAATGAACGGGCCAGGGGTGGAGCGGTGGCTGCGCTCCCATGGGGTTGACCGGCTCGATGCCCTCGTTCTCACGCGGGCCGACGCCGCCCATGCCGGCGGCGCAGAGCGCCTTATCGGCTCCATCCCGGCGCGGGAGCTTTGGTGCGCCGCCACAAATATGCGCTCATCCGTGTTCATGAACGCGCTCGGGCTTGCGGAAGAAAAAGGACTCGCCATCCGGCAGCTTGCGCGCGGCAACTCCGGGCGATTGAGAGCAAACGTTGAATGGACCGTCCTTCACCCCAAACCCTCAAAACGCTTTGGCTCAGCTGCCGAGGCCGGAATGGCTCTGCTCTTCCGGCGCGGAACAAGCTCGATCCTGATCGGAGGCGAACTGCCGCTCTCCGACGCCGTCTTGAGCGAGGACGAGGGGACGATTGGCGTGCTGATCGCAGAGCTGCCCGCAGTCATTCCGGAAGATGAAGACGACGATCCCGGCCCGGACCGCTTCAAGCTCCGGATACTGTGTGTCTCGCGACACCACCCGGAATGGACGCCGCGCCCCGGGCCACGCCGGGAGGTTTCAGGGGGCGATCTCATCCTGCGTCCGGGCCAGGCCGCGCGCGTCCGCCTTTCGACCTGCCACGCCGAAGTTCTCCAGCCGGCACCTTGACCAAACGGGTCCAGCGCGCAATCCGGGAGCAGTGCCTTCTTCTTTTCCTCCGACGGATCTGCGCGGAGCGTGATCGTTTAGTCCGGCATCCTCACCACCACCCCGTTCTTCCTCGACCGCTCCGCCGCGAACACGGCCAGGTGCGTCTCGAGCGTTTCGTCCGGGCCGGAGATTATCTTCGAGGGATCCCGCCCGGCGACCGCGCTCAGAAACGACGCCATGAGCCCGCCGTCGCCCCCTCCGTGTCCGCCGAGAATGGTGCCGTCAGACGCGTTCGTATCAATCGTCTTCTCCTCATTCGTGAGGAAGTCAAAGTGAACGATCTTCGAGCTGTCGCCCTTGAGCTGGCCCTTCGTGCCATGGACGACCGTCGTTCTCGACCCGCAGGAAAACGCGGTCATTACGAACGAGGCCGTGCGCCCGCCCTCGAACTCCATGTTCACGACCTGATTGTCAACCACGTCGTTATCACACTCGTACACGCACCTTCCGTAAGGGCCGGTGCGCAGGGCCTCGGTGACGCCCTCAAGCGTGATGTCGGGTGTGAGCACGTCCACCGGCCAGCCGGTGTGTCCTTTCGCGACCCTTTCCGTGATGTATATCCTCTTCGCCGAGTAGGGACAGCTATCCTCCACCTTGCAATCGAGGCAGCGGTCCGCCGCGCCCGCAGGTTTCTGATCCTTCCGGAAATGCTTTAACGAACCGAACGAGGATACGGCTGTTATCTTTCTGCCCATGATATGCCTGATCCAGTCGAGGTCATGGCATGATTTTGCCAGCAGCATGGGAGACGATTCCCGCTCGTTTCGCCAGTTGCCCCGCACGAAGGAGTGGGCCTGGTGCCAGTAGCCGACCGGCTCGGAGTGCTGGATGCACACCACGTCGCCGATCGCGCCCGAGTCAACGATCTTCTTCAACGCCCTCGTGTACGAGGTGTAGCGCAGAACGTGGCACACGCCGAATATCACTCCGGCCTTTTTGGCCGCCGCCACTATGTCACGGCAGCTCTGCTCGTCCGGCGCCATGGGTTTTTCGAGCAGGATGTCATACCCCTTCGCGGCAAACGCGAGCGCCGGGTCACGGTGCATCGCGTCCTGCGTGCAGATCAGGACAGCATCCGCGAACTTCGCGCGCGCGGCCATGTCCTCCCACGTCTTGAACACGTTTGATTCCGGAACGGAATGGTCACGCGCCAGGGTGTTCCGATAATGCTCCCTCGGATCCGCAACGCCCACGACCTTTGCCTTGTCAGGCAACTGCTTCGCGAACACGGCATATCCCGCGCCACGCCCGCCGCAACCCGCGATTATCAACTCGACCGGCCTCTTCAGCTCACTCATTCTATCTCCTCCAAGTCACCTTCCACGCGCAACCCGTCACAAAATAGGAAATCTATCCCTTTTCCCTTTCCAAGTCAAGAGCGCTGTTGCTATGATCCGCGCACCATGATTTCCGCAACCGTATCCTTCAAGACCGTCGGCTGTAGACTCAACCAGGCGGAGACTGCCGCCATGCGCGCCGCCTTCGAAGCGGCCGGCTGGCGCGTGGTACCCTTTGAAACACCCGGCGACGCCTGCGTAATCCACGGCTGCATGGTGACGGCGAAAGCGGAAAAGGACAGCCTCCGACTCGTTAGGACCGCGAAACGGCTCAATCCGTCCTGCTTCGTTGTGCTGGCCGGCTGCGCCGCCGAAATCCTGGGCGCGCGCGCCGTTCCGGCATGCGGCGCCGACCTGGTGGCAGGTCAGGCCGACAAGTTCCAGCTGCCGGCGCTGCTCGCCGCGCGCGGCCTTCACCCGGCGACCGCCGCGCCAAATGCCGGGGGGCCGCTCATTCCCCGCTTTGAATCAACCCGTGCCATCGTGAAAATCCAGGACGGCTGCGATTTCTTCTGCTCTTACTGCATCGTGCCCCACGCCCGCGGCCGGTCGCGGAGCAGGCCGCCCATGGAAATCGAGCTGGAAGTCGCCGCACTCGGAAAGGCGGGGTTCAGGGAAGCGGTGCTCACAGGCGCGAATATCGGGTGCTACGAATGCGAGGGCGAAAAGCTCCCCGACCTGCTCGAACGGCTTGAGATTCTTCCTTCAATTGAGCGCATCCGCATCAGCTCCATCGAAAGCACAACCGTCGAGCGGGCCGTAATTGATTTCATGGCGCGGTCCCGCAAGCTGTGCCGGTTCCTTCACCTTCCGCTCCAAAGCGGGGATGACGCCGTGCTCCGCGCCATGGGCAGACGCTACACCGCGCGCCAATATCGCGAGACCGTCGAATACGCGATCGAAAAACTCGGAGTCTTCGGGCTGGGCGCCGACATCATTGCCGGCTTTCCAGGAGAGGACGAGAACGCCTTCCGCGCCACGGAACAGATGGTCGAAGATCTGCCCTTCAACAACTTGCACGTATTCGCCTACAGCCCGAGACAGGGTACCGACGCCTGCACGCTCGATGCAACTGTGCCCGCAGAGATCAGAAAGGAGCGGGTCGCGCGGATAAGGGAACTCGGCCGACGAAAGCGCGCGGAATTCGCCAAATCCCTGGTAGGCCGCGATACGTCCGTGCTTGTCGAATCGGTTGATCGTTCAGGCTGCGGCATCGGCTGGACCGCAGAATACATCAAGGCAAAGCTATCCGGCGAAGGACAAGAGATTAACCGGCTCGTCTCCTTCATCCCGGACCGGGCCGAGGGCGACACCCTGCTCGGCCGCGCCACACTGTGAGGCGGATTAGCAAACCCCCACCCTGAACTGCCATCCCTGCCTGATAAGAATTGCTGATTCCTTCTTGATTTTGGTCCTTCCGAAAATAGCGTGTGATTTTTTGGCGCTTCGTACGCAACGACCAATAAAAAAAACGTA
>CAYWJE010000242.1:0-5596 GCA_964458525.1 uncultured Verrucomicrobiota bacterium
CGCTTGCGAAGATGGCCGAGATCACGCCAAAGGTATTTGTTGATTGCATTGATCTTGACCAATCCCTCGCCTATGATCTGCCGGTGAACATCCACCTGGCTACAGGATTGGACGTCTCGGCTACGGCTGATCCCGCCTTTGTGCACGTGGTGATGGGCAAACCCTGAGCGCGGCATGCGGAAGATGAATCATAGCATTGCCGCGCTCCTGATGGAAAGATATCATGGCTGGAGCACATGAAAAATTGCAGACCGGCGCGCGCGAGCTTGTCGGAATCGTCCTGCTAACCGCCGGACTGCTCATGGCGCTCGCCCTCGTATCATACCAGTGGAAAGACATATCGCTTCTGAGGGCTCCGCCTAACAGTCCGCCGGCCAACTATATCGGCCCGGCGGGAGCGTGGTTCGCGTTCTCCGCGCTCATGACCTTCGGCGCGGCCGCCCTGCTGCTGCCAGTCGGCGTGGCCTTGATCGGCGCGCTGCTCGTCTTCAGGCCCGCTCAGCCGGTGCGGCTTCGTGCTCTCTGGTGGCTCATCGCTGTGATCTCGATTGGCAGCCTGGTGCAGCTGTATCCCGGCAGATTCCACGCCTTATGCGAAGCATTCAACATCGCGCCAATCCCGGGGGGATTGGCCGGGTGGCTTGCCGCCGAGAAACTACTGCGCAGTGTGCTCGGAACTGCGGGCGCCGTGATCCTGCTTTCCGGCGTCCTGGCCGGCAGCCTGTTCATGTTCATCGGGCGCGATTACTTCCGGGCGCTGGTGCGAAGCGCCCTCGTCGCTTTCGCGGCCGCCAGGGAGCGAATTGAACTTGCCCGGGAGGCAAAGCGCGACAGAATGGAACGAATTGCGAGAGAGGAAAAGGAACTCGCCAGACAGAAGGAGCTTCTCGAAAAGGCGGTCAAGAAGGAGCAGCGGCTGGCGCGCCTCGCCGCGGTTACGCCAGCGGACGGAGCTGGCGGAGATTCGCGGCGCAAGCGTTCAAATCCGCTGATTCCCGACGAAATGCAGGCAGCGACGGAGAGAAAACCGACGCCACCTACTCTCACAAAACAGGCTAACAAAAGCGATGCGGTTGCCAAGTCGCGCGATGCAGGCGCGGAGAGCCGCTCGCCGCGCAAGGACGGTCAGCCTGCCTACGTGCTCCCGCCGATTGACCTGCTGCAGCCGGTATCGTCGTACAAGGACAGAAAAATACAGGGCGACTTCCAGACCACCGCCCGCATTCTCAAGGAAACTCTCGCGGAATTCGGGATTGAAAGTGACGTCACGAACATCGAGCAGGGGCCGGTCGTGACGCGCTACGAGCTGCTGCCGGCCCCCGGCATAAGGGTCGAAAAAATCGCGCAGCTAAGCAACAACCTTGCCCTGACGCTCAAGGCGACCAGCGTTCGGGTCCAGGCACCCATACCAGGCAAGGGCGTGGTCGGCATTGAGGTGCCGAATGCGATAGCAAGCAAGGTGTACCTGCGCGAGATACTTGAAGGCGAGACTTGGCGCACCAGTAACGCCGCCATACCGCTGATCCTGGGCAAAGACGTGGCCGGCAACGACCTCGTTGCCGACCTGGCCTCGATGCCCCACCTCTTAATCGCCGGATCCACCGGCTCGGGCAAGACGGTGTGCATTAACACCATTCTCACGGGGCTGCTGATGTCGCAGACACCCGACCAGATGAGGCTCATGCTCGTTGACCCAAAGATCGTGGAGTTCGCTCCCTACAACCACCTGCCCCACCTGGTGGTTCCCGTGATCACGGATCCGAAGAAAGTGCCGTTCGGACTGCGATGGGCTATTCTCGAAATGGGCAGACGCTACAAGCTTTTCGCCCGGGCCGGCGTTCGGACCATCCAGAGCTACAACAGCAAACAAAAAACCAGCCTCGCGCAGCCTGATTGCGAGGACGAGCCATTCCCCGAACACATCCCGTACATCGTAATTGTGATTGACGAACTAGCCGACCTGATGTCCACATCCCAAGCCGATATCGAGAACTACATCGCCCGGCTCGCGCAGCTTTCGCGCGCCGTAGGCATACACATGATCCTGGCCACACAGCGTCCGTCGGTGAACGTAATAACAGGCACCATCAAGGCCAATTTCCCGGCGCGAATTTCCTTCCAGGTGGCGCAAAAGGTTGACAGCCGGACGATTCTCGACACGGGCGGCGCGGACAAGTTGCTCGGACGCGGCGACATGCTCATCCTCCCGCCCGGATCGAGCAAGCTGGTGCGCGCTCAGGGCGCCATGACCACGGATGAAGACGTCCACGCCATAGTCAATTTCATCAAGGAGCGCTCCACTCCCAATTACGAGGTGGCCGTCAAGGAGACAATCGAGAAGGGCGCATCTGACGAAGATAATGCTGACGAAACGGAAGATGAAGGGGCGGACGCGGACCTGCTCAACACCGCCATCGGCATAATCCGCGAATCGCACAGGGCGAGCGTGTCGCTCCTGCAGCGAAGAATGAAGATCGGATACAATCGCGCCGGACGTCTCATGGATGTCCTGGAGGACCGGGGCATCGTAGGCCCGGCACACGGCTCTGACCCGCGCGAAATACTCATTGATCTTAACAATGGGACGCCCGCTGAGATGAACGAAGAACCGGAAGGGGAGGAAAAAGCCTGATGGATTCCATTGGTCAAACACTGAAAGCCGCGAGAGAGAGCAAAAACATGGAGCTCCAGGACGTGACTGCGGCCACGCTCATGCAGCCCCACGTTATTTCCGCCATTGAAAATGACGATTTCGCGGCGATGCCAGCCCCCGTCTACGCCAGGGGTTTTATCCGTCTTTACGCCGAGAGCATGGGGCTCGACCCCGCCCCATTTATTAACGCCTACAACAACCGCAGCAGGCCGGTGGCTTCCCCTCCGAAGAGAACATCAGCGAGGGAGCAACCCAGTACTCCCGATGCGCGGCCGCCCGCACATACGGCGCCACAGAAGCCCCCTCTTTCAAAGCCCCCGGCGCCACAACCGCCCGCGCCCCGACCGCTGGCCGGGGAACCTGTGCAGGAACCACGCCCCGTTGATAAGCGTCCGCGACCAATCCGGTTCCGGATGCCCAGGCTCCCCGAGTTTCCAAGATTCGGATTCTCCTTGGGCGCGGCCAAGCGCCGTCTGAGCGCCTCCATAGCGCGTATAAAGAAAGCTTTTTTACGTGTGAGAATGCCCCGCATCGATGCCGCCGGGATAATCTCGCCATTGCGCTCCGGGGCCAAAGCGATCATTCGCATAATCGGTCGCATCTCACTGCCGTGTCCCTCGATTTCGTCTGAAACCGCTGTTCTATTATTTCGCTCAGCACTGGCGATTCTCTTTCTTTTGCTTGCAGTTGCGGGAATGCTCTGGTATTCTGATTCCAGAAGACCCAGAATATTCCATTCGCGTTTGATACAGGAACCGCCGGAGCCGTATGTCGAATTTAGACCTGTGAAACAATAGAGGTCATGAATCAGTGTCAAGAGAGGCTCTCTGCCGAGCGAAGGAGCAGCGTGACACCGACGGCGACCAATCGGGCATATTGCTTTTTGTCCTGCCTTATCCTTTTTCTTTCAGTATCCTCTTTCCAGGCGCACGGGCGAACGCTGCGCGTCGGCATCTATGAGAACAACCCGAAGGTGTTCATGGATGAAGACGGCGTACCACAGGGAATATTCGTTGACATCATCAACGATATCGCGCTCGCCGAAAACTGGCAGCTCGCCTACGTGTTTGGCACGTGGACGGAGCACATGGCAAGCCTGAAGAATGGAAAACTTGACATATTACCGGACGTCTCCTTCTCCCAGGAAAGGGCCGAGAGCTTCGCTTTCAGCAGCCCGGTTCTCGAATCGTGGCTCGACATCTACGCCAAACCGGACATCAACATCCGCTCGGTAGGCGACCTGCACAAAAGAAAGATCGCCGTCCTCAGGGGCTCCATCCAGGAATCGTATCTCAAGGAATATGTGCAGCCTGCTTTTGACATTGAATTCGCAATTCTCCCCTATGATGACTATCCGGGCAGCGTCGACGCGGTGAAGTCCGGCGCGGCCGATGCCCTTGTCGCCTCCCGCTTCTTCAGTTTCTCGCCACCGAGGACAGATCACATCGTTCCGATGCACGTGGTCTTCCGGCTGGAGCAGCTTCATTTTGTATTTCCGAAAGGTTATGACCAGAAAGTGATCTGCGCACTCAACCGGCATATCGCCAGGATGAAGAACAATCCCGGATCCGTCTATTACCGGTCACTGCTTCATTGGTTCGAAATAAAGCCCAGGATCATAATACCTGCATACATCAAGTACACTCTCGCGGGCGCGACCGGACTCCTGCTGCTAGCAGGCGTCTTCACTCTGCTTCTCAGACAACAGGTGGCCGCGAGAACGACGGAGCTCGCAAAGGCCAAGAGGCTGCTACAGGAGGCGGAGTCAATAGCCCGCATGGGCGGATGGGGGTATGACCCTGAAACACGCGTCATGAAATGGACCGATGAGGTGTTTCGCATTGCAGGTATGCCGTACAGCTATGACTCGTCCAATCATCTGAACCGAATCCGGGATTTTCACTCGCAGGAAGACGCTTCCATGATCGAGTCTTCACTTGAGAAGGCAGTGGACAACGCACAGCCGTTCGATATTGAGACGGAGCTTGACCGGCCCGATGGAAAGCGCATCTGGGCGCGGATAATGGGCAGGCCGGCGATAGAGAGCGGAAAGGTCATCCGTCTGACCGGTAATATAATGGACGTCACGGATCGCAAAGAGGCTGAAGAGGAACGGCAGAAGCTTAAGGAACAGCTGATTCAGGCGCAGAAGCTTGAGTCGCTGGGCAGGGTGGCCGGGAGCGTGGCCCATGATTTCAACAACATGCTGAGCGTGATACTGGGCTTCGCGGGAATCGCCATCAGAAAAATAAAGGCCAACCAGCCTCCACTTGACGAACTCAAGGAAGTTTCCAACGCGGCGATGCGTTCATCTAAAATAACGCACCAGCTGCTTGCCTTTGCCCGCGAACTTTCAATCACCCCGAAAGTGCTCAATCTCGACAAGACGATAAGCGAAATGCTTTCAATGCTGCGGCAGCTTGCCGGAAAAAGGGCGCACATCTCATGGCTGCCCGGCGCCGAGCCATGGAACGTGAAGATGGACCCGGCCCAGGTGGACCAACTGATCACCAACCTGTGCGCCAACGCGCGGGACGCCATCAAGGACACCGGCAAGATCATAATTTCCACGAGCCTCGCCACGTTTGATGCCGAATCATGCAAGACCTGCTTTGGCGCCGCGCCAGGCGATTTCGTAATGCTCACCGTGAGCGATGACGGAATGGGTATGAGCAGGGACGTGATGGATAAGATTTATGAGCCTTTCTTCACCACGAAGAAGAACAGCGGCGGCACTGGACTTGGGCTTGCAACGGTATACGGAATAGTCAAGCAGAGCGGGGGCTTTATCAACGTCACAAGTGAGGTCAGAAGTGGAACTGCGTTTTCGATCTATATCCCGCGTCACACTAGTCTCTGAGAACATATTTAACTCATTGAAACAGATGCAAAATAGCCATTGTCCCGGAGCCGGCGGGGACCGCCGGCTCCACAAATCGGGGC
>CAYWJE010000243.1:0-5578 GCA_964458525.1 uncultured Verrucomicrobiota bacterium
TGGCAAACTTTCTTCTCCGAAAGGCAACCGAGCGAAGCGAAGGTTATCCTTGGAAACTGGGGAAAAACAGGAAGCCAGGTGCGTGATCCGGCTGGAAGATGTCCACAAGACCTACCGCATGGGCGAAGTGGATGTGCCGGTGCTTCGCGGGATTGATTGCCGCATCCAAACAGGCGCCCTCACGGTGATCCTCGGCGCGTCCGGGTCCGGCAAAAGCACACTGCTCAATATCATCGGTGGGATTGACAGGCCGACAAGCGGCGAGGTGCTGTTCGAGGATCAGCATATCGAGTCCATGAACGACGCGCAGCTCACGGCCTACCGGCGCGAAAACGTAGGGTTCGTTTTCCAGTTCTATAATCTTGTGCCCACACTGACCGCCCGTGAAAACGTGGAGGTCTCCACCGCCATAGCGGGTGGTGGAATGGATCCCGGCGAGGCGCTTGCGCGCGTGGGGCTGGAGGACCGGATGGATCATTTTCCCGCGCAGATGTCTGGTGGCCAGCAGTAGCGGGTTGCCATTGCCCGTGCCCTGGCCAAGAACCCGAAGATCATGCTCTGTGACGAGCCAACAGGCGCGGCGGCTATTTCACCCCGGCCTCCATGGAAGAGGTGATCGTGTCCGACAAGTTCGCAAAGGCGCGGTGCCTTGAGCCGGGCATGTCGCTCACGCTGCTTCTCAACGGGCAGCGGCGGCCGCTGCTGATTGTCGGCACTGCCATAAGCGCGGAGCATATCTACCAGGCGCCGCCCGGCAGCATCGTGGAGAACCCGCTCCAATACGGTGTGTTCTATCTCAAGCGGGAATACGCCGAGGAAGTGTTCGGGTTTCATGGCGCTGCCAACAACGTGGCGCTGAAACTCGCTGACGTGGGAGAGGCGCGGAAGGCGGCAATCCTGAAGGAGGCGGAGAGCAGATTGTCGCCTTACGGTGTCTATGCCGTTACCCCTCTCTCCCAGCAGTTTTCCAACCTCACGCTTAACTCCGAACTGAACGGCGTTCAGACCATGGCGACAATGCTACCTCTCGCGTTCCTCGCCGTGGCGGCGCTCGTACTGAATGTTCTGATGACCCGTCTTGCGGAGCAGCAGCGCGTTATCATAGGAACCCTGAAAGCGCTGGGGTGCGGCAACCGGGACATATTCGTGCATTTTATCCAGTACGGGCTGGTGGTTGGAGGATGCGGCGGGCTGGCCGGCAACCTGCTGGGCTGGTGGATTTCGTCAGCCATGACCGGGCTTTATCGCGGGTTTTTTGAATTCCCACGGCTTGTGAACGAGTTCCGCCCGGGCCTGTTCCTCCTGTCAATGGCCATAGCGCTGATCTTTGCTGTGCTCGGAACGCTGCGCGGGGTGCGCAAGGTGTCACGACTGAATGGTCCATTCTGAATGGATCCTTGATAGCCATAACCGAGCGGCAGCGGGAAATAGCCACGTTCCGCGTTCTTGGCTACAATCCCTCCGAGGTTGGCGCGATATTTCTCCGCGAGAACATGCTGATCAACATCTTTGGTGCTGTTATCGGCCTTCCGCTGGGGCTCGCCATGCTGAGGATGATGATAGCCCAGTACTGCAACGACGCTTATAGCATGCAGGCGGTGGTCAAGTCGTCCACGTGGTTGTGGACCATGGGCCTTTCCGTGTGTTTTGTACTTGCCGCTCACGCCGTGGTGCAGCGCAATATTGTGCGGCTGGCCTGGCAGGAGGCCTTGAGCATGAAAGAATAACGACAAGGAGGCGCGCATATGCAGACGAAGAAAGTTTCTATGACAAAAGTAATAGTGGTCGCGGTGATAGTCATTGCCGGAGCAGTAGCAATCCTTGTCCGGGGTGGTGCCTTGCCCGTGGACAAGGCTGTTGTCGTCAAGGCGCCGATTTCAGCGTGCGTGGAGGAGCGGGCGGTGACCTCGCTTCCGGTCACGCACGCGATTACCATGCCGTTGTTTGGGGACGTGTTACCTATAGATCTGGCGGAGGGAAGTTCGGTCACCCAGGGTCAGGTTGTCGCGAGAATCAACGCTGCTAATCTCCAAACCGCGCTCCTTGAGGCGCAGCATTGTATCGCGGCCTTCTCGAGCGCCGTTGATTCGGCTAAGGCGAAGATCGCGGCCAGCGAAGCGAACATGCAGCTCAAGAAATGGACCGTCGAAGCCCAGGCAAAGCTTTTTGCTAATCAGCAGGTAAGTGAGCAGGATTTCAAGATTGCGAAGACCGAGACCATAACAACGGAAATTGATTACCAGTCCGACAATCTGAATTACCACGCCATGCAGGCGTTTTCGGCCGCGCTGAATCTCATGCCGGTCTATCTCGGGCGCTACCTCGTGCGCACGGAGATCGCTAGCCCCATAAATGGCGTGGTCCTGAAGAGGTATGTCGCCGGCGGCCAGGTTCTCATGCCAGGTGCTCAACTTCTCGACCTCGGCGCCATGGCTGAGCTGCAGGTCACGGCTGATGTTCTATCCGACGAAGCCACGCGGGTTCGGCCCGGCCAGAAGGTAGAGATCGTTATCGCTACCGGGTCTGAACCGCTGGCCGGGATGGTGGCGCGGGTCAATCCTGCTGGATTCACCAAGGTGTCGTCGCTTGGTGTCGAAGAGCAGCGTGTGCCGGTGATAATAGCTTTCAAAGCCGAGGGCGCTGAGGCGCAAGCGGAACGGAACCTTGGCGTGGGTTATCGTGTTCGGGTTCGGATCGAGACCGATAAACGGGAGCAGGCGCTCGTGATACCGATAGCTGCGCTCTTCCGCGATGCCGCGGGCAAGTGGAAGACTTTCGTAGTACGCAAAGGCAGGGCGCACCCGGCAGAAGTTAAAACTGGGATTACCAATCACAGCCATGCGGAAATACTGGAAGGACTTGCTGAAGGCGACGAAATCGTCGTCGCGCCGCCTGCTGAAATCAAGGCCGGCAGCCGCGTCCGCCCCGCTTCAGGTTGAATTATTGCATTTCAACGGCGTGTTGCCCAAATCGAAAACGCGCCTTCGGCGAGATGCTTCGCAGTCTCAGCATGACAATTTCTTAGGAAAAGCGAGGGTGTCAAGTGTGTCATTCCGAGCGAAGTCGAGGAATCTCGATTTGGGCAACACGCCCTCAACATTCTGCAGAATATCAGAATGTCATTCGTGCTGCCATGGTTCGGATTATTTCACGCATGAAATCCGGTGGCATTTTAGCGATAACCTATACCCTTTCCGGTATTCGTCTTCCGGACTCATAGTTTGCGTCACGCCGAACCTTGCCAATCGCAAATCGCCATGAGCCCGAGACTATACACGCTTGCTGTTCTTGCTTGATATTCATGTTCACACTTAAACAAGTGTGAACATAGCTCGATGCGGAAATAATCACTATGGGTCACTAATCTTTCGTTGGCGCAAAAAAAGAAAACGATCCCGACAGATCTCCCGGAAGGTGACAATTCTGGCGAGCTTACGCACCTGCGGCCTACGATTAATGCGTCCGCAAGTGGGAGCAGGATCGCTTTGACTTAACAGGCTAACCCGAAGCTGCCCTGAATATCTTCTTTACCGCGTCGTAGGCCAACTTTGGACGGCGGTATTCGTCGAGGGTGCCCTTGTTGTTGAACGCGCGGGGGCGCCCGAGCGCACAGGAGCCGCGGTAGGTGCGGCAGTCGCAGAACTGCCAGAGGGCGACTCCGGCAATTGCCTCGTTTGTTACCACTTCGCGGCAGACGATCTCAAGATAGTCGCGCTGATATTCCTCCGACCAGTGCGCGCAGATCGGGTCGCGCCAGCCGTAGATGGCACCTGCACCTATTTCGGAGATGAGGTAGGGTTTGTCGCCCAATCCGAGCTGGCGCAGTCCCTCGATGTTGCGCTGCAGTCTGGGTGCTATCTCGTCGAGCGGCCTTTCATTGTCCCGGTTCTTCGCATACCAGCCGGGATAGCTGTTCAAGCTGACGACATCAACAAGGTGCAGGAAGAGATCGTTGATTTCTCGGTTGCTGGCGTAGGAGAGGAGCCTGTGCGGATCCTTCCTTCTCACAACTTCCGCCAGAGTCCGGTAGCATTCGGCTGATTCCTGCTTATCGCTGGCACCCTCGTTCAGGAAGCCTCTGATGATAACGGACGGATGATTATAGCCTGTCTCTATCATCGCGGTGAGTTGGGCAACCTGAGCGGTGATGAAACGGGGATCGGTGAAATGCTGAGTGTTCTGTCCCCATGCCAGGGCCTCCTCGAAGACCAGAAATCCTTTTTCGTCGCATAGGTCGAGGAATCGCGGATCCTGCTGGTAGTGGGAGCCGCGGATGAAATTGCAGCCGAGATCGCGGAGCATCTGGAGATCGGCATGAAGCTGGGCCGGCGGGAGTGCTGGGCCGTACTGCGGGTGGGCCTCGTGCCGGCAATAGCCCAGCAACTTAACCGGGCTGCCGTTCAGGAGGATTTTTCCGCCATCAGTGGAAACCTGCCGCACTCCGAAACGCGCGGCCGCGGAATCGTAGCCGTTGCTTATTACCAGCGAATGCAGCTCCGGACTGGCCGGCGACCAGGGCGTGAATTCCTTCAGCCGCGTTTCAATGCGGAATTCATTATCGGCCAGGGGCTCTGCGGTGTATTCCTGCGGACTTCCGTTATCCATGGCAAGCGAAAATGTTTTACTGTCGGTGGCAGAGCGCACCCTGACGCTGATAGCGCCGCTGCGAAAATCGAGAGTGTCCACTCCCACCCATTCGACCAGATCACCATCCGGGAGCAGGACAAGCTCCACGTCTCTGAATATTCCGCCATATGCGTAGAAATCGAAATAAATTTCATGCAGCGGGTAGATTTTGTAATCAAACCGGTTGCATGCCATCACGACCAGGTCCCTGCGGCCGCAGCTGGAGGCCGGAACATCCACGCTGAAGGGCGTGTAGGCGGCGTACTGCTCGCCCAGCTTTTCGCCGTCCACGAACACCCTGGCGTACATGCCGACCGCGTTGAAGCGGATGCGCGCCCTTCGGCCCGGCGGTATCTCTATTTCCCTTCGATAGAATCCGACCCCGCGCTTTCCGTTATAGGCGGGCATCGCATCGAAAGCCGACGGCACGGCAATAACATCATCACAGGCGATCCGGCTGATATCTTCGTCGGCCCACTCGTGGCTTTCGCTGAAGTTGAATCGCCATGTCCCGTTAAGGCTTGTTGATATTCTATCCTTGAATTTGATCATGGTTTTTTTATCTCCACTAACGCGGGCGCAACCCCGCCCGCCTACAACGCTTGTGCGTAAGCACTGCGGGCAGGCAACCCAAAAAGAGGGACAGGATAACCAGGATGACGGGATTTCTTCTTATCCTGTTAATCCATTGCGCAAGCCGGCAAAATGCATCACTTATCGCAGTCTCAACAAGTGCATTCGCTGACTCACAGCGGATCAATGCAGACGTGCATTTTGCCGATCCATTATCTCTCTACCCACCTCTTAAACCTGACTTACTCTCAAATTTTAAGATCATTCCGGAAAGCCAGCCTCATTCATGAGCGGTTATCAGCGACACTCGCTCAGTCTATATCGAACGAATAGCGTTTTATCCCAAGTGCTGCGAGTATACAACGCTGGCATGGGCATA
>CAYWJE010000244.1:0-5556 GCA_964458525.1 uncultured Verrucomicrobiota bacterium
ATCTTTTTTCTTGACACACTTTTTCAGTGGCCGGTTATAAGTTCTCTCGCATTCTATGTTACACTATTCGCTTCAGGGCTGCTTGTCAACATGTTTTTACGTATACCTCAATTCTGATTCCATGTGATTTGAGTTGCCACTAATCTCTTGCTTTTCCCGCGAGCTGACGGTAAGGTGAAAAATATATTATTTGACCAGATTATTCTGCCCGGATGCCGCCTCGCGCTGGTGCGGCACGGCGAGGCATGGCACTCGGCAGGAGCGATGATGAAGAATATTCCCGTGCTTTCGGTGACAGGCCAATCACTGGCAGAGGCATACGAAAGAGCCTTGATCGCGCTCTACGAGGGCGGCATCCGCCTTCACACCCAATATGACAAGCCCGGCGACCCGCTCAGCCTGGATTGCACCATGAACATCACCGTTCTCGATCCCCTGTCCGAACCAATGATTCACAAGGCGTTTCCAGGCGGGATCGAGGACTTGCGGGAGTACGTGCTCGAAATCGAGGGCGTCAAGGACCACTGGGTCAAAAATATGAACGATCCCTCGGATACCCGTTGGGAATACACATATCACGGGCGTCTGCAACGGTACGGCGCGTGGCAGGAACTGAGGGACGAACAACCCGTGTCCGCAGGCGCGTTCACGGTTGACCAGGTGGAGGCGGTTATCAACAAGCTCGTTGAGCAGCCGTTCTCGCGCCAGGCGCAGATGATCACCTGGATGCCGAATATTGATCTCGACTGCTACGACCCGCCCTGCCTCCAGTCGCTCTGGTACAGGATTCTAGAGGATGAGGACGGTGTGGGCTGGCTGAACTGCAATGTCCGCTTCCGCAGCAACGACGCGTGGGGCGCCAACTTTATGAACATGTTCGGATTTGTGCAGTTCAACAGAAACATCATCGCCGCCCAGATCGCGGCCCGGTCGGGACGCGACACGAGGATAGGCCGGCTCAATTGGCAGGCGGATTCCTTTCATATCTACGGCAAGGATCTCAAATGTGCCGGGCAGAAGCTCTTTGCCCGCCTGGATTCGACCTCCTTCGAGGATCGCGTGTACCGCTTTTCCGATCCCATGATTCGTGAGATCTATGATCAGGCTGACTCCGCAATCGTGGAGAAGATAAAGAAGACGGACGCCGCGCAATGAAAATCTTCGGTCATCGTTTCCCGGACAAAAAGAGTTCTTCGCGCATTCCGGGCAGGGTGGGGCTGGCGCTGGGCAGCGGCTCGGCCCGCGGCTTTGCCCACATCGGCGTGATCGAGGAGCTGCTCGCCAGGGGCATCAAGATAGATTGCATAGCCGGCACGAGCATTGGGGCGGTGGTCGGAGCCGTTCACGCGGCCGGCAAGCTGGGCGTTTTCGCGGAGGTCGCCCGCGATCTGGATTGGCAGCAGGTTCTATATCACTTTTTTGAGGTCTCGTTTCCGCGCTCGGGCCTGATAGACGGAACGAGAATAGTCTCTTTCGTGCGCCGCTTCGTGGAACTTTCGAAGATTTCCGATTTGGCAATACCGTTCTGCGCCGTCGCCACGGACTTGTCATCCGGCGCAGATGTGGTCATTGGGGAGGGCGATGTGCTTGAAGCGGTGCGCGCGAGCATAGCTATACCCGGCATATTCACGCCCGTCACCATGAAAGGCCGAGTTCTGGTTGACGGCGGACTGGTCAACCCGGTGCCGGTCAACGCGGCCCGCGGGCTGGGTGCTGATTTCGTGATCGCGGTGGACGTCACTCATCTCGACGCTGGTGATGCGCCGGATGAAGCGGATGAAGAGCAGCGTGAACCGAAAATCCGGCGTGCCGGTCCGCAGAGGGAAGATGACCTCGTGAACAATATTTTACAGAACGTGAGGCGGAAGTTCGATGAACTTGATGAATCGGCACGTTCCTATATCCGGCAGCTGATGAAACAGAACGTGCTTCCGAACATCTTCGAGGTGCTGGGAAGTTCGATCCGCATAGTTGAGGCCCAGATTGCCGATGCGCGTTTGAAGGTTGATCCGCCTGATCTCCTGATTCAGCCACTGGTGGGGCATCTCGGCTTCATGGAGTTTCATAAGGCCGACGAGGCCATTCGTCAGGGACGCAGGGCGATGGCCGCAGCATTTGACTCGGGCGATTGAATCATTGAAGCAGAAGTGTTTCACCATTAAGAGCTTGAAGAACGTGAAGGGGAACTGTTAAAATTTAAGTACCCGTTCACGGTTCATAGTTGCAGAAATCAAATTAAGGAGGAAGGAAAATGGCAAGGGCATTGAGCAAGGTGGCGCCGGAATGGTGGGATTACACGACCTTAAACGAGGATATACTGAAGGATGCGGCAAGACTTGGACTGAAGGATATCGAAAAACTTTCTCGCCCTGGCTTCAAGATCGTGTTCTACGATACGCTGGAGGATTTTTACCTGGCCGAGGCGCTGGAATACATCAATGCGTGGAAGCAGGCGACACCGGCTAACCCGGCGGGCATCTGCGGACCCATCGGGCCCACGGAGCAGCTGCCGCTCGTCGCGCGCCTGGTCAACGAGCTCAACCTGAACCTCGAGAACGCCGTATTCTGGGGCATGGACGAGTGGCTGCTCAACGGCAGGGAAGTGCCTTACAACCATCCGCTATCCTTCGCGCGGGCGGACATGGAGCTGTGCTTCAACAGGATCAGGAAGGAACTGCGTCTCCGCAAGGAAAATATCCATTTTCCTGAGGCGGATACTCGCGAATACAGGAAGAGCTATGACACCGCGCGGTGCGTTGTCATGCAGGGCGGGCAGGGCGAGGTGAAGCACTGGGCCTTCAATGACCCGCCGAAGCGAAGCGGCAAGTACAAGAACAATCCTCCTTCGCCGGCTGAGTACCGGAAGCTCGCAACGAGGGCCGTGGACCTGCATCCCATCACGCTTGTGCAGAACGCTCGGACCTCGGGCGGCGGCCAGGTCTTCCTTGTTCCCACGCAGGCGTTGACCGTCGGACCGGTCGAGACCTGGAAGGCCGAAAAAGTATCAATCTGGCAGGCGGGCAACCATGATAATCCGTTCGGGATGCGATTGACAACGCTTATGATTTCCAAGCGTGTCCCCGATTCGGCAGTGCCCATGTCGCTACTCGCGGATCACCCGAACGTGCAGTTCAACTTCCTGCGCGGCGGACTTGGTTCCTGCAATGCCGAAATGCATTAAGCCCGAATCCGGCAGTTGATCTCTGCCATGTCTTCTTTCATGGTGAGAACAGAGTCATGTCAGGCTGGCGCGGCTTCAGGCGATG
Source organism: uncultured Verrucomicrobiota bacterium (assembly GCA_964458525.1). Lineage (GTDB taxonomy): Bacteria > Verrucomicrobiota > Kiritimatiellia > JAAZAB01 > JAAZAB01 > CAYWJE01. The sequence goes on from CAYWJE010000244.1 coordinate 3,267, forward strand.
GGGACAGCTTGGCGTGCCGGTATTTCACGGGAGTTGTTCCGGCGATGCGCTTGAACTGCTTGATGAAGTAGCTCTGGTCGCAGAAGCCTGTTTCGGCCGCCACCTGGGCGCAAGGCATCGAGGTTCGTTCCAGCAACTGCTGCGCCTTCTTGACCCTGAGCCGCATCACATGCTGCAGAACGCTCTTGCCGGTGTGCGCTTTCACGAGGTGGCTCACGCGGAATTTACTGAGCCCCATTTCCCTGGCGAGGTCGTCCAGGCTCATGTTCCCGGTGTAATTGCGCGAAATGAAATCGAGCGCCCGGCTCGCCTTGGGGTTGTAGCAGTTGAAGCCGTGGGCGTAGATGCCCTCCATGAAATCATCCAGCGCCTGCATCAAAACGTGCGAAAGCGTCTCGAAATCGGGGGCGCGAATGAGCTGGTGCATCCACTGATGGTTCCTCTCGATCAGCGGCTCCATTAGATGACAGTCCTCAACGGCGGCACGGGTGAGGTAGCCCATCATCTCTATGGCCCTCGCGCGAAGCAGGGGCAGTCTCGGCGAGAAAAGAAACATGGCGGCAAGCATCTCGTTAAGGAGGCGCCGCGCCCCGTTCTGGTCGCCCACCTTGATCAGGGAAAGCAGCATTCTCTCCTTATCAATGGGGTAGGCGGACTGGCCCTGCTTCTTCTGCTTCTCTATGGCATCGGCTATTTGACGCTGCTGCAGGGCTTTTACCCGATTTTCATCCAGAAGAACGGGCTTCCATCCGCTGACCTGGTAGAATGTATCCTGAAGAAAGACCGCAGCCTCGCGAATGCGCGCGGCGCTCCACACCGGGAGACTCTTGAGATACTCGCCAGCCATTGCGCGCGACATGCCACGGTCCGTGAGCCCGTGAACCAATCCTTCATGACCAGCCTGAAACTCCCCGTCCGAAGCGGAATCCGGCGAGCCCTGCGCCGATATCACCGGACTGCTCACGATGCCGCCCCCGACGACCCGCTCGTCCACTATCGCCGCCACCCAGCTGAGCACGCGCGGCGCCCAGCAGAAGATGTATGGCTCTCCCCAGTGCACGGCTTCCTGCAGACTGTAGGCATTCATCTGTGCGGCCGACTTCAGGGAGAAGAGCGTTTCGATCCGCCCGTGTGGCTCGGATAGCTGGCCGTTGACCGAAATCAGGCGCGCGGAAAGTCCATACTGCTTGCGATACGTCCTGCAGACATCGGTAATCGTGCGTTGTGACAGTCCTGTCATATGGATCATCAGTCAGCATTAACATTATATGGAAATGACGACAAAGGATGAAATATTCAATGATTGATCATTCTTTTCATTAAAATCAGCAAGAGTATTATATAAATGAACTCTTTCTGTCTATATTTAATTCCGGTTGATGGTAAACTTGTGCGCGATTATTTGATTCGTGACAGGTGTCCGCCGGTGCGGGCCGGTCAAAGTGAGGGCTTTCGCGGCGGCGGATTGTCGTTGGGTCGGATGCCTGGTAAAACATGCGGGAGGATGGAACGGATGAGCATCTTGAACGAGATTTCCGAGAACCTGATGAAGGGCAAGGCGAACGATGTGAAGGCTCTCGTGCAGAAGGCGATTGATGAGAAGGTCGCGCCGGCCGACATCTTAAACGAGGGACTGCTGAAGGGCATGAGCATCATAGGCGAGCGGTTCAAGAAGAACGAGGCTTATGTGCCCGAGGTGCTCATTGCTGCGCGCGCCATGAAGGCGGGCATGGTGCTGCTGAAGCCATTGCTCGTTGATGCGGGCGTGAAGCCGGTCGGAACCGTCGTGATTGGCACGGTGAAGGGCGATCTGCACGACATCGGCAAGAACCTCGTCGGCATGATGCTCGAGGGCGCGGGCTTCACGGTGGTTGATGCCGGGATTAACGTCGAGCCCGAGAAGATGGTCGAGCTGGCAAAGGAAAACAATGCCACGCTGATCGGCGCCTCCGCGCTGCTCACCACGACCATGACGAGCATGAAGGCGGTTGTTGACGCGTTGAAGACCGCCAACATGGTCGGCAAGATCAAGGTCATGATTGGCGGCGCGCCGGTCACTCAGGCGTTTGCCGATGAGATCGGGGCGGACGGATATGCACCTGATGCGGCATCGGCTGCCGACCTGGCCAAAAAACTGGCCGTTGGCTGAACGCTCTTGTGTGCTGCCTGGTTATGGAACGCGCCGGGTCCTGGAGGACCCGGCGCGTTTTTTTTCTTGCCTTGCTGAGTTGCGTCAGGGCGCATCTGCGATTCGTTGCCCATCGCCTGTAGCCACGCCTCGATGAGACAT
>CAYWJE010000245.1:0-5526 GCA_964458525.1 uncultured Verrucomicrobiota bacterium
AACTCCCGACCCCCACGTTGCGAACGTGATGCTCTACCAACTGAGCTACCGCCCCCTGATCGAAAAAAGATTATGTTCAGCCTGTCCGCCTTGGAGCGGCGGGACAGCCGATGACCGTCGTATCGGGCGCTACGTCCTTAACCACAACAGCGCCGGCGCCAACGACGGCGCGCGCCCCGATGATTACGCCCTGCCTGATCACCGCGCCCGCGCCGATGAACGCGGCTTCGCCCACCTTGACAGATCCGGCCAGGACTGCCCCGGGCGCGACGTGCGCATGATCTTCAATAACGCAATCATGCTCTATAATGGAACCGGAATTCAAGATAATATTTTCACCAAGTTTCGCGCCGGCATTGACCACCACAGCGGCCATTATGGTGACGCCGCGTCCTTTCTCCACGCTTTCGGAAATAAACGCACGCGGATGAATGACGTCCGCTATTTCAAAACCAAGACCTGCGACGTGTTCATAGGCCAGACGCCGGGGCGCCATGTCGCCCACCCCGCCTATTCCTATGAAGGCAGTCGTCACGCCCTGCCTCAGCAAATCGGGAAGCAGTATGTCATCGCCAAGGACCCGCGCGCCTCCGACTTCGCTGCCGTGTCGGCCGGGATCGCGGTCAACCAGGCCGACCACCTCGAAGCGCTCCCGCATCCGGACGATATCCAGCATCACCTTCGCGTGCCCGCCCGCGCCGATTCCGACAATTCTGGTTTTCGGTTGTTTCTTCATAAAACTACTCCGGTACCATCCCATAGAAATCAGGGAATAATCTCGCGCAGAGGCGCTGAGGCGCAGAGTGGGAAAGCGTTAAACCTGAAAGCATAATGCAAACAAATTGCAATTGCTCTGCGCCTCAGCGCCTCTGCGCGATAACTGTCTTGATTTGGCGGCCCGAACCTCACGTCAACTCCCTCACCAGTATAAACGCCTCCGCGTATTCAACCCCAATGGTGGCTCCGCGGTAGCGCGCTAGGGCGCGGATGGCGGAAATGCCGCGCGGCATGGCGCCCGGCTGCATCTCGGACCTGTACAGCCGCATGATCTCGAGTTTTTTCTTCATCGTCGCGCTGATGTCGCTGAAGATCACGGGAAGAAAGGCCGTCTTCCTGCGCGCCGGCGCTGCCTCGGTTGATGAGAGCGTTTCGTAGGAGAGAATCCTGCGCAGCCCGATATTCTTCATGCGCGACGGTTTCATAGCTGACATCGCGGCGGCGAACACGATGCGGTGATCATCGTGAACATCGCCCTCATGTACAATGTAGACGAGCTCGGGCCGCACAGCGTCAACCACCTTTTTTATCTCTCCTATCAGCTTGCCGCGCGGGACCGTGTCCAGCTTCGCGGTCGGCAGTCCGAGGCGGTGCACCTTTCGCATGCCGTATGCGGCGGCGACGGCGTCAACTTCCCGCGCCTTTTTCCGGATAGTCGCGCGCGTCCATTCCGGCTCATAGGCGCAGGTGGCCACCAGCCAGTAAAGCCTGTCTCCGGCGGAGCGGTGCTTGAGCAGTGTGCCCCCGCACCCGAGCGTCTCGTCGTCCGGATGCGCGGATATGACCAGTATATCGCTCATATCAGCCTATGAACTCCTTATTGATAAGCGCGTCGGTGATCTCAGTTTCCGCCAGGATGTTTGCTATTCTCGGCGCGGCATGTCCGTCGCCGAACGGGCTCTTGAGCTCCTCGACCTGCCGCCTGAACTCCGGGTCGGTGAGCGCGCGATTGACGGCCCCGCATATTTCCTTCACGTCATGCTGAACAAAGATGATGTTGTCCGCATGTTCGCGGCTCTTCTGGCGGTTGCCGATATTGACCACGGGCAGCTTGAGGGTGGGAGCCTCGAGCACGCCCATGCTCGAATTGCCGATCAGCACGTCCGCGCTGCGCATGAGATTCACGAATTCAGCCTGCGGCAGATTACGGAACGACCGGGTGTTTGGCATGGACGGCAGCTTCTTCTCTATCGCCTTGATGATTCCAAGGCTGCCGGCGTCCGAATTGGGATATATCACCACGGACTGATGTCCCAGTTCGGCCACGGCATCGAGCGTTGTTGACATCTGGGCGAAGGCTGCGTCAACCTCCGAGCTCAGCACGTGCTGGAGAACCACGAGCAGCGGACGACGCGCTAAATCCATGCCCAATCTTTGTCCGAGTTCCGCCGTGGAAAGGGAAGGGGTTGCAATGAGCCGGTCGAGCGCGGGATTGCCCGCCAGGTGTATCCTCCAGGGCTGCTCACCCATTCTCTCGAGCCGCTCCGCGCTGCGCTTGCTCATCGGGAAATGGATGTGGGCCAGTTTCGAAACGGCGTGGCGCACGGAATCGTCCACATTGCCCACTGCCACGTCGCCTCCGCACAGGTGCGCGGTTGGTGTGTTCATGTAAGCGCCGCAAAGGGCAGCGGCGATTGATTCCTCACGGTCCCCGGCGACAAGCAGGAAATCGGGGCGGGCCCGCGCCATTGTCTGCGTGAGACCGAGCATCTCGATTGCAAGCGAACGCGCCCTGCCGGCAAGCGTGTTCGAGTTCAGCAGGCTTTCGACGCGATCAGCCACGACGAATCCGTCCTTCTCAATCAGATCCCCGGTGCTGCCTAAAGAATCGGCGCAGTGCGCGCCGGTGACGAACACCTCCAGTTCGAGCGCCGGGTGTGCGCGGATCGCTTCGAGGACAGGAGAAATTATGCCGTATTCGGATCTGATTCCGGTCATTGCCAGTATCTTGCGCTTTAATGTCATTGCCTTCTTCTTTCCGCCATCACCCATTTTATCGCATCCGCCGCGCAGGTGAACTCGGCCTCGACGCCGGGTGCGGGCTCCGCGGCGTACTGACCCTGCCGGACCCTGAGAACCCGGATCCCGGCAGCGAGTGCGCCCGCGACATCGGTTCGCGGATCGTCGCCGATCATCAAGGCTTGACCCATCGCTGTGTCGAGCTTCTCCATCACGGCCGCAAAGCCGTCCAGCGCCGGCTTGGCCCGGGAAGCGCCCGGTTCGCCCGTGATGACGATGGCATCGAACGCATCCAGCAGTCCGAGCGCCAGTATTTTGCGATGTTGAACCTCGCCTCTGCCGTCGGTGAGCAACCCGAGCTTCACACCTTCTGTCCGCAGCGCGTCCAGGCCCTGGGCCACGCCGGGGTACAAGCCTATGGACGGCGAATGGGTGCGGTATGCTGCCACGAGCCGATATTCCAGCTTCTCGGAATATACGGAACTCTTCTTCAATAATCGAGAAAAAATCCCGTTGTCCCGGCTGCCACCCAGCTCGTACTCCCGCCATGCCTCTGATTCGAACGCGGCAGCAGAGAGCCCCGTCTCGGCTTCGAATGCCAGCGCCACGTCGCGATAGGCGCCGCGCACGAACGAGGCATGCTCGTACAGCGTGTCGTCGAGATCAAATATCACCGCATCAATGCGTTCGCCCAATTCTTTCGTCCTCATGGATTATCACGTCTTCGTGGTGCCGCATCATGACCAGCCCGGTCTGGACCTTGCACTGCGGAATGACTGCGTCCTTGAACAACATATCGCGCGCCCATATGAACCAGTTGCCGGTGGCCGCCATGGAAAGGGAAAGCCCCCCGGCAATCCGCGGGTTGATCTCGGTGAAAAACACGCCTTTCCCAGTGAGAAAACACTGCATGTTCACGGGCCCGGAAAATTTCATTGCGGCAAGCGTCCTTCTCGCTTCCCGCTCGATCTCCGGATGCGCCACGACCCTGCCGCGCACGGACACGCCCGACTCGACCACAAGCCGCTCGCGGACCACCACGCAGACCGGTTGGCCGTCCATTCCGCAAAACGCGTCAATGGAATATTCCTGCCCGTCGAGGAACTCCTGCGTCACGCATCCGGTCATATCAAACCCGTCTAGCTCGCCGGGCGCGACGCGCCTTATTCCCACCCCGCCGCGGCCGACGCGGGGCTTGAGAAGATCGTAATCCGGACCGAGCGAGGTGGCCGCAGTGGGGATCCCGCTTCGCTTGAAGAACTGAAAAGTCTTCCACTTGTCTGCGCAGATTCTTATAGTTTCAAGGTCGGACAGGAGCACGCGGACGCCGCGCTTTTCGAAATCGCCTTTTCGTCCGGCCCAACCCTCAAGACCCTCGTTGATAGATGGAATCACGAGGTCCACGCGATTCTCCTCGCAGAGGCGCGAAAGCGCCTCCCACGCGCCCGTCTCGGAGTAGCATGGAACGAGCGCGCCGCAGTCAACGCGGTACAAGCCCCACGCGTAGGGATCTACGTCGGCGCCGACTATAAAATCGGCTGCCTCCCGCAGCCGGGGCAGCAGCGGCCCCCATATCGGACTTCCCACGGCTTCCACGAGAACTCTCATTCCAGTTGACTCCATTCAAGCAGACTATCCATTTCGATCTCCGTGCGAGTCCGCCGCCCGATAATTTTCTCCAGCATCATTGGCGATATCCCGGAGCCGGGCCTCTTGCAGCAGAGGTGATCGCGTGTCAGAACCGTTCCGGCCGGTATGGCCTCGCGTGCTACCAGGCTCACCCTTCCTGTGGCGCGATTTTCGCTTTCGCGCTCCATCGGCTTCTTGCAACCGTCTCCGAGCGCTGCCTGGACCGTCCTCGCGCCGGCAATGAGCGCGCGGAGCCCGTCCGGCTCGACGGACGCCGCGTGATCCGGCCCGGGCATGGAGCGATCGAGCGTGAAATGTTTCTCTATGATGCACGCGCCCAGTGCCACCGCGGCAAGCGCGGCCTCGACTCCCATCGTGTGATCAGAGAAACCGACCGGCGCGTCGAATGCTAGTTCCAGCGCGCGCATGGCGCGCAGGTTGCAGTCCTCGGGCCTGGCCGGGTAGTTTGAAACGCAGTGGAGCAGGGCGACCTGGTCATTGCCGACCCGCTTTAATACGCGCATGGCGTCCTCCACCTCCTCGAGTTTGCTCATGCCCGTGGAAAGGATAACAGGAAGCTGCTTGTGCGCCACATGTTCCAGCAGCGGCAAATTGGTAATTGCACCGGAGGCGAGCTTAAATGCGCCCACGCCAATGGCCTCGAGGAGGTCGGCGCTGGCTTCGTCGAATGGTGATGAAAGAAAGCGGATCCCCCGTTCCCGCGCGCGGGCGAAGAGGCGCTCGTGCGCGTCGCGGTCCAGCTCCAGCCGCCTGAGCATCTCGCCCTGAGACTCTTCCCGCGCCGTTGTTTTGAGCTGATACTCCGATTTGGGCGCGCCGGGGGTGATCAGCGCGTCAGTCTTGAATGACTGGAACTTGACAGCGTCCGCCCCGCAGTCCGCGGCGGCATCCACCATGCGAAGCGCTGTGTCAACGCTGCCGTTGTGGTTGACCCCGGCTTCCGCGATGATCACGCATGGCCGGCCCGGGCCGATTTCAAGTCCGTCAAATTCGATGTTCTTCATGGCGACTCCAAGACGTTAACGCGGGCTTGCCCGCAACCCAAGAATGCCGCCATGATATGGCGGCCTACAGCTTCTATGTTTATGGTCCTTCCGGAAATAGCGTGGGATTTCGCATTGAGTGCTATCCTCGGCGATA
>CAYWJE010000246.1:0-5505 GCA_964458525.1 uncultured Verrucomicrobiota bacterium
AAAAGAAGGCTCTGCCTGACGATCTGACGCAGGACTTCATCCAGGCGATGAAGGAAGCGCTGTCGGGGCTGACGAAGGTGTCGATCAAGATGGACGACCTTCGGGCTGCGATTCTGGCGGGTGGTTCCCCGGCGACGCCCGCAGAGATGAAGAAGCGCTTCGATGAATACCTGGACCAGCTCACCAGAGGAAAGGAGCCAGGCAAGGTGCGGATCGTACTGGAGTAGGAACCACGAATGGACACGAATAGACACGAATGGGAGGAATGGATTGCCAGAGGAGAAACGCTGGCTGTCGAATTCAAAAGCGACGCCAAAGTGTTGTCTGATCGCGACTTGGTGGCGGCGGTGGTTGCCTTGGCTAACACCGAGGGCGGCGACCTGCTGCTGGGCGTGGAGGATGACGGAACCGTGACCGGCCTGCATGCGAGCCATGCCAATGTCAGCGGCATTCCGTCGCTCATCGCCAACAAGACGAATCCTTCCATCTCCGTCCGGGTGGAATCCACCGTGGCAAACGGCCATTCCATTGCCCGGATTCAGATTCCTAAGTCCCGGCAATTGGTTTCGACCTCCGATGGCCTGCTGTTGCGTCGCCGCATCAAGCTGGATGGGAAACCTGAGGCCGTTCCGTTCTATCCCCACGAGTTCATCGAACGGCAATCCTCCCTCGGCCTGATTGATCCGTCGGCCATGACCATCGAGGGCATGGACGCGGATCAATTCGATCCCTTGCAGAGACTTCGAGTCCGTAATGGCATCAAAAAGTATGGCGGCGATCAGTCCTTGATCGCCTTGGCCGATGATGAATTGGACAGTGCCCTTGGCCTTTGCCGCCTCGTCAACGGCCGACGGCGGCCGACGGTGGCCGGCCTGCTGCTTCTTGGCACGGAGGATGCCATACGGACGCATATACCGGCTTACGAGGTGGCTTTTCAGGTGCTGCGCGGCACGGACGTCAAGGCCAACGAGTTCTTCCGCAAACCGATTCTGGAGACCTTCGAGGCGGTTGATTTGCTGTTCAACGCCCGTGTATCTGAAGAGGAAATGCAGGTTGGCCTTTTCCGAGTACCCGTGCCCAACTTCGACCGGCGAGCTTTTCGGGAAGCCTTTGTCAACGCGCTGGTTCATCGCGACTTCAGTCGGCTCGGCGCGGTGCATGTGCGTCTGGATGACGATGGGCTGGCCATCAGTAATCCAGGTGGATTTGTGGACGGCGTCACGCTCGACAACCTGCTCGTGGCCGAGCCGCGATCCCGCAATCCGCTGCTGGCCGACATCATCAAGCGCATCGGTCTGGCCGAGCGAACAGGACGCGGCATTGACCGCATCTACGAGGGCATGCTCCGCTACGGACGACCGGCGCCGGATTATTCGATGTCCAATGCCACCACGGTGTCTGTGCGGATGGCGGACGCGGCGGCCGATCTGGACTTTCTCAGGCTGGTGGTGGAACAGGAAGACAAGCTCGGCGCCCTGCCCATTGACTCTCTGATCATCCTCTCCCGGTTGCGGGAGGAACGCAGATTGGGCACGGCGGATTTCGTGCCTTCGGTTCAGAAGCCGGACGCCGCAGTCCGAGCAACCCTGGAGAAGCTGACCGAAGCCGGACTGCTGGAACCGCATGGAACCGGCCGCGGCCGCATCTATACCCTCAGCGCCAACCTATACCGCAAGGCGGGCAAAAAGGCCGAATATATCCGCCAAGCCGGCTTTACGCGTATCCAGCAAGAGCAAATGGTGCTCAACTACATCGAAAAGCACGGGAGTATCAAGCGAGCGGATGTAATGGACTTATGTCGCGTCAGTGGCCCTCAAGCCTACTATCTCCTCAAAAAATTGGCAGACAAAGGGTTATTGAAGAAAGAGAATGAGAAGAAACATGCCTTCTATACACGATAACCGCCGTCTATACACTTCCTGTATAAGAGCTATGCACACGTGTATAGACTCGTGTATAAACCGCTTTTATGAAGCCATGCGGGCGCTCGATGGCGAGAAGGGCGCGAAAGATATGCGTACGGCCCATATCCGCGCGTATTTTACGCTCACCGCGCGTAAACCGCATGTTTCAACATCCGCGTTCATGCTTGGAGCATGCGCATATTACTACAGGGCAATGGATTACTTTTTTGCGCCCCGTTGCGCGCGCGCGCGCGGGTACGGCGTTCGTGCGCGTGTAACCGAGCGTATAGAGGCTGTTTTGATGTGCGTTATGCACCCTTTATGCGCCTGGCGCATAAACGCTATACGCGCGTGTGTAGCTCCCCATATCGCCCATTCGTGTTCATTCGCGTCCATTCGTGGTTCAAGTCCCATTTCGATCCCCGGCAAGGTCAGCATTGTTCTGGAGTAAGCGAGGCACCCTATGGCGAAGGCAAAACACAACGACGACGGCCCGCGTCTCTTCAAGGAGAAGCTTGTGCCAGCCGATCCCGGCTCGGACGAGTTTTTCAAGACCGAGTATGAAGTGGGTCGGGACAGGACCGTGGAGTGTCTCGGCATAACGTTCCCGAGCGATGAAAAGCGCAGAGAATACTTCCTGGACAAACTCCGCGAAAAGCTGAAGGACCCCGAGTTCCGCAAGATAGAGGGTTTCCCCATCGGCGCGGACGAGGACATTCTGGCGCTCTCGGACCCGCCGTATTACACCGCCTGCCCGAATCCGTTCATTGGCGATTTCATCAAGCATTACGGCAAGCCCTACGATCCCAAGGTGCCCTATAGCCGCGAGCCGTTCGCGGCGGACGTGAGCGAAGGAAAGAACGACCCCATCTACAACGCCCATTCCTACCACACCAAGGTGCCGCACAAGGCGATCATGCGCTACATTCTGCACTACACAGAGCCCGGCGATGTCGTTTTCGACGGTTTCTGCGGGACGGGGATGGCTGGAGTAGCGGCACGGCTGTGTGGCAGTAAGCAGGCCGTGGAGTCAATGGGATATCAAGTCAGCAGCGATGGTGCGATTCTGGACTCCATGAGTAATCGCATATCGCATGTCGGAGGACGCCGGGCTATCCTTTCGGATCTTTCTCCAGTTGCGACGTTCATTGCAAGCAACTATGCGGACTTCTCCTCCCTCGTATCTTTCACAGATGAGGCCGTGAAACTCATTTCCAAGGTTGAGAAGGAACTGGATTGGCTTTATGCGGGCGTTTCCGGGGGGCAGGTCGTGAGCGCGGTGTGGTCAGACGTGTTTCTTTGTCCAAATTGCAGCCACGAATTAGTCTTCTGGGAAGCAGCGCTGAAGAACGACAAGCTTCAAGAGTCATTTCCTTGTCCGCATTGCAAGACAACGGTCGGTAAAGCTGCTTCGAAGACAACTCGTGCCATCAAACTTGACCGTTCGTTTGCTACAGGATTCGATCCGATTCTTAAGAAGCTGGTGCGGGTACCGACGCTTGCTCTCGTAAAGGAAACGACCAAATCCGGATCGGCGCGCAATGAAACAACGATTACGGAGGATGGACGGAAACGCCTCGTGTCTCGCTTTGAGGGTCGCTCTTGGCCAAATATTCCCACAGACGAATTTTTCCCGGGGCGGCAAACCAACAAACTTATCAACGGCTCAGGCATTTCGCACATTTGCCACATGTATACGCAGAGAGCTCTATTCGCATACGGAACCTTGTGGCAACAACAGCTTTCAACACATAGACACACTTCACTGTTTAGGTTTTGTTTGGGCTCCATCAACAACTACATATCCAGGAAGCAAGGCTACTTTGGCGGTGGCGGCGGCGTGTCCGGGACGCTTTTTACACCGTCACTTCACCTTGAAAGAAATGTTTTCGACGTTCTGAGACGCAAACTCAAGAAGCTGCGCTCACTTTCTGTGAGAAAGCCGGGGCTAAGCTGCGTCTCGACTCAAAGCATCGTTGACTTGCGAAATATCCCCAGTGGGACCGTGGACTATATCTTCACTGACCCGCCATTCGGCGAGTCGCTCCAGTATGCCGAGCTCAATATGTTTCTTGAGGCTTGGCTTAAAGTGAGGACCGTCGTCGAAGAAGATTGCGTTCTGAATTATGTGCACAGGAAGGATCTGCCTTTTTATTCGCACATGATGCTCGGAGCGTTCAGGGAGTACTCCAGACTTCTGAAACCTGGGCGATGGATAACCATCGAATTCCACAATAGCCAGAATGCCGTTTGGAGTGCAATACAGCAGTCTATTGAATCATCCGGCTTGGTTGTCGCAGATGTGCGCGTCTTGGATAAGCAACAGCGGTCTTTCAATGCGGTCAATAGGGCGGGCGCGGTTGACCAGGATCTGGTCATATCTGCCTACAAGCCCAACGGGGGACTTGAGGATCGTTTCAGATTGACTGCAGGGACCGAAGAAGGTGTGTGGGACTTTAGCCGCACGCATCTAAAACAACTTCCCGTTTTTGTTTTCAAGGACGGTCAAGCCGAGATTATCGCCGAACGGCAGAATTTCTTACTCTTCGACCGCATGGTCGCATTCCACGTTCAGCGTGGCGTAACCGTTCCACTATCCGCTGCTGAGTTCTATGCGGGAATGTCACGGCGGTTTTCCGAGCGTGACGGGATGTACTTTCTTCCTGAGCAGGTCGCTGAGTACGACAGGAAGCGAATGACCGTCCGAGAGGTTCTTCAGCTCCAGCTTTTCGTAACCGACGAGTCGTCCGCGATACAATGGCTTCGACAGCAACTATTGAAGAAGCCCCAGACAGCAGGGGAGTTGAAGCCTCAATTCATGCAGGAAATAGGCGGTTGGCAGAAGACCGAGATACTGTTGGAGCTTGACGAACTACTTCAGGAGAATTTCCTGCGTTGCGATGGCACAGGGCTGGTGCCTGAGCAGATACACGCCTACCTGTCCTCCAACTGGAAAGAACTTCGTAATCTGGCGAAAGACGACCCGGCGCTTCGCGCCAAGGCAAAGGATCGCTGGTACGTGCCCGACCCGAACAAAGTGGGTGACCTGGAGAAACTCCGCGAGCGCTCACTGTTCAAGGAGTTCGCGGACTACCTGCCTGCGCCGCAAGGCGGAGCGGCGCGGCAGGCAGGCCGCACATCCACGCAGAAGCGGCTCAAGGTATTCCGCCTCGAGGCGGTTCGCGCCGGATTCAAGAAGGCGTGGCAGGAACGCGACTACGACACGATCATCGCCGTGGCGCAGAGGATTCCCGAGGACGTGCTCCAGGAGGACTCGAAGCTCCTCATGTGGTATGACCAGGCCGTGACGCGGAAAGGAGAAACTGAATGATAACGTTCAATCACCAATTCGTGATGAAAAATTGGAGGTGCTTATGGCACGTATAGAAGGAATCAGGATCAAGAACTTCCGCGCATTACATGATGTCACGCTCGGGAAGGTGTGGGATATTCAGAATACTGAACCGTTGGCGCCCATGACGGCCGTTATCGGCAAGAACGGTGTGGGGAAGAGTTCGCTTTTCGACGCCTTTGGGTTTCTTGCCGATTGCCTGAAGTCCGGCGTGGAAGAGGCGTGCGATCTGCGCGGCCGGGGCGGTTT
>CAYWJE010000247.1:0-5496 GCA_964458525.1 uncultured Verrucomicrobiota bacterium
GGCGCTCATCACCGATTAGTGGCTTGCGTATTGGCTGCATTAGGAATATTCTGCCTATTGTCTTCAGAAATCAAGATAACCCAGGCCCAAAGCAGAGAGGAGCAAACTTGACCAGGCGCGAACGACTGATGGCAACGCTCAACGGTATGCCGGTGGACCGCCCGCCGGTGAGCTTCTACGAGCTGAACGGATTCGAGGATACGGAAAACAAGGCCAATCCCTTCAATATCTTCTCGCATCCCTCATGGAAGCCGTTGATCGAGTTCATCCGCGATCGGACTGACCGCATCGTGATGAGTTTTCCCTCTTTCAAGAATGTCCCGCCCGACCCTGCGGCCGGCCTGACGGAGACGACCACGGAATACGACGAAAACGGGAGCCGCCACACAATGACGAAAATCAATGCGGGCGGCAGGATACTGACGAGTCATTCGCGGCGCGATCCCGATGTTGACACCGTTTGGCAGCTGGAGCACCTGCTCAAGGATGTTGACGACGCGAAGGCATGGCTCTCACTTCCGGAGCCGCAGTTCGGCGGCGTGCCGGATACGAGCAGTATTCTTGACCTGGAGAAACGACTGGGCGGTTCCGGGATTGTCATGCTGGATACGGGCGATCCGATCGGCTACGCCGCCCCGCTTTTCCACATGGAGCTTTTCACCATTATCGCGCTAACCGAACAGGATTTGTTTCATAGGATTCTTGAGCGGCATGCGCGGGCGCTGCAGCCGAGAATCGAGGCCGTTGCGGCCGCCTTGCCGGGCAGGCTCTGGCGCATATGGGGGCCGGAATATGCCTCGCCGCCGTACCTGCCGCCAAGCCTGTTCCATGATTACGTGGTTGAATATGACCGTCCGATGGTCGATGCCATTCAGAAGAACGGCGGATTCGCCCGCATTCATTCCCACGGACGCCTGAAGGATGTTCTCGACCATATCGCGGCACTCGGTGCTTCAGGGTTGGACCCAATCGAGCCGCCGCCGCAGGGCGACGCGGAGCTCTCATATGTCCGCGAGAAATACGGGACGCAATTCGTCCTGTTCGGCAACATCGAGATAACGGATATCGAGAACCTGCCGACCGGCCAGTTTGAGAAGAAGGTGCGGGCCGCTATAGAGCAGGGGACGGCCGGGAAAGGCAGGGGGTTCGTGTTGATGCCCTCCGCCTGCCCGATCGGGCGCGAGCTTTCCGATCGCACACTTTCAAACTACAGGAAAATGGTGGAGCTCGCGGAAAAGGCGTGAACATGCCGGGAGGAAAGATATGGAATCGTTGCTGGTCATGCTTGGTCTCCTGATTCTCGGTGCGCTGGTTGTCATTCCCATCCTCGCGATCATTGCCTTCGTCCGCAGCGGCAGGGTTGAAAAACGACTGAATACGCTCGAGGCCCGGCTGTCGGCTTTGTCCGGAACCGGCTCCGTCCCATCAGCGCAGGCCGAGAGGTCGGCTTCCGTCACAACGCCGGCCGCGGCCCAGATGTCAGCTCCCGCTGCGAGCGCAATCGTGTCGGAAAGGCAAACGCCTCCGCCCGTTGCGGAAACGTTCACTCCTGCGCCGTCTCAACCCGCGGTTCGTGCGGAAGGACAGGCGGCGTCCGGAATCGAGACACAGATCGGGATACGCGTGGCGGCGTGGGTTGGTATTGCGATGCTGTTGATCGGCGCCGGCTTCTTCATCACCTATGCCATTCAGCGGCAGTGGGTGAGCCCCGGCATGCGCGTTACGCTCGGCATTCTCTTCGGCGCGGGGCTCACTGCCTCAGCCTACAAGCTCGAGGGCCGCGGCTACCGCGTGCTGGCGCGCGTGCTGACCGCCGGCGGCGGCGCGGCGATGTATTTCTCCGTTTTCGCCGCGAGTGGCGTTTACGGGATCATAGGACCCGTTCCCGCCTTTCTGGGGCTGGCGCTGATCTCCGCATGCTGCATGGCCCTGTCGGCCCTGTACAATAGCCAGGCCATAGCGCTTGGCGCGCTGCTCGGCGCATTCTTCGTGCCGCCCCTGACCGGCAGCGAAACGGAAAACGGGGTTTTCTTCCTGGGCTACATCGCGCTTCTCAACATCCCGGCGATAGGGCTTGGACTTAAACGGCGCTGGCAGGCGCTCTACACCGTTGCCGCCGCGCTCACATGGGTCGCCTATTTCTGGTCCGCACTGGAAGAGATGGACGGTCTTGGCGAGTACGACTGGCAGGCGCGGCTGGCATTCGCGCTGGTTTTCTTTGCGCAGTTCACCTCGCTCAGCATGGTCAAGTTGTGGAAGGAAAAGGCGATCAGGCGTCCTCTCGATTTCGCCAGGCAGGCGGTCAACTCCGCCCTGCTTCTCGCGGCGGTCTATATGAGCCTGAAGGGCGCCGAGCTGAACGACTGGATGGGCGGCGCCATGCTCGCCTGCGCCGTCGGTCATGTGTGGCTCTCCGCCGCCGCGCGGAAGCGGCTTCCGCGTTTTGCGAACGACGCGATGATCTACCTGCTTGGAGCGGCAACGTTCGTCGTCTTCGCTGTTCCTTTACAGTTTAACGGGCCCTGGGTGTCCGCTGCGTGGGCGGTGGAAGGGCTCCTCCTCGCATGGTTCGCGGCGCGCATCGAGTCGCCGCTGTTGAGAATCATAGCCCTGGCGCTCACCGGCATGGGCTGGTTCAAGGCGCTGCTGTTTGATGGAACGTTGTATGATGTCAAGCCCGCGCTCTTCTTGAACGGCCGGTTCGCCGCCGGCCTGGTCGCAGCCTTTTCCTTCTTCGTCCAGGGCCGGCTGGCGCTAGGCGCGGATGACAGTGAAGCCGGGACGGAGCGGCAGGAAGGAATGTGGCCGGAAATCATCGTGGCTATTGCCCTGTTCGGCTCCGCGATAGTCCTGGCCGCCGAGTGCTGGTTCATATTGGGATTCGAAAGCGCTATGGGCGCGGCGCTGGGTACGTTCGGCATGACGGCGGCGGCGCTGTTCGCCCTGTGGAAGAGCGAGGAGTCTGCAGAACGTCGAATCCTGCATGGCGCGGCATGGGCGCTCGCGCTTCTGACGGTTATCAAGATCATAACGATAGACAGGTGGGGCCTCTCGCAGACGGCGCTGGACGATATTCCGGTGCTGGTCAACATACCGGTCTTCTTCTTCCTTCTCTCCTGTGGTGCGATAACGTTGCTGGGCGGCAGGGGCCGCAGCGGGCAGTCGGCGGTGATGCACATCATTGCGCCGCTGGCCGCCATCATCACCGTGACGACGGAAATCGGGCGGGCGGCCTGGCCGTGGCGTGAGGCGGCAATCACGATCTTCTGGGCCTGCTCGGCCATGACGCTGGTTTGGTTCGGACTGCGGCTCAGGCGGAAGCATTTGCGGTGGTTCGGACTAATTGTTTTCGCAGCCTCGGCATTGAAGGCGTTACTGGTAGATCTCAGCGGGTTGGGCGGAATGCCGCGCATCATCTCGTTTTTCGTGGCTGGCCTGCTCTTCCTCGTGTTGTCATTCGTCTACCAGAAGCTGCTGAAACAAGCGGAAAACAACTCTTCTAATTGAATCGGGTTGGTAACTGCTCAGGTTTCGCCACCATATCAAAGATCCGCAGCCTGCGTCGCAAGCGCAGGCGGGTGGCGGACAATGGTGGCCTACAACACGGAAAGATGCGGGCCAGGATTTTCCGCCACGGTCGGGGCGGCCCTACCAGGAATTCAAAAGGTAGGGCGGGACCCCGCTCGAAGCGGGGTCCCGCTGCATTTCTTGCGCATGACCTGAGTAGTAACAAGAAGACAAGAAAAACATTATCACGGATTCAGGGAGAACAAATATGACCAGAAGTTTTTCGTGCATAACGGTATTATTGCTGACCGGCCTTTCATCCTTCGCGTCGGCGCCATCCGATTTTTCATGGCGGCAGGAGATTCTGTCCGAACCGGGGCCCGGCAGTCCGGGGCCCGGCAAACTGGCGCGGGCGCGGGTGACGGCTGAGACGAGGGACGGCTGTGAATGGGCGCCGGACAGGGATTTGCGGATTTACGACGCAAACGGCACAGAGTGGCCATTCTTCACGTGGACAGAGCCCGGCGACGCGAAAGAAGTTGCCATTCCAGCGACGCGGATTAACGAGGTGGAGATACAGGGCATGCGCCAGTTCGAGCTGGAACTGAGCGCAAGCGCGGCGAAGGGGCATGACAAAATACGTGTCGTCTTCGACGGCAAGGATTACATGCGCAGGACCGAGATCTTCGGACGCGAAAGCGAGGCTGACGCCTGGGGATTGCTCGGCGCCGGCTTCCTCGTGAGGATTCCGAAGGCACCAGTGGTGCAGGAGGACCTGGTCGCTTATTCGCGCTCCACCTTCAAGCATCTTATGGTGCGCGTCCACCCGGACCCGCGCAGGCCCGAGGAGATGGTGCCTTCGCCCGGCTCCAAAACCATGCCTATCCGCTCAGAGGGCAGCCCGGAGCCGCGAGACGAGATCGCGCTTTCACCCTGCGAAGGAAGCGGCGGGAAGGAAAAGCAGAAGGGCATCCAGTTACTGGAGTTCGATTCCGGCCTGGCCGTGCCGCTTCGCGAAATCGAGATCAGGGCGGACGGCGAGTATTCGAGGGACGTCCGGATCTACTGCAAGAGACATCAGACTAACGGCTGGCAATGGGCGGGCTCGGGGAGGATAAGCAGGATCGGGGATGCCGAGTTCGCGCGATTACCCGTTGACAGCACGCCGGCTGCCCGCTGGCGGGTTGACGTGGAACAGCTCGACGACGCGCCGCTCGAAAACGTTCGTGCGACAGGGCGCGCGGCGCGGACCTGGCTCGTGTTCGAGGCGAAGTCGGAGGCTCCAGCACATGTTTATTTCGGCGATAGCGAAGCGACAAGGCCAAGGTATGACATTTCGAGGCGGGTGAAAACCCCCGGCGCGGTTGCGACCGTCAAGCTCGGTCCGCGCGAGCCGAACCCGGAGCAGAGGACGAGGCGTACGGCTCCGAAATGGCTTATTCCGGTGGGGATCGGCCTTGCCGCAGTGATCATGCTCGTCGTGATCGTGAACATGCTGCGTGATATGTCAGGAAGAAAAGCGGCGGCGGACACCTGACAATTGCTGGTGTCCAGGCTGCCATCAGATGTGTCGTATCTGCGGAAGTATGCATTTCATTTGTTCAGTCATCCAATTGTTGTCGAATAGTTACTACTCAGGTCATGCGCAAGAAATGCGGCGGGACCACGCCTTTGGCGTGGCAAGCCGTGCTGTTTACCCCGCTTCGAGCGGGGTCCCGCCCTACCTTTTGAATTCCTGGTAGGGCCGCACAGCCTGTGCGGCCGTCAAAACAGTATGACTTGAGTAGTTACTTCGAATATTCAGTATTTGCTGGTAACAACTCGGGTAGTCAGGAGACAGACCGCCGTATTCTGAATACTTGAAAAGTTCGAAGCCGGAAGATGATGATTTTATCATAAAGAGCATGAAAGGCATGAAGCCGGGATTGAAGGCGCAACCATCGGGACGCGAGTCGCTTGAGATTGCGTCATTTGGTGGCGACCAGGCGC
>CAYWJE010000248.1:0-5463 GCA_964458525.1 uncultured Verrucomicrobiota bacterium
TTTGCAACTATGAACCGTGAACCGTGAACTGTGAACTATGAACTATAAACCGTGAACCGTGAACGGGTACAAAAAACACACACGGAAAACCCGGAAGCGCCCGAATTATAAACCTGTCGTATAAGAACACCTTCGCCGTGATCAACAATTAAGGATTACCAACAGCAAAACAAATGGCGCGGCAGATGTTTATTTTCCTTTTCAATCCATTCCTTTTGCCAATCTTACAAACAATCCGTCTTATCGGCGGCGGGCGCCTCCGCCAGAACGTCCGGACGGGCGGCGGGAGTGTTGTCCGCGCGACCGAGCTGGTTGACCTTTCCGCGGACTGGAATGCGACGGGCTGGAGCCCGCCGCAACGGGCGAGGGAAGAGGAGCGAGCATATCGGGATCCGGCATTGTGCATTTCAACGGCTCGCCGATGTATTTCTCGATCTCTGGAATAACGAATGATTCCTCCTCGCAGGCGAATGATATGGAAATGCCTGCAAGCCCGGCGCGCCCGGTCCTGCCAATGCGATGAACATAGTCCTCCGGCTCGTATGGGAAGTCATAGTTTATCACGTGTGTTATGTTGTCCACATGAAGGCCGCGCCCCGCGACATCGGTCGCAACGACAACCCGGAACTTCCCGGCGCGGAATCCCTCCAGCACCTTCATCCTGGTCTCCTGGCGTACGGCGCCCGAAAGATACGCAGATTGTATGCCGTGCCTTTCGAGGTTATCCACAAGCCTCTGGGTCGAATCGCGGCGGTTGCCGAAGATCAGCACACGCGCCATCTCCGGGCGCTTGAGAAGATTGTACAGGATGGTGAATTTCTCCTCTGAACGGACTATGTAGACAAGCTGCTGAACAGTCTCTACTGCAACGTGCTCGGGCTCGACCTCGCACACCTCCGGCTCAGGCATCCATTGTGATGCGAGGCGGAGCACCTCCTTGGTGAGCGTGGCGCTGAAGAGCATCGTCCTGCGCTTGTTGTTCGGGGGCGTGGCACGAATGATTTTTCGCACGTCGGGGATGAAGCCCATGTCCAGCATGCGGTCAGCCTCATCAATCACCAGCACCTCCACCCGCCTGAGGTCAATTGCCCGGCGTCCCACGAAATCCAGCAGCCTGCCCGGCGTAGCGGCGATCAGGTCTATGGGCTGCTCGGTGAGCTTCCGGAGCTGCTTATCGAAATCCATGCCGCCGAAGACCGCCATTGACGTGATCGGCGTATATTTTCCCAGAGCAGCCGCATCCTTCGCTATCTGCATCACCAGTTCCCGTGTCGGCGCGAGAACGAGTGCGCGCGGCGCGCCAAGCTTTCGTTCAGCTCCCGCCCGCCCGGCAGCCAGGAACCGCGAGAATATGCAAATGAGAAATGCTGCTGTCTTGCCGGTCCCGGTTTGCGCGCGTCCGGCGATATTCTTTCCGGCGCTCACCAGGGAGAGCACCTTTTGCTGGATCGGCGTGCAATACTTGAAGCCGAGATCGTGAATGGCGTGCATTACGGAGACAGGCAGGTCAAAATCGTGAAAACGCGCGCCACCCTCCTTGGCGGGAACATCGAAATCCGCGGGGGTCCACGCGCGCGCGCCGGAGCCTGCCGCAGACTTGGCTGAGGCAGCCTTGGCTGGAGCAACCTTGGCCGGGGCAGGATGAGCGGGCTTCACCGGATGATGAGTCGGCTCCGCGCGGCCCCCGGCCGGCGGAGCGGGTTGAGCGGCCTTGTCGGGGGCGCCCCGGTGTCCAAAAAGAGTCTTGCCTAATTTCCTGATGATCCTTCGCATATTCCTTCCTTTATTGTGTGGTTACCATCAGGGATATTACATTGATTCGTTCCGCGTTGTCCACTGATTTCCTGTTGTCGCCGGCAACTATCGTAACCGTTCACGGAATTATGTGTAATGTTTTTTGCATGCGACAGCATGCTTTTGATGACTCAGGACGCCAAGGATAGTGTCGAGGACATCGTCAAGTTTACGCCCGACATCCTCGGCAAGGAATCGTAGCACAAGATAGCCGTTTTCCTGTAACAATGCGTCCTTACGCCGGTCGCGGCGATAGGCGTCAACATCGGACAAATGCTGCGGCCCATCAAGTTCTATGGCAACTCTCATTTCCATGCAAAGCAAATCCACTTCCATGTGCCCGTGTTGGTTAAAAGGGATCAGCAACTCGGCATTCAGACGGAATTTGCCTTTCGTATCCGGGATTGTTTCCAGCCGTCGGTAAAGAAATGCTTCTGTGGCGCTGCGCGCACGATCTTCGCCTTGCGCGTCTCGCTTCAAAGCGCGAGTCGCATATACGAACAAATTACCGAGCGGCGCATCCACCCCGTCACGAATCAATCGTTGAACACTGGCGGCGTAATCCTTCTTCCATTCCGACTCCACCGGCAAGGTCACTTCGACCGGCCACCCGGGCACAGCGCTTGCCGGCAACAACATTGAATATCCGATGGCCTCGTATCCCTGGCATCGGCGATTGAACATTCGCGCCAACATTGGAACGTTGAGATCGGCATAATCATATATACGAACCTCGTGCTTGCAATCATGCATACGGTGTAATCGGCCCGCATATTGGGTGATCGTTCCTCTCCAGGATACGGGCAGAGTCAGAAACAAGGTGTCAAGCCTGGCATCGTCGAATCCTTCGCCGATGAAACGGCCCGTGGCAAGCAGAACTCGTTCTTCGTCTTCCGGTATGTCCGCCAATCGCGCGAGCGCCTCTTGCAGCTTTTTTCTGCCCATCCTGCCCTGGAGAATAACCAGATTGCGTAACGAGGGTGTCAGCAGGGCGGCAAGTTTCTGGAGATGGTCCGTCCTTTCCGTCAGCACAACCGGCGAACGTCCTTCCTGAACCACGTTCAGAACATCTTCGCAAATGAGCTGATTGCGGTTTTCGTCGGCGCTTAACTCTTCATACAGTGCGCTGAACTGTATCCGCGCGTCCGGATTTGGAGCTTCCCTGCAACAAAACGAGGTGGGGCGGACCAGAACGGAATGGGTGAAAGGCCTGGCCTGCGCCTCTTTCTTTGCGTCAACACGGTAACGTATCGGCCCGCATTGCATAAATATAATGGGATGATGTCCGTCTTTCCGCGTAACTGTGGCTGATAATCCAGTGATGTATTTTGCCTTGGCCCGTCTGACTACCTGCTCGAAACCGGGGGCGGATATGTGGTGACATTCATCCACGACAAGATGACCATACGCCCCCACGCGATCATCCACCACGCCCTTGCGAACCAGGCTCTGTATCAGCGCCACGTCCAGCAGTCCAGTAGGCTTATTCTTTCCGCCTCCGATACGGCCGATGGAGTCAGGAGAAATCTCAAAAAAGGAGGACAGACGATCAATCCACTGTTCCATCAACTGCTGTCGACAAACGACAACCAAGGTGTTCACTCCACGCCGAGCGATCAGCCAGGCAGCAACAACGGTTTTTCCGAATGCGGTTGTGGCAGCGAGCACTCCCGTATCATGCGCCGCCAAGGCTTCCGCGGCCGGCTTCTGCTCCGGTCGCAATTCACCATGAAAAGACATCGCCAGGGGAACGCCTGAAAAACGTTCGTCATGAAGAATCGTTGTGATCTTAAATCCGGAAAGCGTGTTGACAATTTCATCGAGACAACCTCGCGGCAAACCGAGATGCGACGGATGCTCTTCCGCGCAGGATATGACACGAGGCTTGCCGCGCGTCGGCAGGCGCATGGCTTGCGCCTTATAGAATTCCGGATTCTGAAAAGCCGCCAACCGTAGAAGGTGATTTCGGAGCGGCGGAGGCAGGGCATTTTTTGCAATGTATATCTCATTGCCCAGTATCATCTCCAATGATTTTGGAAGCGCTCCTGTTATGGGCGGAGCTTTTCTGAGCCGCGAAGGAGGCAAGGTCCACGGCGCGTCTTGTTCCTCCGCGTCAAGAGTGAACAAAGGCCCCACAACCCGGTTTTTTCTTTCGGCGGCATTCACGATTCGCTCGATCTCGATGCGATTGATCTTTTTTATGGAGGAGAGAAATGTCCATTGATCCGGATGCGGATTGCAGCTTTGATCCAGGAAGACGCTATTGCCGCAAGCTCGCGCTTTCTTCTGCAGCGGAAGCGCGATCAAATTACCGAACCCGCCTTTGGGTAGAGTGTCCTGGTTCGGGAAAAAACGATCATAAGAGTCCAGCCCGATGTCCGGACGTCGTTCCATTGTCTCCGTCAGAATGTGCGCGCCCAGTTTTCTTGCCACAGTTGCCGGCATTGCTTCCTGGAAGAATAACCACATATGCCCGCCGCATCCGGAGCGGGATCGCTCCATCGCGGCAGGAATATCCATTTGGCGGCAGGTTTCCGAGACTGCGGCTATATCCTTCTGCCAGTTCTGCTTATCGAAATCAGCCGCCAGGAAGAAGCACGTTTCATCCAGCAACATCGGATAGATGCCCATAACGAATTCCCGCTCAGTTTCATCCTGACCCGAGAGGTGGCATCGAACGACTTCATCGGTCAACGGAAGGAAGCGACGATTGGGACATTCGGCGCATTGAACTTTGCGCTTATTGCATACGTCCCTGATCCATTCGTTGGCGCAAGCCGGACTGTAACCGGAGCGACCGGTCTTGCGGCTCTCAAAACGGCGTGGATACACATCCTCCCGTCCGCGGAAGAGAGAGCGGAACAAGGCAATCTTGTCGGCGGACGCGGATTGTTGATTGAGTATAGGATGTAGGTCCATTTTTCAAGACGCTTCCGCAGATATCAGCACTCCGCCTTATCTCACGGCGGCGCCAGTTTCTTAATGTGGAGTCATCGGACGCTTCAATACTACAAGCTCCTCGTCCAAGTTGTGCGTTATGACGTCCAAGCGTTTTGATGACCCCACGAGTTCACCGGCAGAAATCCGGGGAAGCCGGAATGGGAAAAGTGCGGTGCTGTCTATCAAGCTCCTGAGCGTGGTCGGACCGTTGACCCCGGACATCAGGACGGACGCAATCAGCCATGCCGCAAGTTCTCGATCATCGACGGCTATTGGAGGAGCCGATTCATAGACACCCGCAACACCAGACTCGCGAAGTACGCCCCAATCCACGAAAGAGCGCAACACGCGCTGGGTGGCCCGCGACACTGTCTCCCGCTCGCCATATTGCTCTCGAACGCGCCGCTGGACGTGAGCTGCCCCGGCAGTCCCCTGGAGCCGCAGAAGGCGTCCGGTCTGGCCTGCAACGCCTGCCCAGAACGGGTAGACAACCGAAACCATCCCCCAATGGAGCGCCAGATGGTCGGCGCGCTGCGCACGTTTGAACAGCTCCAGTCCCCCATCGCGCAAGCCGGCAAACTCGCGGGGCGTGGTGATCCATACCTTCATCAGGATGGTGATTGTCTTGTCGAGTGATCCGCGCTTCTCCGTCTTCCCGGACTGGAAGGCTTTGCACAAGTCGTCTTGCAATGTCGTTTTGATGTCAATCGGCGTATTGCCGCCTAGCAC
>CAYWJE010000249.1:0-5448 GCA_964458525.1 uncultured Verrucomicrobiota bacterium
ACCGAGGCCGGCTACAGGAAACAAACAGACACATGGATTCAATCTGCGTTTCTTTTTTCTGTAGCCGCCCCGACTCCCGACCTCCCGGAGAGTCGGGACTTTGAGGTCGGGGATGGCCGCGGTTTCTCCTGTCTCATTGAGGCGTGGCCTGCCCGCCCGCCTGCAACGCTTGTGCGTAAGCACTGCGGGCAGGCCGGAGGAGTGGCTACAGACGATGGGCAACGAATCGCAGCCCTCCTGCCGGGCGCCGATTCGAATTGACAAGCAACGATTCCGCTGGTTTGATGCTCTTCCATGATCTCCCGACGCGCAGTGTGGTTGCATTGCCGGAGCAAGTGACTTATGATAGATAAATTTCTCGATGATCTTGAAAAGAGAATAGACGATTCCGTAGAGAGCGAGCTGTTCGAGCAGTGGCGCGTTTTCACCGACGGCGAGAGGAGGGAGGGGATCTTTTCTCCACACCGTCCGGCGAAAGCGCCTCCCGGTCTGCCTTGGCCCGCTGTCAGGGTGAACGAGGCGATAGCGGATTTTGATAAAATGGCGCTTCAGCAGTTTTCCGGCTGTTCGGCCTGCCTGGCGTCGGCAAACGGCTCGATCATGGCGATTCGCTCAAATTACGGAACCGGCATTATGCCGACCTTGTTCGGCGCCGAATTGTTCATAATGGAAGAGGTCATGAACACCCTTCCCACATCCGTGCCGCTTGCCGGCGGACCGGACGCTATGCGGGCGCTGCTGGAAAAGGGCGTGCCCGACCCGCGCGCCGGGCTCGGTGGAAAGGCGCTGGAGATGGCGGCGCGCTTCCAGGCCATGCTGAGGCCGAGGCCGAAGCTCGGGCGGCACGTGCACATCTATCATCCCGATCTGCAGGGGCCGATGGACGTTTGCGAACTGCTCTGGGGCAGCCAGCTCTACGTTGATGTTGTTGACCAACCCGACCTGGTGAAGTCGGTCCTCAATCTCATCACAGAAACCTATATCCGCTACATGCGGGAGTGGGGAAAAATTGTGCCGTTCAAGCCGGAAAACGAGGTCCACTGGTCGCTCATGCATAAGGGCCATATCATGCTTCGCGATGATTCCGCCATGAACTTCTCACCGGGAATGTTCGCCGAGTTCATTGCCCCGTTCGATCAGCGGCTTCTGGACGAGTTCGGCGGCGGCGCGCTGCATTTCTGCGGCAGGGGCGACCACTACATCGAGCAGGTGGGCGCGATGAGGGGCATGCACGCCGTGGCCATGTCCCAGCCGGAATATAACGACATGGAGATCATTTACCGGAACACGGTGGACAAGGATATCAAGCTGCTGGGCTTGAGCAGGAAGACGGCCGGGGAAGCGCTCGATCGCGGCCGCGACCTGAAGGGAAACGTGCATTGCTAGGACTGTTGAGACCGGGGGAGGGATTTCTGTCATGATGAAGATCACAATTTTGCTGATGGTCGTGGCGTTTGCCGCCGTCTTCCAAGCCGCCGAGGCGGCTGAAATCCACGACGCGGCGGCGACCGGCGCGGTGGACGCGGTCCGTTCGCTCAGCGCGTTGGACCCGCGCCTTGTGAACTCCCGCGACCGGCGCGGCTGGACGCCCCTTGCGCATGCGGCATGGAACGGCAACCGGGCGATGGTCGAGCACCTGCTGGAGAACGGCGCGAATATCACCGCTGCGAACAGAGACGGCGAAACCCCGCTCTTCGCGGCGGCTGCGAACGGGCAGAGGGAAATCGCCGACTTGCTGCTGGGCCGCGGTGCGGATGTGAATGAATCGGACAACAACGGGGAGACGCCTCTTCACGAGGCCACAAAGTTCGGGCACATTGAGATAGTCCAGCTGCTCATCGAGAATGGCGCGAAGGTGAATGCCCGGGCGAAGGACGGGTGTACTCCCCTGTACGATGCCGTGGCTTACAATCAGCTCGATGTCGCGGAGGTTCTTATCGAGGAGGGCAAGGCGGATATCCGTATAAAGGCGAATGATGGTGAGACGCCCCTGCACCTGGCGACGAGTGAAGGCCACCGCGAGATGGCCGCGCTGCTCAAAAAACGCGGCGGATTGTGATCGCACTATGAGAAACCTGCTGAAATTACCGATGCTGTTTCTGAGGGTATGCTGGGAACAGGGCGTCCAGAAGGCCGTGATGCTGGCGACAGGCTTCATTTCCCAGCGCTTCGGGATAACGAGAAAGATCCTCCCCATCAAGCCGAAGTTCCCGCCCAAAGAGAGGTCTAATTCCGAAGCCTGGCTGCACCTGCTGAAACTGCGGCCGCTGGTCTCGATAATCATGCCTGTCTATAACTCGCGCTGGCTGAACGAGGCCGTGGAGAGCGTGCTGAAACAGAGCTATGACAATTTCGAGCTCGTCCTTGTGGATGATTGCTCGAGCCTGCCGGAAACCCTGCAGGCCCTCGACGCGGCGGGCAGGGCGGACCGCAGGATCAAGCTCGTCCGCAATGCGGAGAACAAGGGGATAAGCGGCGCGACTAACGCCGGGATCGAGGCGAGTGGCGGCGATTACGTGGCTTTCATGGATCACGATGATCTCATTCATCCGGACGCGCTGGCATTGTTCGCGCGGACGCTCAATGACGGCCATGACGAGGAGGTCTTCTTCAGCGACGAGGTCATAATTGACGGCGACGGCGGGATGGACGGCTACATGCAGAAATGCCCGCTCACGATGGACCTGCTTCTCTCGTGCAACGCGGCCTCCCATTTCTGCCTGATCAAGAGGGCGGCGCTGGACAGGATTGGTCCCCTGAAGCCGGAATATGACGGGGCGCAGGATCATGACATTGCGATAAGGGCGATGGAACTGGGCATGCGATTCTTCCACATGCCCTATTTCCTCTACGCATGGCGCGCCCACTCAGCGGCCACCTCCGGCTCCGTGCGTTCTTTCGACAAGGGCAAACGGACTGAGTATCCGAAGGCCTATCTCAACGGCAAGAAGGCCATACAGGACCATCTTGACAGGATGGAAATAAAGGCGACGGTGACCGATGATGCATTTTTCTGGTACCGAGTCAGGTACGAGTTGCCCCCGGATCCGGACGAGGTGGCAGTGATCATTCCTTTTAAGGATCACGTCAAGAGCCTGCGCCGCCTGCTGGAGACGATGGAGAAGGGCACCTATCGCAAATTGGCGATCTACCTGGTGAACAACCGTTCCAGGGAGCCGGAGACGGAGGAATATCTGGAAACACTTCGGCGGGAGGGAAGTCCCAAATACCGATTTGTTGATTTCGATGAGCCTTTCAACTATTCGAGGCTGTATAACAAGGTTGTGGCCGGGGTGCCTAACGAGATGCTCCTCTTCATGAACAACGACATGGAAGTCGTCAATCCCGACTGGATAGAAGCCATGCTTGAGCATATCTACAGGGACAAGGTGGGCGCGGTCGGATGTCGCCTCGTTCGGCGGAACGGCACGATCCAGCATGCGGGCATGATCTTCAAGCCCAACATCTACTACTGCGCGGCGAATCTTTTTTTTGAGGACGGCTACTACACCAAGGTGCAGCGGGAAGTATCCGGCGTGACGGCCGCGTGCATGATGATAAGAAAGTCGGTCTTCGAGCAGGTCGGCGGGTTCGACGAGGTGCATTTCCCGATAGGCTTCTCCGACGCGGATCTCTGCCTGAAGATAAGGCAGGCCGGATACAAGATAATATACACGCCGTTCGCCGAGCTGCTCCACGAGGAGTCAAAGAGCCGCAAGACGCACGAGGAATATTACGAGAAGTTCACGTTGTACAACCGGTATATCGGCGGTACGCTGTTGAACGACACCAACTACAAGCCGTCCTGATGGACGATTGGAGGGCATGATGCATCCGTTCTGGGTAATTGATAAACCGGATATTTTTGCGGAACCCTCTGATCCAGCGGTCTTTGAGGCCAAAGGTTGGATTGCGTCGCTCGAAAAGATAGATAAGATGCAGTGGGTTGATCCTGCACTTGCTTCGGCGCTGCCGCTCTCCATCTACGAGAGGGAGGATCTTAAAAAGGACCACTTCCCGCACCTGGTGCTCACCGGGTTCAGGGGGTCGTGTCCGGCCGATCTTGTGACGGGGCGCGACTGGATAGCGCTCAACTTCGAAACGCAAGGCCGCGTTTTCGAGCTGATCATTCCGGTCAGGCCGACCACTGCTGATGCCGGCGCGCGAAAGGCGGCGAAGCTGAAAAAGCTGTTGCCCAGCTTACGCTGTCCACGCTGCGCCGGCGGCAGGCTGGCGCAGCTCCGGGATTCGTTCAGCACAATTATTGACCGGGCCCAGCGGGAACGCGAGGCGAATGGCCGCCCGGGCCTGCTTTCCCGCTTGATGCTGGCGTTGCTCCGGATTAAAACAATCTCCACTCTGCTGCGGTTTGTCAGGAAACGGATGCTGGCCGAAAAGGATCAAACCCCGCCCCGGAACGATTACCTGCTGTGCACCCGCTGCGGGGCGGCGTACCCGGTGGACGGGCGCGCTTACAACTTCCTCCCGAGCGCACTGGCGAAAGAATTCGGCATCGTTGACACCGGAAATGTATCGGCGAATTCGTATGACGGCGTTGCAATGAGCTACATCTACAGGCATTGCGACGGCCTGATCCTCGATTGTGGCGCCGGGCTCAGGGACAAGTGCTTTGAAAACGTGGTTAACTACGAGATCGTGCCCTATGAAAGCACGGACGTGCTGGGCGTCGTTGAGCGGCTCCCGTTCGAGGACGGCACTTTTGACGTCGTCTTCTCCTTCGCCGTGCTCGAGCACGTGAAGGACCCGTTCCTGGGCGCCCGCGAAATGGCTCGCGTTCTGAAGCCCGGCGGCACATTGTACTGTCAGGCGCCGTTTCTCTCTCCGCTGCACGGCTATCCCAATCACTATTTCAACATGTCAAAACAGGGGCTGAACCGACTCTTTGAGGGGCTGGTGGATGTGGAGAGGCTCGACGTCCTGAACTTCGGCCAGCCGATTTTCTCGCTCTCCTGGTTCCTTAATCTGTACGTTGTAGGTCTGCCGGAGGAAAAGCAGCAGGAGTTCCGTGATATGAAGGTGGAAGATCTGCTCCGGCATGGCGACAAGTATCTGGGTGTTGACTTCGTCAGGTGCCTGTCCGGCGAGGTGCAGAATATGCTCGCCTGCGTCAACTGCCTCATAGCCAGGAAGAAGAGGTAATTGGCGGGGTGCGTTAATCCTGCAAAGCGGACAAGGCCTGCAACGCAATTTGTTCCGATGTGCGCCACGGGCGCATCCGCTTGCGGCGGAGAGACGGCCATCCCGGCCGTTTCTGTCCTGCTCTGTGAGGTTCGCCCGGGGCGGAGGGAACGGCGGGGACCGCCATCTCCATTTTCTTGTTCTTCCCGGTAGCTTTTACGGTTTGAGCTACTAACCCTAGCCAAATGTATTTGAACCTAAAAAGAGCAGTTGAATCACGCTGCGCGTGTTTCAACTGGTCTTTTGAAT
>CAYWJE010000250.1:0-5444 GCA_964458525.1 uncultured Verrucomicrobiota bacterium
TTGGTCGTTGCGTACGAAGCGCCAAAAAATCACACGCTATTTCCGGAAGGACCCTATTTTTAGTGCAGGATCACGAGCCGGAGGCTCATGCCACGTTGTTCAGAATAACAGAAGCGAGACAAGGCGGCTGCAGCATTCCGACAGCGGCAATTTCCTTATCGCAGAACCCGGCCGGCGCGGCGGCCTGTCAATCCGTTTGAATCAAGAGTGACGACGCCGTTGACCATCACGAGCTCGATGCCGGAGGCGAGCCGGTGCGGATCCGCGTAAGTCGCCTCATCCCGCACCGTGGCAGGATTAAAGACAACGATATCGGCGAACCGTCCCTCCTCAATCCTGCCACGCCCAGCCAGCCTGAACTGCTCTGCGGGCAGGTCTGTCATTTTTCGAACAGCTTCGTTCAATGGAACCGTTCTGCCGTCCAGCGCGGCCCGCAGAAAGCGCGGCATCGTGCCGTAGGCGCGGGGATGCGGATAATCGTGGCTGAGCGGGCCGGTCGTGGAGCGCAAAGAAGCGTCGCTCCCAAGCATCACGAAGGACTCGGCCAGAATCTTCCACATGTTCTCCTCGCTCATGCCGGAGAAGAAAGCGCTGGTCTTGAGCCCATCCATATCAACGAGGATGAGGGCGGCCTCAACAGGATCAACGCCAAGCTCGTCGGCTACTTCCAGGAGCGGCTTCCCGCGAAAACGCTCGTTGTCAGGGTGGCTCGTAGAGCCCACGACGACCGACGTCCAGTAGCCGGCATCGCGCTCGGCCTCGATCTCCGTGCGGATCCGGACGCGCGTCGCCGGATCGCGGAGCCTGCCCAGTGCGGCGCATCTACCGCCCTCCGCAACCCAGTCCGGAAAGATGATGTCGAGATCGGTGCAGGACGAGGTGTAAGGGTAGCGGTCGGCCGCAACTTCGAGCCCTTCCTTCTCGCGGGCGTCGCGGATGAGCGTGATGGCGCGGTCCGCCAGCGGCCAGTTCGCGCGGCCCGCGGTCTTGAGATGTGAAATCTGCACGCGCGCGCCTGAGTCGCGGCCAATCGAAATGGATTCCCCTATCGCCTCCAGCAGGCGGCGCCCCTCGCTCCTCATATGGCAGGTGTAAATGCCGTCGCGGGCTGCGACGACGCTGGCCAATGCCGTGAGTTCATCCGCCGTTGAATATATACCCGGCGCGTATATCAGGCCCGCGCTCAAGCCGCGCGCGCCTTGCTCGAGGCTTTCTTCGAGCAGTCGCGACATGGCGGCCAGCTCGTCCGCATTCGGCGTGCGCGCATCGGCGCCCATGATGCGACCTCTGAGTCTGGCGTGCCCCACGAGCGCCACAACGTTCGGCGCCGGGGCCTGCCGCTCAAGCAGTTCGATATACTCACCCAGGCACTGCCACGAGCCCGGGTAATCGCACTCCGCCCAGTCGGATGGCAGCTGGAGCAGACTCGTGAGCGGAGCGGCGGATGCGCCGCAATTGCCGACCACCTCCGTGGTTATGCCCTGGAACAGCTTGCTCGGCGCGGATGGCTCGATGAGAAGATAGGCATCGGAATGGGAATGTGCGTCTATAAAGCCGGGGCAGACAACCAGGGATGATGCGTCATGGGATGCCGACGCCACGCAGAGGGCCAGATCGCCGATCGCTGTTATACGATCGCCGGTCCCGCCTACATCCGCGCGCCGAGGCTGAGCGCCGGTTCCATCGAGAACCATTCCGCCCGTTATTTTCCAGTCCAACATGGCGGCCAATCACTGATTCTGTTCGAGCAGAGCCATCACTTCCTGCTGTATGGCCTGCAGCTGATCGAGCCGCAGCATGGGATCCCTGATCACGAACGTGTCGCCGGAGGCCCTGTGCTCATAGGCGCGGAGCCGTGAACCGTCCGCCTGAATCTTCACATCCCTCTCCACCAGCACGCGCCGCCGCTCCAGCATGACGGCCAGTATGAACATCACATTCACCTTCGATTCATCGCCGTCCTCGATCAAGTGGCGCAGCAGCGCTTCCGCCGTTTCCTTTCTGACCGGTTCTGGGGGTGGCGGCTCAGGCGCTCTGAAAACACCGCGCCACACGCTCACGGGTCCGTCTCCGCCCCCTTCCCGCTTCGCCCAGCATGCGACGCAGAAGTCAGACCTGCCGTAACCGCCCTCTCCGAAGCTGAGCTTGGAGACGTAGGGCTGTTGATCGGCGAAATCGGTCCAGCACTTCTCGCATTTCGAGCCAAGCGCCTTTATATCCCAATCCTGACTAGACATCTGTCATCACCAACTTTCTTGCGCGCCAGAAATAAATGGTCCCCGAAACAACGGTCAACACCGCCACAAGCGCTGAGATGACGTAGGTGAGATACTCGAAATACTTGTTGAAGTAGAGGTCGAGGAAATTGTGCAAGGTCTCCGGTTGAACGATCAGCGGCAGCCAATCGTCTCTGAACGCCATTCCGAAGATCGCCACGATTATAACCACAATCTGCCACACCATTTTATGCTTGCCCCATCGCTCAGCCGGTATAATGCAACCCTGGTTGGCCGCGATAAGCCTCAACCCCGTGACCATGAACTCCCTCGTCACGATGACTGTGACTATCCAGGCCGGCACAATCTGGTCGGCCGCAACGAAGGATATGAACGCCGCGCACACGAGGGTTTTGTCGGCCAGCGGATCCATAAACTGGCCGAACGCGGTAATGCAGCAATTCGTTCGCGCCAGGCGTCCGTCCCAGTAATCGGTGAGAGCGGCCACCACGAAAACCACCAGGGCAAGTGTCTTGCCAAACGGTATGGGCGCAGTCAAACAGATGACGAGGAGAAACGCCATCCCGAACCGGCTCAATGTTAGTTTGTTTGAGAGATTCATTCTTCAACCGCGCACATGTCATATCCCCGGCGGGCCACATAACGGGCATTCACGAACGCGCCCGGCCTTATTCCTCCACGACTGCCATCAAGGAACACAGTGCCATCCACCTCTGGCGCAAGAGCGCGCGAACGGCCTGTCCATGCGTCAGGCTTGGCGCCGCGCGCCCGCTCGACGAGGATTTCATCCAGCCTGCCGATCAGCGCTCTGCCCTTTTGCGCAACTATCCTGCGCTGCTCATGGAGGAGCAGCGCCTTTCTGGCCGCGGCCACCGCTTTAGATGGGGCACGCAATTTGGCGGCCGCCGTGCCCTCCTCGCGCGAATACTCGAAAGCACCGATATGATCGAAGCGTATTTCCCTCAAAAAAGCCAGAAGATTTTCAAAACGTTTTTCCGTCTCGCCGGGGAACCCGACAAGACAGGTGGTGCGAAGAACGGCGTCCGGCAGTATTTTCCGGATCAATCCGAATGTTAGCCGGAGCCCATCCGGCGTTTCCCTTCTTCGCATCGCGCGCAGCATCCACGCGTCAGCATGCTGTATCGGCAGGTCGAGATAGCGGCAAACCCGTGACGCGGCAGCGATCGTCTCGATCAGCCTGGCGTCCACCTTGCAGGGATGTCCATAAAGAAGCCGTATCCAGAATTTGCCGCCGATCCGGTCGAGCGCTTTCAGAAGCGCGGCGAGATCCGTTCCGCCGCCTAAATCAAAGCCATAGGATGTTACGTCCTGCGAGACGAGGTTAAGCTCGTGGACACCCCTGCCGAGCAGGGTTTCCGCCTCCCGCACAATGTTCATTATGGAACGCGAGCGATAGTGTCCGCGAATTTTGGGAATGGCGCAGAAGGCGCAGCGGTGATCGCAGCCCTCCGAGACCTTTATGTATGCGTAGGGAGCGCCCGTGAACAGCATCCTGTCAGGCGGCGGCTCGATCACGGCCCGGGCGCGCGGCGATATCTCGACGATCCGCTGCTCGCCACGTACGAGCCTGGCGGCGATTGACCCGGCGCGTTCAATTTCGTCCAGACCTATGAAGGCATCGGCCTCATACAACGCTTCCGGCAGCTCGCGCCTGTAACGCTGCGGCATGCAGCCCGCCACGAGCACAGCCCTGCAGCGTCCCTGCTTTTTCAGCTCGCACGCGCGCAAAATGGCGGAAATCGATTCCTCGCGCGCGTCTTGAATGAAGGCGCAGGTATTCACGACAACGATGTCGGCGGTCTCCGGGGAATGCGCAAGGGCGAAGTCCCAGTCCTGCATGCTCGAAGCGATCACCTCGGAATCCACGAGATTCTTCGCGCATCCGAGGCTGATGAAACCGACTGTGAGTTGGCGGGCTTTGCTCATCCTGCCGCCCGATCACCGCGCGGTGGAGGATTTCGCGCGGGATTCCATGTCGAGGCTGGAAAGCGCCGATTCCGCGACCGGCGTCCACGCATCTGAGGGGTTGGCTGAAATATAGCTCTCATAAACCCCGCGTGCCTCCACGTCGCGGCCGAGCGCGTGCAGGCAGCGTGCCTTGCCGAACAGTGCCTGGGGCTCCAGAAAATGGCCGGGATTATCGGCCACAAACTTCGAGAATCCGTCGAGGGCGAGCGCGGTCTGGCCGCGGCCCTCCTGGCACATCGATACGCCGAGCACCGCCGTCAGGGCCATCGGATGATCGGCATGTTTCTCGAGAAACCGGTTATAATGGTCGAGCGCCTGATCATACGCGCCGGCATGGAAGGCGCCGGAAGCCAGCGCCAGGAGCGCGGCAGGCGCTGCGGCGGAAGACGGGTACTGGTTCAGAATCGCCTCCTGCTGTGTCTGCGACTTCGCGTGGAGCAGCATGCGGGATGCGTTCACATCGCCCTGCCGCCTCTGGAACTCATAGGCGCCGACGATCAGGACTGCCAGTAAGACTATGCCGGTCCCCACGCCGAAGGCCACGGCATTTTCCCGCACGACCGCTATCGCGTCAAAAGACGATTTTTTCTCATTATTCAAGCTATTAACGGGCAACCTGTCCGACGCCATGGCAGAATCCTCCGTGTTCAAAGCAAAAAACGAACCTCAAAATACATTTGCGGCAGAGAAGAGCATAATTATAATGGCTATCCGTGTCAAGCCAGCAATTCGCATTATAACAAGCTCCCTGCCGGCTTGCCCGGCAGGAGCATGAAATTGTTTGTGGAAAAGGACGCTTTTCCACAAATCTCACTCACCGGCGACTCAAGGTCGCCGGAGGGTAAAAATGAGAATTGCTGGTGTCAAGCTTTTCCCGTGTGAAAGATGTTCCTGCGCGAAGATTTTGGTTGCGCGATATCGGAGCGGCAGCTATTCTGCTGACTGGTAACAATCATGTTGGAGTATCAATGGATATTGGATACATTGGATCGTTAGGATGGACGGAGATTCTCCTCATTGCCGCGATCATTCTCCTTCTTTTCGGCGCCAGGAGAGTGCCCGACCTCGCTCGATCGCTCGGAAAGAGCCTCAGTGAGTTCAAGAAAGGCCGAACCGAGGGAGAGAAAGAGAAAATCGGGGAGAAGGCACAGGAAGACGACAAGGGCTAGCCAAATGTATTTGAAATTCGTTTTGGTGTAAAGCCGCGTTAGTGAAGTT
>CAYWJE010000251.1:0-5410 GCA_964458525.1 uncultured Verrucomicrobiota bacterium
CGCTCGGAATGACGGACAAAGAGTGAGCCATGCTTAAACGTTAACATGGCATCGACTCCTGTTTTGAGTCAATGAAAAATCACACGCTATTCCCGGAAGCACCAAAAAACAAAATCTGTGGCGTCCCATAGGAAAGCGCCTTTATAATTGGAAATGTTGGATAATGGAAGCCTATGGGATGAATGAACCGACGAAATGCGATCTCGCGCACTTGTCCGCCTGTGGAGGAGAGGCGCAGAGATCTGAATAAATTGGCTCTTAATATACTGTCCATACATTACTTACCACTCAGCGCCTCTGCGCGAGATTATTCCCTTATTGCTATGGGATGGTAGTGAATCTGAATGACAATATCATACCGAGTATTGAAATGGGATTGCAATTAGCTTGTATTCGATCACTTTCTCCTGTAGAAGACAAGCAGTTCTATACAAGGAGGTTTATGGCATTTGAGCCTGATTACCGGCACTTCGCGGAGGTGATACAGAACAGGCGTCCTTCGCGCATGCCTTTCTACGAACATGTCATCAACGCTCCGGTGATGGAAGAGATTCTCGGCCTGCGTTTCGGACAGTTGGAGGCGGGTGACTCGAAAGACCTGGCGGAGTTCTTCCGGAACCACTGCCGATTCTTCCGGGCGATGACCTACGACACTGTCTCCTACGAGGTCTGCCTGGGAGGAACGCTGCCCGGTTCCATTGCTATCTGCGGCGGAAAGGGGCCGATCCAATCGCGCTCCGATTTCGATTCCTATCCCTGGAAAGAGCTTCCGGAGCATTTTTGGGAAATCGCGCGCCCGCGCCTCGACGCGCTCTCGTCCTCGCTGCCGCCCGGCATGAAGGCCGTAGGCGGGATTGGAAACGGCGTGTTCGAACTTGCCGAATCTCTCGTGGGCCTCGAGTACCTGCCCTACATGGAGGCCGATGATCCAGAATTGTATGTCGACCTTTTCCGGGCCATAGGCGACCTGATGTGCGCGACGTGGTTGAAGTTCATGCCCCGTTATGGAAAGGATTTTGCTGCATGCCGATTCGGCGATGACCTGGGGTTCAAGTCGTCGCTCCTCACCAGCCCCGGCACGGTTCGGGAACACGTCCTGCCGCAATACCGCCGCGTGATTGATATCATTCACTCAGGAGGCAGGCCGTTCCTCTGGCACTCCTGCGGATGTATTTTCGAGATAATGGAGGATGTGATCGCGCTGCGAATTGATGCCAAGCACTCGAATGAGGACACCATAGCACCGTTCGACCGATGGATAGAGGATTACGGGAACAGGATTGCATTGCTGGGCGGATTTGATATAGGATTCCTCTCGACGGAAAGCCCGGCGGTTATTCACGATGCCGTGCTTGAGTCCGGTCGGCGCTTCAGGAAGAATCAGAAGGGCTACGCGCTGGGATCTGGCAACTCCATACCGGGATATATACCGGCGGAGAACTACTTGGCAATGATCCGCGCTGGCCAGGCATTGCGCATGGAAGAGAAGAGATGAAACAGCCTGAGATAACTCCTGGAATGAAGGAGCCTGAAACCGCGAAGATCGACGGATCTTCCGGCAATGCGGCAAAAAACGGTGCGCCATGGACCATCACCACGATCTTGCTGGGAATCATTGCAATAGTCCTCGCCGGGGCGGCTCTGCGGCAGGCGCAGGCTGTGCTTATCCCCCTGATTCTCGCATGGATGATAGCACAGCTTCTCTCGCCAATGGTGAAATTCTTCGCCGCGCGCCGGATACCGACCGGGCTGGCAACGATCCTCGCGCTGCTGGTTCTTCTCGTTTTCTTCTACTGGATCGCCATTTTCGTATCGCTCAGCGCCGCATCATTCATCAACAAGATTCCCCTTTACAGCGAAAACGCCGCGAAGCACGTGGCTGACTCCATGCGCGACCTGGGCGAGCGGTTCGAGATACTATCCAACGAGGAAGTGTCGAAGCAGATACGCAACGAGGTCACGGGGTTTCTTAAATTCCTCATGGGCATGGCCGGGAGTCTGGCGGGGGCGCTGACGAGCTGGCTCGCTAAGCTGATAATGATATTCATCATGGCGACCTTCATGCTCATAGCACAGCCATATACCGAGAAAAAAATACGTAACGCCTTTCCTGTGGACGTGGCGGGACGGTTAACGAAAATACTCGGCTCCATCTCGCGCCAGATCTCGCATTACCTGGCCGTCCAGTTCTTCCTCAGCGCGGCAACGGGTCTACTGGTGTGGCTGAGCTGCAAAATAACGGGTGTTGACGCGGCGATAACGTGGGGCGCGCTCGCGTTCTTCCTGAATTTCATTCCCACCGTCGGTTCCATCGTGGCCGGGGTGCCGCCGGTGATACTCGCCCTGTTGCAGTTCCCGGACTCCATCTGGCCCGCAGTATGGCTGGCTATCGCCATCCTCGTCATCAACCAGGTGATAGGCAATCTTATTTCACCAAAGGTAATGGGCGATCAGATGAACCTCAGCCCGGCGACGGTCCTGCTCTCCCTGCTCTTTTGGGGCTGGCTGTGGGGAATAGCCGGCGCATTCCTTTCAGTGATTATTGCCTCCTCGATCAAGATAATCTGCGAGAACATCGAAATCCTTCGCCCCTTCAGCGTGATGATGGAATCGGGTCGGCGTTTGCCGGATGCAAGGCCGCCCGATGGATGAGCTTAGGATGAAGAGAATACCGGACATGCCTGAACACATGCGTCCTCGCGAGAAGCTGCGCGAGAAGGGCGCTGTCGCGCTCTCCGACGAGGAACTCGTAGCTGCCATCCTCGGAAAGGGCATTGTCGGCGTTGATGTACGCACCATCGCCCGCAAGGTGGCCGGGATCATCAGGGAGCGCAAAGCTGATCTCAAGCTGGAGGATTTTGCAAATGTTCCGGGTATGGGTCTCGCCAAGGCCGCGCAGATTCTCTCCGCTTTTGAACTGGCCCGCCGGCACCTGCTCCAGGACATCGTGAAGGTGACAAACGTGCAGGATGTGCTGCCGCTCATCGCGAACATCGCGGGAAAGCCGCAGGAGCATTTCGTCTGCATTTCATTGAACGGGGCCAACGAGGTGATAAAGACGCGAACAGTGACAATCGGGCTGCTGGACCAGAGCCAGGTCCACCCGAGGGAGGTGTTCGCCGACGTTATAGCCGACCGGGCAGCATCGGTGATCTTCGCCCACAACCACCCGTCCGGCACGCTGCACCCCAGCGAATCCGATCGCCGCACTCACGACGATCTCGCGCAGGCGGCGAAAATGCTGGGACTCCGCGTGCTGGATCACGTGATAGTAACGAAAAAAGGGCACTTCAGCTTCCAGGCGGCGGGCATGATCAAAGAGTGACCGTAACTACTCTGCTGCTCGCATCAGAGATCGGCGGGACAGGCCCCCCGTCTTGTTTCCGACTTTTTCAGCAGAATCAAATGTTCCGTTTTGCCTCCACACGATCAGGAAAATGGGCATGGTTCAAAGTCGGGTCACAGTTGTATGTTGATAGGGTGGGATCCCGCTCGAAGCGGGCTAAACAGCAAGGCTTGCCACGCCAAAGGCGTGGTCCCGCTGAATTCGGACGGACGGACACGGCTGTCCGTCCCTACCTGTCACAGAAAAGGTGTTTGTTTTGAACCATGCCGGAAAATGCAAGAGAACGTATAACCGGCTCTCGAAAGAACGGAACAGGGTAAAATAAAGAAGTTTCTTTTTTTGTGTTTTTTTGTGACTTTTCGTGGCAAACTTTCTTAAGCAATCGAGCTCCGACCTCGAAGTCCCGACTCAGTCGGGAGTCGGAGCAAAGGTTACCATTGGAAAAGCTGATTAAATCTTGTAGAAGTTTTATTTCACCTTAGCAACCACAACGGAGAATCGGGATCATGAAGAAAAAACATATCACCATCTCTGCTTTATGCGCGGCCCTTTTATTCTGCAGCACTCCCTTCCATGCAAGAGCCGATGAAAAGCTCGCCGCCCCTGCGCCTTACAACGTTGGACACTGGTTGCATTCTGATCAGGCCTTTCTCGACCGATGGCTGGCCGGACTCATAGCCGAGACGGAAGCATCCGACGAACAAATGCTGCCTGTCATCCTGGAATTCAAGAACACGATTGAGAGCGACCCCCAACTTTTCATGCTGTTCAACCAGATGTTTGAACAGATGCCACGAAGCAGGTCATTCAGCAAGGACCCGTCCGGCGCGCCCCAGATCAAAGATTATCACCAGATGCTTCGCCTAATCAACCGCGTGCTCACGACAGCCCCGGAATTCAATAAGACGGGACTGGTCGGCTTCCCGATCAACGCGATTCTCGACTGGCCCATGGGTACGCCCGCCGGGTCGGCGGTCTTCATCAACGAGAAGGTGAACCATCAACTGAAAGAGATACTCACCCAGTGGGCCGTTTTCCTCGGGTCCGCGGACTCATGCTACGTTCTGACCGATCATCCCGAGAAGGGCTGGTTCGGGCGCGACGCCATGGAGTCCATGCCCGACTTCGAAAAGGATTTCGTGTGCGACCCGGCACTGCCCCACCACGGGTTCACCTCGTGGGACAACTTCTTCACAAGGCAGTTCCGCGAAGGACGCCGGCCCCTCGCCGGACCCGATGACAACTCAGTGATCGCTAACGCATGCGAGTCCGCCCCTTACAGAATCGCGCATGACGTGAAACTCTTCGATCGTTTCTGGATCAAGGCCCAGCCTTACTCACTGTCGCACATGATGGCGACGGATCCCCTCGCGGCGCAGTTCGCGGGCGGAACCGTGTACCAGGCCTTCCTGAGCGCGCTTAGCTACCATCGCTGGCACAGTCCTGTGAGCGGCAAGATAGTCAAAACCCGCATCATTGACGGATCTTACTACGCCGAGGCCCTGTCGGAGGGGTTTGATCCTGCCGGCCCCAACAATTCGCAGGGCTATATCGCGCAGGTTGCCGCCAGGGCGCTGATCTTCATCGAGGCGGACAACCCGGACATCGGGCTGATGTGCGCGGTGTTTATCGGTATGGCCGAAGTGTCATCCAACGAGATAACAGTTTACGAAGGCCAGCATGTGAAGAAAGGTGAACAGCTTGGGATGTTCCATTTCGGTGGTTCGACCCACTGCCTGGTCTTCAGACCGGGTGTAAAACTCGAATTCGATCTGCACGGACAAAAAGCCGGGCTCCACTCCAGCAACATCCCGCTGAGGGCACGAATAGCAACAGTGACAAAATGACGGTGTAAACCGATCATCACAAAAAACGCCCGTGCCGGATTTACATTGTTGACAGATTCGGAGATCCGGATATTATCTTGTTCTTGTTTGGATGAAAGCGCAGCCTTTTGAGGCGAAGACGGTAACTGCTCAGGTTTCGCCACCATATCGAAGATCCGCAGGCTGCGTCGCAAGCGCAGGCGGGTGGCGGACAATGGTGGCCTGCAACATGGAAAGA
>CAYWJE010000252.1:0-5364 GCA_964458525.1 uncultured Verrucomicrobiota bacterium
TGGAGGCCTGCTAAGAAAGGCGTTAAGAAATTTACGTGTGTGGGTGGGGGGGAGGGGTAAGTTATTGAGCCTCAACCTTTTGAGAACTGAAAATAATTTGTGAAAAATCGTGTTTTTCAACATGAATCACGAACACGAGCCGGAGGCTCATGCCACGGAATACAGAATGCAAACCGCTCCGCCGCGTTTCCAAAATCAGCAATCGGAAATCGGCAATCAAAAATCCCGCTAAGGACGCACCAGTCGCGAGCACACCGCAAGCGACGGCGGCGTTGTCCGCGTCAGGACGGGCGCCGGGGACTGGAAACCTGGTGACGCCCCCGTACGCCGATTTCAGTTACGCCGATTTCACTTGCCTTTCGCCCCTGTGCATGGCATTTATCTCATCAACAAGCAACACACAGAGCAAAACCTTTCAAGCCAGTGGCCAGTGTTGCACTGGCTACTGGCTTTGGATTTGACAGATCAGATGAACCCATTACCGACAGAAATTGATTACGACAAAATCTGGGCCGAGACCTACGGGGACATCCAGGACATAGGTCCAACCCACAGGCATATGGACCGGATCTTCCGGAGACTGCTCAAAGGCATCACTTACGAGACCCTGCTCGACGTCGGATGCGGAATGGGCCGGAACCTGGCGCTGCTTCGTGAAGGCCGGGCGTTAAAGGACATTGCCGGGATCGACATTTCGCGGGCCGCAGTGGATCACATGAACAAGATAGCGGGCGGCGGCTTTCACCAGCTTGATATACAGCAGGATCGGCTGGACGGCAAGTGGGACCTTGTGTTCTCCTCCTTGATCCTTGAACACGTGCGGGACGACGTCGCCGCGCTTAAGAACCTTCGCACCATGACAGGAAAGCACCTCCTTCTCTCCACCATCGCAGGCGACTTCGAGAAATACAGAAAATGGGAGGACCAGGTCGGCCACGTGCGCAACTACAAGCCGGGCGAACTCGAGACGAAGCTGGAGCAGGCCGGGTTCGAGATAAGGAAGATCGTCAGGTGGGGCTTCCCTTTCTTCAGTCCGCTTGCGCGCCTGATGCAGAACCACACAAACCCCAAGGCAGACATGGGCGCGGCAGGCAGGGCAGCGGCTCTTCTCATGTACCATCTCTACTTCCTCAATTCCTTCCGGAAGGGCGACCTGCTCGTAATCCTTGCCAGCGTGTGACCTTGTCTGTGAACATTTAGACCGATCAAGAACGGTCGGCATAATGCCGACCCTCCCATAAAAAAGCCAAATACGGGACGGGAGGGACGGCATTCTGCCGTCCGCTGATATATTCAGATGCACGGAAAAATCTGACGGTACGCCATTAGAGGCCGGACTGAATCCATGCCCTATATTCCGTACTTGCCAACTCTCACCATTTGGAGTAAGTATTCACCTTGACCAATCTCGCGGACGCTCGAACCGTCGTGTTAAACAACTTTGTTAATGATTCAGACAATATGCAACCTTACAGAATACCATTCAACCGTCCCTCGCTAGCGGGCAACGAGCAGGCCTACATCGCCGAGGCCCTCGCCAATGGGCAGTTCTCAGGCGACGGCGTGTTCACCAAGAAGTGTCACGCCTTCTTCGAGCATGAGCTCGCTGTGCCCAAGGTGCTGCTCACAACATCCTGCACCCACGCGCTCGAAATGGCTGCCCTGTTGCTTGAAATCAAGCCGGGCGACGAGGTAATCGTGCCATCCTTCACCTTCGTGTCAACAGTGAATGCGTTCGTATTGCGCGGTGCAAAACCCGTTTTTATTGATATCCGGCCGGACACCCTGAACATGGACGAGTCCCTGATCGAAAAACTCATAACCCCGCGCACAAAGGCCATCGTGCCCGTTCATTATGCTGGGGTTGGATGCGAAATGGACGTAATCCTCGCGATCGCGCACAAACACGGAATATCCGTGGTGGAGGACAACGCGCACGGCCTGTTCGGACGTTACAAGGGGAAATTCCTCGGCACATTTGGCGAACTTGCCGCGCAAAGTTTTCACGAAACAAAGAATCTATCCTGCGGCGAGGGCGGTGCACTGCTCATCAATGACCCTGCCTTCATCGAGCGCGCCGAAATATTGAGAGAAAAAGGAACCAACAGGAGCCGTTTTTTCAGGGGACAGGTGGATAAGTACTCTTGGGTTGACATAGGATCGAGCTATCTTCCATCCGACATTCTGGCGGCATTCCTCTATGCCCAGATAGAGGCCAGGGATCGAATACAGGCGGCGCGTCAGC
This sequence comes from uncultured Verrucomicrobiota bacterium, assembly GCA_964458525.1. Taxonomy (GTDB): domain Bacteria; phylum Verrucomicrobiota; class Kiritimatiellia; order JAAZAB01; family JAAZAB01; genus CAYWJE01. The sequence continues at coordinate 2,246 of CAYWJE010000252.1, forward strand.
GCATCTGGAACACTTATTTCCAGGGGTTCCGCGACTGGGCGCAGGATCGGGGAGTCAGCCTTCCCTTCGTGCCTGAACATTGCGAACAGGCATTTCACATGTTCTACCTCATGTTCCCGGATCTGGACAGCCGCCAGACGATAATTGACAGGCTCAAGGCCCGCGGGATACTCAGCGTTTTCCACTACCTGCCCCTGCACACTTCGGTCATGGGCGTCCGGAGCGGTGCCAGGCCGGAAGACTGCCCGGTTACGCAATCGGTAAGCGAGCGTATTCTGCGGATGCCGTTCTATAACGATCTCACCCAGTCGGATCAGAACGAGGTGATTTCCACCATCATAAACGACCAATGAACAAACACGCCTTCTCCCCGGCACAATTATGGCCCATGGCATTGATCTTGGCTCCTTTTGCCGTTCTGCTCTGCTGCATCTTCCGATTCGCGGTTAATGCGCCGTTCTCCGACGAATGGGCGCTGGTCGACCACCTCCAGAAATCATTCGACGGCGCTCTGACCGTTCGAAACCTGTTCGATCAACATAATGAGAGCCGCATCTTCTTTCCGCGAATCGTGCTCATTGGTCTCGCGCGGATGACGGACTGGAACATCTTTTACGAAATCGGCGCCATAGTCGTGTGCGCGGCGCTCCTCCTCGCCCTGCTTTCTGAACGCGCGCTTCGTCCCGGACCGGGCTGCAGTCCGCGAATCGCGCGCTGGTTGCCGTTCTTTTTTTCACTGCAGATATTCTCCCTGATCCAGTACGAATGCTGGACGTTCGGGTTCACGCTCGTGGGCTATATGAACATACTTTTCGTAGTGGCCGGACTCTCGGCGCTGGCTATTAAACCGTTCACCTCTCGCGCCTTCGTCTGCGCCATTATCGCAGGAATAATAGCAACCTTCTCCTACGCTAACGGAATCCTGTTCTGGCCCGCAGGCTTCCTGATGCTCGCCATGACCTGGCTTGAACGCGGGGAGAGACTGTCTTCGCTTCGATCAGATTCGGGAACGATCCCGCGCGCCATTATTTGGTTCGCGGCCGCCGCGGCGATCGCACTACTCTACTTCGCCGGTTACCACAAGCCCGGCCTTCATCCGTCCATGTTCTTCTTCGTCCAGTACCCGCTGGTCTTTTCCGGCTACGTCCTCGCCTTCATCGGCGGCGCAATCGTGAACATCCCCGGCATAGCCATGACCGCGCCCGTCTCCGCCGGCGTGCTCGGCCTGGCGCTTTTCGCCGCCTGCGCGTCCGCCTGGCTCGGCAGATCATTCAGGACCGCGCACCCTTTTTCATTCTGGCTGGCATTGAGCAGTTTCTCATTGATGACCGGCCTGGCCGCCGCGCTTGGACGCGCGCCGTATGGCGTGCGCCAGGCCCTTGACAGCCGGTACACCATGTTCTCCGGCCTGTTCTGGATATCTGTCCTCGTGATGAGCCTTTGCCTCGTCGAGCGCGCAAACAGGATATTGCTCGACCGTGGCCGAACAATGGCACGGCGCGCAATGAACATTGCCGCCGCGAGCATCGCGGCGCTATGTCTTCTTTCCTTCCTTACATCATCCTTTCTTGCCCTGCAGCATTGGAGCGAGCGCCACGAGTGGATGGCGGATATGAGGAACGAACTATTGACCGCCAACCCCGACCTCGAACTGCTTGCGCGAAGTGTTCCGCATACCGGCTGCTTAATGGAATGGGCCAATTGGGCGAAGTCCCAAAAGCTGTCGCTTTTCCGCAACATGAAGGATTTCGGAGAATATGTTCCCGCAGAAGAGCAGGCAGGCGCAATTTCGTCAGTTGAATGCGATATCGAACCGCGCAGTGCATTCCGGGACGGACTGTTCAGCATATCCGGGACCATTTCCTGGACAACCCCGCACTGCTCCGCGATAGCTGTTCTTGTGGTGAACAGCAACGACATGGTTCTGGCGAGAACGCATATGTCCTCCGGGATCGGGAACTGGACAATTCCGCTTAAGGCTGCCAAGCTGCCCGAGGGCAAATCAGTGCTGCGCGTCTTCGCGCTGCATGAAGACAACACGCACGTGGGACTCATCGGGGAGCTGGATCTCGAAATCGTGACTCTCTCTGCCTTGAAGGAGATCTTCAAGGATGACGTTTTTATTGACCAATCCGACCCCGTGGCCGGCCATTCCGACATATTTTTCCTTGACGGTGATATCGTACGGGGAAGCGGCTGGGCAACGGACCAGGAGATGAATCTGCCGGGCAAGTGGGTGGCGGCGGTCAGCGACGCGACTAACCTGCTGGCATTCGCCAGAGTGCGCGACGATAGAAAAGATGTCGCGGATATTTTCAGGAACAAGGCCATGCTGAAATGCGGATGGCGGATTGCTTTCGACAAGTCGGAGCTTCAGCCCGGAACCAACTCGCTCAGCGCCGTTCTGCTTCTTCCAGGACAGCGAAAGGCAATACGCCTGCGCGGTGAGTTCGAGGTCGTTATCCCATAATCAGGAGAGAAGGAAGGCATGCCATGAATACAAGAGAACGTTTCAAAGCAATCATGAATTTCCAGCCGTTTGACCGGCTGCCGGTTCTCGAGTGGGCCGGCTGGTGGACACAGACTCTCGACAGGTGGCACGCAGAGGGACTGCCCTCCGCGCTTACCGACCGTTACGACATATGCCGGCATTTCGGACTGGACGTGTATAAGCAGGATTGGTTCAGCGTGTGCCGTCCCGGCTGTCCCCAGCCTGCCGCACATGGAAGCGGGATACTTGAAAGCGATGCCGATTACGACAAGATACGTTCCTTCCTCTATCCCCCGCAGCTCGTGAACGCGGAAAAATGGCGCCAATGGGCTGAGGAACAGCGGCGTGGCGAAGTTGTTCTCTGGTTTTCGGTGGACGGATTCTTCTGGTTCCCGCGGCGGCTGCTCGGCATAGAGAGACACCTGTATGCCTTCTACGATCAGCGAGAGCTGATGCACAGGATCAACTCCGACCTTGCCGACTGGATACTGAAGGTCATCGAAGAGGTGTCGGCCATTTGCACGCCCGATTTCATGACCTTCGGTGAAGATATGAGCTATAACAACGGTCCGATGCTCTCGAAGGATATGTTCAATGAGTTCCTGCGTCCCTATTATGACCGCGTGAT
>CAYWJE010000253.1:0-5327 GCA_964458525.1 uncultured Verrucomicrobiota bacterium
AGTCCCTGACGGGGGATATCCTGATAGGTGAGTAAAAATCGTCTTATGACATCATCCACGAAATCAATAGAGGGACTGCCGAAACACAACTCAGCATACACCACAAGGTTGATGAACAACCCGGAGCCGACATTAGCCTCAAGTTGCTCGACTGACCAGTCGGCCCATTGATGATCGTCGGTAAGAACATCAAGGATCACATTGGTATCTACCAGCACCGGCATCAATTCCCTATGGTCACCTGCCCTTTTATCGTTACTTTCATGGTATTACTGTCGCATGTATTGATTTGTTTGTCAAGACCGGATCAGCTATGCTCCATGGCCTTGACAATGGATTCGGCGATGGCGGACTCGCTGAGGCTGAACTGGTCGGCCAGATCCTTCATGGAACCGTGCGGCACGAAGCGGTCGGGCCAGCCGAATCGCAGCACGCGCCCGGTGAAATTATTTTTCGTGAGCCATTCGGTCACCGCGGATCCGAATCCGCCTTCGGCGACGCCGTTCTCAATGGTGGCTAACACCCGCGCCCCGGCGCAATGGCCGCGCAGCAGTTCTTCATCAAGCGGGCGTATGAAGCGCGCGTTGACCACTCCGACGCTCAATCCACGCCCGGCGAGAATCGTGGCGGCCTTTTCCGCCGTAGGAATCATGTCGCCGAGCGCCCATATCCAGACATCACTGCCTTCCTGAATCACTTCCGCCTTTCCGGTTTCCAGTGTCCGCAACTCATCGGGCAATGCTGCACCGGGTCCGCAGCCGCGCGGGTAGCGGATGATGACAGGCTTGCCCAGGGAAACGGCGGTGTTCAGCATGTGCGCAAGCTCCGCCTCATCCTTCGGCTGCATCATCACGAGGTTCGGGATGGAGCGGAAAAGCGCGATATCGAATATGCCATGATGCGTCGGGCCATCGTCCGCCACAATCCCGGCGCGGTCAAGGCAGAACACCACGGGCAGGTTTTGCAGGCACACGTCATGAATCACGTAATCCACAACCCGTTGAGCAAAGGTCGAGTACACCGCGACTACCGGGACGCACCCGTCGCAGGCCAGTCCGGCCGCGAACACCACGGCGTGCTCCTCCGAGATGCCCACGTCGAAGAAACGGGCCGGGTATCGAAGCGCGAACCCCGAGAGGCCCGTGCCAACCGACATTGCTGCCGTGATCGCCATGATCCTGTCGTTTTTCGCGGCGAGCCGCTCAAGCGTCTGTCCAAAAACTCCTGAATAGGTCAACTGGCTGCTCTTGTTAAGGATCCGGCCGGTCTTGCATTCAAAGGCGCCCGTGCCGTGCCAGAGATCCGGCTCGCGCTCGGCCAGTTCGTAGCCCTTGCCTTTGGTTGTGGTGATGTGCAGGAGGATGGGTTTGTCGGAATCCCTGGCGATTTCCAGAGCGGAGATCATTGTTCTGATATTGTGCCCGTCAATGGGACCTATGTACCTGAGCCCGAACTCCTCGAAGATGACGCTGTGAAGAAAAAGGCTTTTCACTGCGCCCTCAATGCGAAAATAGATATTACGCAGCCAGAGCAATTTCAGTTTCTGCTTGGCGAAGTCTTCGACCGAGGTTTTCCACCTGTTGTAGCGCGGGTGTGCGAGCAATTCACCGAGGTATCGGGATATCGAGCCGACGTTTGCCGAGATGGACATCTCATTGTCGTTCAGCACCACGATCATGCGCTTTGAGCAGAAGGCCAGGTTGTTCAGCGCTTCGAACGAGCAGCCGCACCCGAGTGCGCCGTCGCCCACGACCGCCACCACGTGTTCCTTACCTTCCCGCTTGTCGCGGGCGACCGCCATACCCATCGCGGCGGATAGCGCCGTGCCGGCATGGCCGGCCCCGAATGCGTCATAGGGACTCTCGGCCCTGGAGAGGAAGCCGGATATGCCGTCCTTCTGTCTAAGCGTGCGGAAGGCATCCCGCCTGCCGGTGAGTATCTTGTAGGTGTAAGTCTGGTGGCTCACGTCCCACAGGAGCTTGTCGGCCGGCGGATCGAAGACCTTGAGCAAGGCGATGGTCAGCTCAACCGTTCCAAGATTCGGGGCAAGGTGGCCGCCGGTTTTGCCCACCGATTCAATGATGAGGGCGCGAATCTCCGCCGCCAGAGCGTCGAGCTCCGGCAAAGAGAGCTGCTTTAAGTCAGCCGGACTGTTTATCTTCTCTATCATTCAAGGGCTTCCTTCTTTTTCTGCATTTGATCCTCTTGTAATTGATCGAATGGCTCGGCGACTGTGCGATCGCTCTTTTTTACCAGAATTTCAATTTTCTTTTCAACCTCGTTGAGCTTGGCAGTGCAGAATTTTACGAGCCCCATTCCCTCCTCGAAGCGCGTCATCATCTTATCGAGTTCCAGCGAGCCGGCCTCCATCTCTCCCACGATGGCTTCGAGCCGTTCGAGCGCTTTTTCAAAATTGGGTGATTCCGTTTTCTTTGCAGTCATTATGTTTCCGTGACCTCCGATTCCAGTTTCCCGTCGGACAGGCGGGTGAGCAGCCGCTCGCCCTTTCGCGCCTGGCCGACCCGCGTGAGAATTTCACCATTGAGCCTGGTTGTAATGCTATATCCCCTGTTGAGAACTGCAAGCGGATTTATACCGGCGAGCCGGGCTTCCAGTTGCCCGGTCTTCAGCCGGAGCCCGAACAGATTTTCCCTGGACAAGCTGCCCAGCAGCTGAGTCAGCTCGTCAACCCGCTGTATCCGCTCGCGCACGACATCTCCGCCGCGGTGTTCCAGCTGCACCTGGATGCGCATTATCCTTTCCGCCATCCGGCGGACCAGGTGGCCGGGTTCTAGGAAGACGCGGCTTCCTGAGGCTGCCGCCACGCGACTCCTGATTTCCAGCAGGCGCCGTTCAAGGGCTCTCCTCAGATTTATCGCAAAGGCTTCGATTGAGGCATCGAACTCGGCCTTCCTGCCCACCACCAGCTCAGCGGCTGCCGAGGGTGTGGGCGCTCTCAGGTCGGCGGTGAGATCGCTTATCGTGAAATCGATTTCATGCCCGACCGCCGAGATCACGGGGATTGCCGAAGCCGCTATTGCGCGCGCGACTATCTCCTCGTTAAAGGGCCACAGGTCCTCCATACTTCCTCCACCCCGGCCAACTATCAGGACATCGAATCCGCCCATCCGGTTGAGCTCCTCGATAGCGGCGGCGATTTCCGGGGCTGCGCCATCGCCCTGCACGCGGACGGGGGCCAGCACGACGTGCAGGTTGCTGAACCTCCGTGACAGGACGTTAAGAATGTCGCGGATAGCCGCCCCTGTGGGGGATGTGACAACGCCTATGTGGCGGGGCAGCATTGGAATGGCGCGCTTCCGTGCGGAATTGAACAGGCCCTCGTCCATCAGCTTTTTTTTCAGCGCCTCGAACGCTGCCTGCAGCGCGCCCTTTCCCCCGGCCTGCATACGGCTTACGATCACCTGGTACTGCCCACTCCTTTCGTAAACGCTCACGGTTCCGAACACGCGCACGACCAGTCCGTCTCTGGGCTCGAAGCGAAGCCCCGCCTGTCTTCCGCGGAACATGACGGCGGCAATTTGCGCGTTCTCATCCTTTATCGTGAAATAGCAGTGGCCGGAGGCCGGGCGCCTGACGTTTGAAAGCTCGCCCTCTATCCACACCTCACCCACCTCGCCCTCGAGGAGCTCTTTGATGAGGCGCGTGATTTCCGCGACCTTGTATATTTTCGGTTCGTTCATGATTCCAGAAAGAATTGAACCTCACCGTGCATACTCGATGCAGCGCCGTTCGCGAATGACAACCACCCTGATCTGGCCCGGGAAGTGTAGATCTTGTTCGATTTTCTTGCTGATTTCCCGCGCCAGGTGCATTGCGCCGGCATCATCCACCTTGTCCGGATGGACAATCACACGCACCTCGCGCCCGGCCTGGATGGCAAAGGTCTTCTCGACGCCATCGAAGCCGTTGCTGATTGCCTCGAGGTCTTCCAGCCGCTTCACATAGATCCTGCTGGTCTCCGAGCGGGCGCCGGGCCGCGCCGCCGATATGGCGTCCGCCGCGGCCGAGAGCACAGCATACTCGCTCTCGGGCTCCACGTCCATGTGATGGGCGGCAACCGCGTTCAGCACAAGCTGCGACTCTCCGTAGCGCCTGAGGAACTCCGCGCCGATGACGGCGTGGTTGCCCTCCACCTCGCTATCGAGGGCCTTGCCGATATCGTGGAAGAGTCCGATCCGCTTGGCCAGCGGAACGTCGAGGCCCATCTCGCCGGCCATGCCGCCCATAAGTTGCGCGACTTCGATCGAGTGCATCAGCACGTTCTGGGAATAGCTGGTCCTGAATTTGAGGCGCCCGAGCGTTCGGACAAGCTCGGGGTTCACGCCCTGGATTCCTGCGGCGTAGACGGCCTCCTCACCGGTGGCGCGCACCGACTCGTCCATTTCCTCCTTGACCTTGGCGACCACCTCCTCGATCCGGCCTGGATGTATACGCCCGTCCATGATCAGCCTTTCGAGGGACTGCCGGGCCACCTCTCTCCGGAACGGGTCGAAAGCGGAGATGACCACAGCTTCCGGCGTGTCGTCAACAAGCAAGTCAACGCCTGTTGCCGCCTCGAGCGCTCGAATGTTCCTTCCCTCGCGGCCGATGATCCTGCCCTTCATATCCTCGCTCGGCAGGGCGACGGTGCTGGTCATCAGGTCGCCGAAATGGCTGCAGGAGTAGCGCTGCACGGCCAGGACCACGATCTTCTTCGCCTCGCGTTCGGCCGTCTCCTTCGCTTCTTCCTGGAGCCTGCGTATCAGCATACCCGTCTCGCCGCGCACCTCCTCCTCGATGCGGCTCATCAACACGCGTTTTGCCTCGTCGTGGGTCATGCCGGCTATTCTCTGGAGTTTTGCGCGCTCCTCCTCGATGATCTTGTCGCACTGCGCGCGCTGCTCGGCCAGCTCGGTCTCCTTTTTGCCCAGATCCTCCAGTTTCTGGTCCGCGATCTGGGTCTTCTTATCGAGCATGGCGACCTTGCGGTCGAGTGTCATTTCCCGCTGGGCCATGCGCTCCTCGATCGCTTCTGCCTCCTGGCGTTTGGCCTTTATGCTGTTCTCGAACTCCTCGCGCGCCTTAATCACTTCCGCCTTAGCCTGGATAGATGCTTCCTTGCCGATCCGTTCGGCCTCGGAGCGCGCGTCATCCAGAATGCGCTTGACGTCGCGCTCGCCGGATTTCACCTCGTACTTTCCTATGATCAGCCGCACGTAATATCCAAGCGCGGCGGCCAGCATCACCACAATTGCCCCTGTCCACCATTGCGTCATATATACCTCCGTTCTATCTATTTTATTGGTAACTGCTCAGCGAATCCACTG
>CAYWJE010000254.1:0-5308 GCA_964458525.1 uncultured Verrucomicrobiota bacterium
CTCACAGCGGAGTTCCCGATAAATACGCCTTCAAGTTCAATAGCCGGAACGGTGGCAAGGTTCTCGTGCGGCTCTTCGGAAGTGGCGATCAGAATAGTTGTTGTTGCCATCAATCTTTCATATAATGACTTGCCTGAGGAGACGGAAGAAGAACCGAACGAGCAGGAACCGTGCGGGTTCATTATATTGAAGGTCCGCATTGGGGTCATCTCTCGACCTTCGACAATCTGGACAGACAAGCGCGAGTCTTCAGAAAAAGATTGCGATTGCTTTTGAGGCGCCGGGCGAACCGTTCCAGCGCCTTCTCCACCGTACCCGCAATTGTTTCCCGCAGGATGAAACATTTTAGTTTTGATCGCACATAAAAGTCTGATTTTGAAAGCTCCACGACACGCAGAGCGATTTTGCTTGTCTTTTAGTCATCTTAATGGCATTCATCTCTTAAACAAGCAATGCGAACACGAGTAGCACGAGCAGCAAACATTTCCAGCCAGTGAGGAGTATTGCGCTGGCTTCTTACTCTGGCGAATGATAATGGCATTTACACCTCAAATCCTTTTGCCGGCGGGCGTGACCATATGGCATTGGTTAACGCTCGACTTGTTCTTGCATATAACGCTTTTCGTGCTGGTGTGCCATCATTGTCTCAAGACGAGGCGCGAGCCGACTTCCGCAATGCTCTGGATGTTTGTTGCATGGTCGTTTCCACTGATCGGGCCATTGCTGTTCCTCTTGATCGGGATCAACCGCGCCGAGCGTAAGGGCTGGCAGAAACACAGGGTCAGCAGCAAGTTCAAGGCCGCGCGCCAGGCGCGGGAGGATGCCGAACTGCCCATGGCCTACTGGCGGGCTGTCCACAAATCACTTGCTGCTGAACCTTGCGACCCAGCGGCTCTTGAACTGCACCATGTGATGAACGGCATACTGCCGGACTATCCGCTGCTGGGCGGCAACCATGTCGAGCCGCTGGTGACCGGCGATAAGGCATACCCGCGCATGCTGGACGCCATTCGCGAGGCCCGCCACCATGTTCATATGCAGACCTTCATAGTGCGCGACGATGCCGTGGGCAGGGAGTTTCTGGACCTGCTGGCGCAGAAGGCGCGCGAGGGGGTAGTCGTCCGGTTCATGTTCGACCGGTTTGGATCCACTGGCGCCCTGCTGCGCCGCTTGTTCGTCCGCTACAAGGGTGTTCCCAATATGCATTTTGCGGGCTGGACACAGGTGAGCGCGATCAGGCGCTGTTTCCAGGTTAACCTCAGAAACCATCGCAAGACGCTTATTGTGGACGGGCGCGTGGCTTTCACCGGCGGAGTGAATCTCCACGTGGAGAACACCACGCGGCCGTGTGGCGGACCGATCCGTGACTACCATTTCGCCGTTCGCGGACCGGTTGTTCAGGAGCTGCAGTATTCGTTTTTGAACGACTGGTACTTCATGACCGACGAGGATCCCGAGGCGCTGCTGCAGCAGGAGCATTTCCCGCAGATAGAGCCGGCGGGCGACGCCCTGGTGCGGCTCGCGAACGGCGGCCCGACGGCCGATGAAGTCAACGTCATGCCGGATATTTTTGTTCAGTGCATCACGTCGGCTAGGCGCCAGGTTCTGGCCGTCACGCCTTACTTCGTGCCGACCCAGGATATATTGCGCGCATTGCGGCTGGCCGCCTTGCGCGGGGTGGATACCAGGATAGTCGTGCCGAGGGAGAACAACCACTTGTATGCCGGTCTGGCCGGGCGCGCGCTCTACGAAGAGCTGCTGGAGGCTGGCGTACGGATATTCGAGCGGTGTCCGCCCTTCATGCACGCGAAGGCGCTGATAATTGATGATAGCGCAGCGGTTGTCGGAAGCGCGAACATTGACGTTCGCAGCCTCCGCCTGAACTACGAAAGCAACTTGATGATCTTCGACGACCCGTTCGTTAATACTCTCAAGGCCATCGTGCTGCAGGACATCGGAGAGAGCGTTGAAATACACCTGACGGAATGGCGGAGACGTCCAGCTTACCGCGCGCTGGTGGAGAACTTCTGCAATCTGCTCACACCGATGCTCTAGCCTTCATCATCATCGTGCGCGAGGCGAGTGGTTGCCTTGCATATTCCTCTGCTCGAAGTCTCCAGGAAACGGCAGAATTCGAGCGCGTAATCCGATGTCTGATCCCGTTTGATAGCTGCAACCGCCTCGGAGACGTTTAGCCCGGAGAGGTATAGCTTCTTGAACGCCCGCTTGATTTCCAGCCGTCCGGCGGGGTCTATCCCGGCGCGTCGCATTCCAACCACGTTAAGACCCACGATGTCGTTAACCCATCCTGAACGCGTGGTGCAGAAGGGTGGCACGTCCTTGCCTATTGCGCAGCCTCCGCCCAGCATGGCGAGCCGCCCGATCTTGACGAACTGGTGAACAACGCAATTTCCGCTGATGAAGGCCTTGTCACCAACCTCCACATAGCCGGCCAGCAATGAGCCGTTGACGGTTATCACATTGTTTCCGAGCTTCACGTTATGCGCGAGGTGGCTGTAGGCCATGAGGTAGCAGTTGTCGCCGACCACTGTCTGCGTACCTGACTTCGTGCCACGGTGGATTGTCACGCCTTCGCGGATGACGCAGCCTGAGCCTATCCGAACATAACTCTCCGCGTTATCGAACGCGAGGTCCTGGGGCAGGTCCCCGATGATTGCACCAGTGTGGATGGTGCAGGAAGCGCCGATTGAGGTGAAGGGGAGAATCACCGCATGCGGCCCGATCACGGTGTTGTCGCCGATTCGCACATGGTCGGATATGATGGAAAACGGGCTGATGTCCACGCTATTCCCGATTTCGGCGCCAGGATCCACGATCGCCGTGGGATGAATACTCATTTTGCCTCCTATGGTTGGGAAAAATCTATTGTTTTGTCGGGCCGTTGTCAACTGCGTTGGATGTTTGCCCAATCACTGGCGTCGGGCCGTACGCGGTCCAGTGTTCCTTAACGAGCACCGCGATATTGGCGACCGTCATGGATTCGTCGCAATCAAGCCACTCGACTTTGGCCTGGCGCCTGAACCACGTGTTCTGCCTTTTAACGAGTTGCCGCGTTCGGACGATTGTCCGTTCGATCGCCTGTTCCGTGCTGCAGATTCCGCTTATGCAAGCAACCGCTTCCGCGTAGCCTATCGCCTGGCGCGCCGTGGGCGCGGTCTCGAACCCTGATGCAAGAAGGCGCTCGACCTCGTTGAGCAGGCCGGACGCGAACATCTCCTGTGCACGCTTTTCGATGCGCGCCAGCAGCTGCGCCGGTGCAAAGCGTAGCCCTGGAATGGGTGGGAGCTCGTCGGCGCTGCGCCATTGCCGCCCGCGCTGCGCGACCCCCGCCTGCGTCATTTCCAGGGCCCGCACCAGCCGTCGCGGGTTCATCCTGTCCTGAAGCGAGTTCAGCATTTCACTGTTCTCCCGCCGCAGCCATTCCTGGAGCGCAGCAACGCCCTGTTCGCGCAGCAATTGCTCCGCCTCGCGGCGAAGGGCGGGATCCGCCGGCGTGTAGGGGGACAGCCCGTCAATTATGCTCCTGATATAGAGTCCCGTGCCCCCTGCTACAATCACCGCGCGCCCGTTGGAAGCCGCTTGCGAAAGGGCGTCGAGGGCCAGTTCCTGATACATAGCTGCGCTGAAGGATTCGCTCGGCTCAACCACGTCAATTCCATGGTACCGCGCCCTTGATCGCTCTGCGGGCGAGGGCTTGGCCGTCCCGATATCCATGCCCTTGTAGACCAGCATGGAATCGGCGGAAAGGATGTCAAACCCGAGGTTCTCGGCGAGGTGCTGGGCGACTGCCGTCTTGCCCGAGCACGTGGGACCGACTATGAAGAAAGCGCGAACGTCATTATCCTTTATGCACTTTAACGTCTTCATTGCGAATGTTTCAGCGCGGCGCAGATGTCCGGCTGGACTCCCCCGCTGGCTCCAGCAGGGAGTACAGGAGATAGAGACCCACTCCCGAGCAGATCGCGGCATCAGCGATATTGAAACACGGCCAGTGGGCGGAGGTTATGTGGAAATCAAGAAAATCGGTTACCCACCCGTACTTGATGCGGTCAATAAGGTTGCCGACGATTCCGCCCGCCATCAAGGCCGATGCGATTCCATATGCTGCGCGCCCGCATATCATGCGCCGATGAAATACCAGGAAAAGAACCAGTACCAGGAGGGAGAGAATAATAAGCCAACCCTGTTGCTGCTGGAACACTCCCCATACCGCACCGGTATTCCTCGAATGGGCCAGGTTGAACAATCCGGGTATGACGGTCTTTGATTCGCCCAGAAGTAAGCTCCGACCTACGGCATGCTTCGCCGCCTGGTCGGCAAGGATTACCGCGCCGCCAATGGCCGGCCCCAGAATGTTCCATGCCGGTTTCATTTTCGCGCTCTCGTTAGGCGGCCGATTGGGACAACCGCTGCGTTATTCTTCTTCCTCGGTTTCATGATCGGATACCGGGGACTCGACATCGCGGAAGACGTTGCCAACCTCGGATCGTGAACGCCTCACGCCTGTTTCGGCCTGTGATTGGCAGGATACGCAAAGACGTGAATGCGGCAGTACCGCAAGGCGCCCCTTCTCGATTAACTTTTCACAACTCGTGCAGATGCCGTAGGTTCCGGTCTGTATCCGGTTCAGCGCCTCGTCAATTTCGAAAAGGACGTTCTGTTCCATGCTCACCCTGCTCAGGGCGAGGTCTCGGTCGAAATTATCCGTTCCCTGCTCCTCCGAGCGGAAGTCGAGATCGGAGTCATCCTTCGTGCGGCTCAGGTTGTCTGTGCTCAGAAAATTTATCTGCCCGGTGATGTGGGCGCGAATTCGTAGGAGCAGCGTGTGGAATTTCTTCTTGTCCTCCGCGGACAGTTTCTGCGCCTTAGCCGGGGTGGGGGACTTGCTCGCTGCCGCCGGCTTGGCGACAGTCGCCGCCTTCTTCGCGGACTTGATTACAGCTTTTTTTGCCGGTCTGGCCTTTTTAGCGATCGTCTTCTTGACGGGCGAAGCCTTTGGCTTATGTGAAATTGGCGCTTTCCTGCCTTTGCCGACTGTTTGTTTCTTAGCCATAATGCACCTTATCAAGGTTTGTTCTTGTGTCGAGATCGGCCGGACAAGGACTGTTCTTCGCGCCTGCCGGATTGAATAACAGGTGACGTTACCAGCAATGATAAATGATGTCAATCTCATCTTGATCGAATTGTGGATATGGTGTCGTGCTTGACAGGCCCGGCAGTCGAAGTGTAGTTTTTAGGTCCTTCCGGGAATAGCGTGTGATTTTTCATTGACTCAAAACAGGAATCG
>CAYWJE010000255.1:0-5307 GCA_964458525.1 uncultured Verrucomicrobiota bacterium
GTGTGGTTGCAGATCAGTGAACTCAGCATTTTGCGATGAGGGCGGATTTGTGACAGAGAGTTTTCGGGGAGGGTTAAATATTTATAAATGAGCATACAAGATAATTGTCAGCGTATTCGAAAAGAGGTTCCGGAGCACGTCACAGTCGTCGCGGCAGCCAAAACAAGGACGACTGACGAAGTGAGAGCTTTGATCGATGCGGGCGCTACGGACATCGGAGAGAATTACGTTCAGGAAGCAGAGCTGATGCGAAAAGGTCTCGGCAATGAAGCTGCCAAGGTTCGTTGGCATCTCATCGGACATTTGCAGACCAACAAAATCAACAAGGTGTTAGAGCTTTGCGATGTTATTCAAACGCTGGATTCAGTGAAACTGGCACGCGCAATTGATAGTCGCGCGCAATCAGTTGTGCCGGTATTGATTGAAATCAACAGCGGTCGGGAAGAGCGGAAAACTGGAGTACTGCCTGATGACGCCGAGCTGGTTATCCGCGAAATAGCCGGCCTGGAGCGGATTGCAATCAAGGGGATGATGACTATGGGGCCCCGCTTTGGCGATCCAGAGGCGGCGCGTCCATACTTTTGGGCAACGAAAAAACTGTTTGACACTATTGGTTCTCTGGATATCCCCGGCGTTCAAATGGATGTTCTTTCTATGGGTATGTCAAATGCCTACCAGGTGGCTATAGATGAAGGCAGCACTATGATCCGTCCCGGAACCATCCTCTTCGGAGATCGTCCGTCGTGATGGCGTTCCAAGGGAAGATAGGTCGCAACGATCCCTGCTGGTGTGGAAGCGGCAGGAAATACAAGAAATGCCACATGGAGCAGGATAGATTGAAAGGTGGTAGCTGCGGTTCTTTTGATGAGAACAACAGTTCGAGTCGTCCGGTTTCCCCGGGGCTCGTCACCCCTATGCGTGATATTCCCGCTCATATCAAATGTCCGGATTACGCGGTCACAGGGGGCGAGGAACACTGTTGCCGGGGGTGCTCCAGTTTGAGTGGGGGCGAATTGGATCAAATGCGGAAAACATGCCGCGCTGCCCGCCGAGTGCTCAATAAGGCAATCGAAGGAGTGCGGCCCGGCATCACAACTGATCAAATTGACGCCGTTGTCCACCAGGCATGCATTGACGAGGGTGGCTATCCGAGTCCTCGTAATTATCGCGGCTTTCCGAAAAGCGTTTGCACATCCGTCAACGAAGTCATCTGCCATGGCATACCGGATGCCCGTCCTCTCGATCAGGGCGATATTGTAAATATTGATGTCACTATCTTTATGAACGGTCTGCACGGTGATTGTTCCGAAACCGTACCCGTGGGCGATATTGATGAACCGTCGCTTCGTTTGGTGGAAACGGCGCGGGAATGTCTGCAACGCGGAATCGCCGCCATTCACCCCCGCGGATGGGTGAAAGACATAGGGTGTTCCATAACAGAATATGCTCATCGAAACGGCTTCAGCGTTGTTCGGGCCTACTGTGGACACGGGATCGGGCGATGTTTTCATATGGATCCACAGGTGTCGCATTACCGTGATAATAAAGTGGCAGCCAGGCTCGAACCCGGAATGGTTTTTACCGTAGAACCGATGATCAACATGGGGACCTGGCGACACCAGATATGGGATGATAGATGGACTGCGGTCACAGCCGATGGGAAACGCAGCGCTCAATTCGAGGATACCGTGCTTGTCACGGAACAGGGAACCGAGATTCTGACATCAGTGAAGGGGACAATATGACAACCTGTGTCAAGTGTTCCGAATGCGGCGCTTTTTGTTCCGGGGAAGATGTTTTTATTATAGATAATGCTTCCCTCTGTCGTCGTTGCCTTTTCGGCGAGATCCCGCCGGTGCAAATTTATCCCATCGGATTTGTTGCAAACGCCCAGGAAAGAAACGAGACCGACTTCGGTCTCGGGAATCATTGCAACACTTCCAATATCGAGCTGTTTCCTTCTCAGCAGCGGTTCATGCACAAGCTGAAAGACGAACAGCACCTGACCATTGTCTATTACTTGCACAAAGCCCGCACGGTCAAATCCCGGTTCAAGCGGGGGCTTGACGGGAAAGAAGTCGGGGTTTTTGCATCACGCACACCGGATCGGCTTTCCAGGATCGGCATCCAGGATGTCCGGCTTGCCCGGATCGAGGGGACAACGCTGGTCGTTGAAGGACTCGATGCCGTCAACGGAACCCCCGTTCTGGATATCAAGCTGTGCTGGAACAGGAGTGTTTAGCACGCGGGCAGATCAGTTCCGTGCCATTTGATAGTAATCTGTTCTGCGGACCGCAGGTGCGGGGCCGGCGTTGTTGTTCATTTGTTCTGGTTCATGCGGAACATGAATTGCGCAGTGTTGTGAATTTCTGAGCGTTATACACGGTGAATCTGGAACTGCGAGGCTGGATCATGCCAAGAGAAAATCTGATGTTTTGATGTTGTGAGGCTTGACAAACATTCGATAGTATGTACTATGTTCATCTGCACGAACCGGCGGTTTGAAGCAGTGGGCGGAGATGCGGTTGTTAGATAGTTGGCGGGGCTCTTGACAGAACGGAATATGTCTAAAGGAGAAATGATGAAGGGATCTCAAAGGGTTATAGTCATCGGTTGTTCTGGGACAGGCGCGCTTGCAGCAATGTCCCTTAAGAAGATGCAGCCTGATTTGGACGTGACTATCATGCGTGAACCTGACGAAGAAGGTTTGCTTACCCGTTGTGCCACTCCTTATATCTGTTGCGGAAACGTCATGGTGGATCCGTCTTATAAAGACGATACGATGTTCACGGACCAGAATATCCGCCTGATAAGTTCCAAAGCCGAAAGACTTGACAGCGGGCGCAAAGAGGTGACAACGGCGGACGGGCATACGTATAGCTATGACGTTCTGGTTCTTGCCACCGGGGCGAAACCCGTTATGCCGCCTATTCCCGGCATCGAGATTCCGGGGGTCTTTGCCCTCCGCAAGAGCGGGGATGCCATAGATATCCTGAACTGGTTGAATAAAAAACGGGTACGCACGGCCGTTATGCTGGGAGCCGGCCCGATCGGCGTGGAAATCGCTTATCTTGCAGCTCGCCAGGGCATACGGGTCTGCGTTGTTGAAATGATGGAGCATATACTGCCGAAAGCCCTGGATCCCGATATGAGCACCGGGGTTGAAGCATATATGGAAAGCCACAAGGTGGAGCTGCGCCTGAAGCAGCGTCTTGACGGCATAACGGGTGATGGAGGGGTCAAGGGCGTTTTGCTTTCATCAGGCGAACAGATTGAAGCGCAGATGGTTCTGATATCCGTGGGTGTTAAACCCAACGCCGAATTAGCTGTTCAGGCCGGTCTCAAGATGGGGAAACTGGGGCTGGAAGTGAATAAATATCTTCAAACATCCGACCCGGATATCTACGCCGGTGGCGATCTCATTGAGTATCCTCATTGGGTTACGGGCAGGCAGGCTCTCGGTCAACTGCGGCCCAACGCCGTGATCGCCGGGCGTATTATTGCCAGGAACATCCTGGGCGGCGAAACCGCTTACCCCGGCTTGATTAACAGCTTCGCGACCAAATTCTTCGACAAGTCGATCGCGGGAACCGGTTTTACAGAACAGCAGGCTGTTAGCGAAGGGATTGGCACGGTCAGTGCCAGGCAATCGTCGGACAGCATGCATTCCATGATGAGAGGACGCAGACCCTATACCGTCAAACTGGTGTTCGACAAGGCCACGAGTAAAGTGATAGGAGGACAGATCGTCAGCGACAGCGATGCGCCGATTAAGCACATAGATGTTATCACAACCGCCATGCGAGGCAATCTCACAGCATTGGATATGGCGACGCTCCGTTGCGCCGGCCAACCGGAGCTTTCTCCTGATCCGGGAAGAGAACCTATTGCCATAGCCGCGCTGCAGGCGTACGACATGATCCGGCAGGTATAAGGCGGGCATGTTCAGTGCCAGGGATGATTAGTTATGAGAGTGGCAATTTCATCTGACGGCATGGATCTGGAATCACCGATAAGTCGAAGATTTGGAACCACGCCATACTTTCTGATTGCCGATTCGAAGACAGGAGCCTTGGATGTCGTACGAAATCCCGTATCCCTGGAACAACGCGGGGCCGGTGTGCAGGCCGTCGTGCTTCTCCTGAGCCGGAATGTGGGGGCGTTGCTGACCGGTTATTGCAGTCCTGTAATGCGTCGGCATCTGGAAGAGAACGGCGTTCAGGTCATTTCCGGGCTTGCGGGCGCTGCCCGGGATGTGCTGGAGCAATACAGAACAGGCGCGATAAGGCACAAAAAGGAAGAAGGGATTCCGGCACGACGTCCTCGAATGTTGTCGGAAGGCCGCTTGCCGGATGCCATTCAAAGATCATGGAAGCAGGTTCTTTCAATGCTGCCGATGATGGCAGGAGTCGTATTGCTCATAGGTATCTTCAGCAGTTTCGTCTCCCGGAAGTTCATTGCTTCCATTTTCTCGGGCAATATTATTCTCGATACGCTCTGGGGAGTATGCGCGGGCAGTGTTTTCGCCGGCAACCCGATCAATAGTTATGTAATCGGGGGCGAACTCTTGAACCAGGGCGTTAGCCTCTTTGCCGTAACGGCGTTCATGCTCACTTGGGTAACGGTGGGGCTTGTTCAGCTGCCCGCTGAAATTGCGGCGCTGGGCCGAAGGTTCGCGATCATCAGAAATGTCGTCTGCTTTATCCTGGCTTTTCCGATTGCCATAGCTGTCGTTCTTATGCTGGCTTGTTTGTCTGGAGCACACCCATGACGGCAGAGCATCCGCCATTGAAAGTCGGCAATCGTATCGAATACGCTTGGTTGTTCCCGATCGGCATTCTGGCTGTTTACGGAGCGCTATATATCTTTTTTCCCGAAAGGACGTTGTTCGCGTTCAAGTCCAGTGCGAGGGTGTGCATTTCTCTCGGCATTCCTCTCGCGTTTGTGTTTGTAGCGCTATTGCTCGTAAATCTCTTTGTTCGCTCGTCCCGGGTTGTTGGCCTTCTCGGCAAGGGCGCGGGGATAAAAGCGATGGCGCTGCCTATTATTGCGGGAATAATTTCGGCGGGACCAATCTACGCTTGGTATCCCTTGATGAAGAAGCTGAAAGAAGAAGGAGCCGGCGAAGGTGCAATAGCTGTTTTTTTGTATAACAGGGCTGTGAAGCCGTTTCTTCTGCCCGTGATGATCGGTTATTTCGGCTGGTTGTACGTTGTGGTACTTTCCGTTATGATGATTCTTGGCTCAATCGTGCTCGGATATTGCATGGAAATCCTCGCTCACAACCGATAGCAGGGGTAGGGCTCC
>CAYWJE010000256.1:0-5292 GCA_964458525.1 uncultured Verrucomicrobiota bacterium
CAGGGACAGGACGGCTTGATTGAGTTTCAAGTCTACTACAAAGAAGATGGAAATGCGCGACCCATCACCTACGAACTGGCGGTCGGAATTGATTCAACTGGACGGCCATATGTCCACAAGGAAAGGCTTCGCCAGCGTCGAAAAGGCCAAAAACACGGCTGGCCATTCTCGTTCTTGCTTCTTAATGACGGCAAGGGGGTGGTTTGGAAAGGTGAGGACGAAGGGACACAGATTGATGAACAGCAAGGACAGGCGGATTTGCTGCAATTGATTGAATCCATCAGGAAAGACGATACCCGGGAAGAAGGCCGAGAAACCGAGGTTGTGGAGTTGGATGACAAACGCAAGCTGGGCATTGCCACGCTCGGGGCGCTTAAGCAGCATCCTAGAATATCAGTGTTCCGACGATTTATCGAAGGTTGGTATCTGAGCTATTTCACACCCGATGCCGCACGTAGCCTGCCTCTCGCCGGTCCACAAAAGCACCTCAACATCCACGGGGACAATCTCGGCAATGTGGTTCAGTTCATGGAGCGGGAACACCCGAAAAAACTTCAGACGATTCTCGACCGGATCGCATCCAAGATCCCGGGCATTCAGAAAATTGACACCGACAAGACCGCGGATGGCCGGCTTTTGTTGCGTTTTAACGACATGGGCTTCAAGGATCCCTTTTATTCACAACAGATGTCGGATGGAACGCTGAAAGTCTTTGCTTATCTGCTTTTGCTGGAGGACCCCACTCCACCGCCGTTCCTCTGCATCGAGGAGCCCGAAAATGGCCTTTACCACAAACTATTGGAAGCGTTGGCTTCGGAGTTCCGCACCCACGCAACCGGTCAAAAAGGCGGGTCGCAAATCTTTGTCACCACCCACCAACCCTATTTCGTGGATGCGCTGTCGCCAGAGGAAGTGTGGATTCTGGAGAAAGGCGAAGACGGCTTTTCGACGATCAAGCGCGCCAGTGACGATGAAACTGTCAAAAACATGTTCAAGCAGGGGTTGCCGCTAGGTGGTCTCTGGTACAGCGACTATCTGGATGAGAGGAAAACGAATGCACTTTGAAATACTCGTTGAAGACCAGTCGGGCAAGAAAGCGCTTGATCTTCTCGTTCCCAAGATCGTCGGAGACGCGCATACGTTCAGGGTGCACGCATACAAGGGCATTGGCCGAATACCTCGAAATATGCGTGACACAGAGGATGCCTCGAATCGCATTCTTTTAGAAAACCTGCCGAAACTTCTGAAGGGGTACGGCGCGACGTTCGCGGGCTATCAAGGATATAGAGCGGCGGTTATCTTAGTCTGCGACCTCGATGACAAATGCCGGAAGACCTTCCGCTCCGAATTGTGTTCTATTCTTAATGTCTGTCACCCCAGGCCGGAAACCCGCTTCTGTATCGCCATCGAAGAAGGCGAGGCGTGGCTTCTCGGCGATCTGCCGGCCATTAGGACAGCGTATCCTAAGGCCAAGGATGCCGTCTTGACCGCCTACGCGAATGACAGCATCTGCGGGACATGGGAGAAACTGGCCGACGCTGTCTATCCGGGTGGAGAGAAAAGCCTGTCTGCTAAAGGATGGCAGATGGTTGGCTTGGAAAAATCGCGTTGGGCAGAAACCATTCCCCTTCTCATGGATGTCGAGAACAATCAATCTCCGAGCTTTTTGTATTTTCGCAAGAAGTTGCGGGAACTAATCGAACAGTTGAACGATGTGGAGTGAGGACCATAGCTGGTGTTACTCCCCCGACCATAGGCAGGTCTGTCAGGTCATGAACTATCTTCGTATCACAGGTCTCCGAGTCGGTCTAATTCTCAACTTCAAACGCTCCAAGTTGGAGTGGAAGCGGATCATCTTCTGATATTCGTGTCCATTTGTGTTTATGGCATGGTTCAATAAATGGCCAATCAGGGTAACACTTTCAAGAGGTGGAGAGTGGCACGGGCATCCTGCCCGTGTTCATAACCATCGGATGGGCAACATATTACACGGGCAGGATGCCCGTGCCACATTGCCCAGCCTTCCGGAAATTGTAACCCTGTTTTGAACCATGCCAATTTTTTTAATATTTGTGGGAGGGTCGGCGTGTCGCCGACCGCCCGGCTGAGTAGTTACAAAACACAGAGACTTTATGTCAACACTGGAGGGGCGGGTTACACCCCGACCGGATTGAAGCAGGGTTTTCACAAAAGCCTCGACCGCGCTCGTGTATTGCAATAGTTACTGGCCAAAACCATCACTTAAGCCTGACGATCGTCAGGCTTAAGTGATGAAGGGTTTTATCGCGACCGGAAAGATGGGCGGATTATTCGCACTCGCCCGCAATGAACGCAGCGTTCTGCCCGGTTTTTGCATAAAAATGCATGAGGCGGATATACCGTTTTTACCGTGCGCAGTCGGCTCAGCGTTCTACCAGGCAATTCACGTTGTATACGACCCTGCCGTCCTTTTCTTCCATCTCCACACCATGTATCTCTCCGGCAAAGCCTGGAAACGTGTTGTCAAAATCCTCGCACATCATCAGATAATTGATCGTTTCCCTGTCGGCCTCGGAAAATTTCTCGCCCGGCATGATGACAGGGATCCCCGGTGGATATGGCACAAGCATCAAGGCCGGTATTCGGCCCATCAGCTTGCTCACGTGCACATATTCAACATTGCCGCGAACCAGCTCCTCGTACGCATCGGCAGGCAGCATGGCCTGCTGGGGAAGAACCGAATATATGTCCTGTACGACTTTGAGCAGGTTATGCTTTCTGTTGTACTCGTGCATTTCGGAACACAACTGGCGGATTGATTTCCCGCCATAGACAGAGGGATATTCCGCGACAAGACCGGGAAACACTTCGCTAAGCGACGCGTCCCGATCGTACATTATCTTGAATTCGGAAAGCTTGGCTATCAGAGTGCCTGTCTTGCCCTCGGTAACACCGGGCGCAAACAGGAACAGGAACGAATAATGCCCCACTTTCTCGGGAACCACGCCCCTGCTCCGCAGGAATTCAGCAACCACTCCGGCGGGTATGCCGTCATCTCCCATGGATCCGTCAGGATTGACGCCGGGCGTAAGAAGCGTGACCTTGATCGGATCAAGCATGACCTTGTCCTCGCCCACGTCGGCAAACCCGTGCCACTTGTCGTTCTCATTCAATATCCAGCAATCCTGATTTCCGGCAAGAATCTCGTCGTCGACATCCCGGAACATGACATCCCGAATGTGCTTGAGCTTGGGGTCGGAGCTTACGGTCACCTTTTCGGGCTGCCACACGCCGAACCACCAGCCATTGGGTTTGTCCGCCAAATTCTCTCCGATTCTCACCATTTCCTTTCTGAACCGGATCGCCTCCATTATCGCATCCTTCAATATCCATTTTCCCGACTCGCCCGCCATCATCTTTGCCGACACATCGATGGACGCGAAAAGCGGGTAGAATGGCGACGTGGAAGCATGCATCAGGTAGGCTTCGTTGAAACGTTCCGGGTTAATCTTGACTTTCCCGCCATTCTTAACATGAATCATTGATCCCTGTGAAAACGCGGCAAGCAGTTTGTGGGTCGACTGGGTGGCGAACACCGGAGGATGATCAGGCTTTTCGCCCTGGTCCGACATTCCAAACCTGCCTTCATACAGGGGACTGAATTTTGCGTAGCCGTACCATGCCTCGTCGAAGTGCATATTCTCCACAAGCCCCGCGACACGATCCTTGATCCCCACCACGTAATAGCACAATCCATCATAGGTCGAGTTGGTAATCACGATTATCCTGATAGGCCGTTTTGCGTCCTTCACCAGTGGACACGCCTTCACCGCCCTCAGTATCTGCTCCGGTGTAAGCCCCATCATGTGGATCGGACCGATTATGCCGTAGCTGTTTCGAGTGGGCACAAGGTAGACCGGCACGGCCCTTGTCATCACGATCGCGTGCATGATGGACTTGTGGCAGTTCCTGTCCACGAGGACTATATCACCGGACGTGACGCAACTGTGCCATACCATTTTGTTCGCGGTGGACGTGCCGTTCAGAACAAAGAATGTGAAATCCGCCCCGAACGTGAGGGCCGCCTCCTTCTCGGAATCACCCGCCGGCCCCGTGTGTTCCAGAATGGAGCCCGGCTCCGGCATGCTGCTCGATATGTCCGCCCTGAGAATATTCTCTCCGAAAAAATCGTAAAACGCCGTGCCGGGCGTCGAAGCAAGGAACCCGAGCCCGCCCGCATGCCCCGGAGTGCTCCATGCGTACTTGTAGTCGCCGACATAGCGCGCCAGCGCCTTGAAGAATGGAGGAAGCGATTGCTCCCTGTATTCGTCCAGAGCACGCCGCATGGTCCCGGCGATAAACGAGGGCCTGTTCTCGTTTTTCCTGACGTAACCATCGATCTTGCCAAGCGTCTCGGTTGGAATACCCGAGAAATCCTTCTTTCCTGAAATCAGAAAAACCGGAATTGCCCTGCTCCTTTCGCGCACAAAGTCCACCAGTGCGCCGGGCGAGAGCGCTGACTCCGCATCATTGTTCGCCAGATCCCAATCGATTACCACGCACCCCAGATTTCTGTGAGCGAGAAAAATGTTTCGGGCATCATCACAGTCCGAGGCCAGGAGAACACCAATACCGTGTTTCTCGATATCGCCGACGATGGCAGGCAACCCGTCGCTTTCCCCTTCGGACGCATCCATGTCGCCGCTGACCACCAGAACAGGATACGCGATTCCCAGCTCTGGAGCTGTCGCCTGTCCCCCGGCAGCGCCGGAAAACAGAATCAGGCCCATCGGCATCACTAGCAATATCCCGATCCATGATCTCATGCTCATTTCAGATATCTCCTTTCGAAACACCACAACACGCTCCACTCACCGCACATTTGAAAAATATTACTCTTCGCAACGTCTGAAAACAACTCCGAAAAATGACTTGGCGCCTATTACTGGAGGGCACCGGGTTGCTACTCTGCGAAGCACGCCTTCGCCACGAAACACCGGCTCCCGCAATAAGCGCCATTGTCTATTCTGCTGAAAAAGGCGGAAACAAGACGGTCGGCAGAACCGGCCCGCCCCTCCAAAATCCTAAGAAATTTTGTACGCATGTTGTCGTCCAAAAAAGGGGTTTCCCAGCATTAAACCACCGGCTGCTGCATGGGCGCCAAGGCTGCCAGAACGGAATTCGCGGATCAAGTATAACGAAACGACGTTGACACAATTCATTTCATGATGTTACACTTAATGGTTCTTTTGGGTTTTGCGTGTGATTTTTCATTGACTCAAAACAGGAATCGATGCCATGTTAACGTTTAAG
>CAYWJE010000257.1:0-5259 GCA_964458525.1 uncultured Verrucomicrobiota bacterium
TTCCAAAGGTAGGGCGGGGACAGCCTGTCCCGCCGCATTTCTTGCGCATGACCTGAGTAGTAACCTAAATTCAATCGAAAGACAACGGGGCGTGGCTCAGCCTGGTAGAGCGCCAGCTTTGGGAGCTGGATGTCGCTGGTTCAAATCCAGTCGCCCCGACCATCAACCCCCTGTAAATACGCCATCTTCATTGATTCCCACCGGCGCCGATCTTCTTCGCAAGACCTTTTAGGGTACAAAAAGGGGAAACTTTCTTCTTGACTGTTGTCCCGTATTGCCCGACAATTCCCCGTGTAGCTTTAAAGAAGGGCTTTCCTTGCACCTCCTATGGAGATTAACTCATGGCGCTGGAAATGAAAAAAACATCCAGTTGGTGGTATGCGCGGGTCATGGTCAACAGAAAGCTGAGGCGGTTTAACCTCAATATAAAAATCGATGGAAAGCGTCCGCCGAGTCTGCTGGCCATTGCTAATTGGAAGAACGCCGCCTTTCAGCGGTCCTATGGCCGCGCGAAGGAGGCTCATGATGCCTTGCTGCAACGCGAGCTGTCGAAGAAACATGTCGAAGAAACCGCGCAACGGATCATCGAGGCCAAGACTGGGGCTAGAATCGACTTCGTGAAAGTGGCGGCGGTCCCTGAAGCCTGGGTCAAACTCCCGCGCAAACGGAAGCCATCCCCGCAGTATACCCAGACTGCCATGAATAAATTGCTCTGCTTTTCCAACTACATGCGGGAACACTATCCCGATGCAGAAGACCTTGCCTCTGTCCGGTCCGAGCACCTCCAGAGGTTTCTGGATGCCGAGGCGAACCGCGGCATTTCGCCCCGAACATGGAACATCACCTTGAAACTTCTGAAGACCGTTTTCCGGCGACTGGAGCCGAACGCGGACGCTTACCGTAACTTCCTGAAGGACGTGATCGAGAAGGACGAGGACACAATTCACAGGAAACCGTTCAAGGAAGATGAGATCGATGCAATCCTGGTGGCGGCGCAGGATGATGAAATATTGCGCGGGCCGATTACGACCGCCGCCTGTACCGGAATGCGGCGCGGCGATTGCGTCCTGCTGAAGTGGGCTAGCGTGGACCTGGATGCGGACTTCATCGAGGTCCGCACAAGCAAGACAGGCGAGACAGCGGAAATCCCTATCCTGCCGAAGTTGCGTGACGAGTTGAAAAGCACGCCGAAAACGGGAAGTGAGTATGTCTTCCCAAAAGCCGCGGAACTTTACCAGGCGGATCCATACGGCTTTAACCGGCATTTACGTATGATCCTGGCCCGGGCAGGCTTCGTGGACGCGAAGATGGCGGAACGGATCAAGGCAACGGAGAAGCCGGACCCGCGAGCCGCGTTGCCTGAATTGCCACCGGATCAACTCCGGAGCCGGGGACTGAAAGCGATTAACGCCGGCGAGATGCTCGAAGCGAAGCGGGAACGAATGAAAGCGATATTCATGGCCTACATAGGCGGCAAGAAATTGCCGATAATTGCCCGTGAGCTTGGCGTTAGCAAGGGAACCGTGTCTCTGCACCTCCACGAAATTGAAGACATGATCGGCGCGGCCGTCCTGCGCCGCCAGCTACGGAAGCCTATTCCGTCAGTAATCAGGGGAACCATTCAAGCGGAGAAAGGTAAGGAGCAGCGGTTGTATCGTGGCAGTATCCGCGGATGGCATTCCTTTCGCACCAGCTTTGTCACGCGGGCCCTGGCTGGTGGAATGCCCGAGGAACTTGTTCGACGCGTGACTGGCCACACGGCCGTTGACGTGGTCCGCAAGCACTATTTCAAGCCTGGCCGCGACGAATTCCGGCGGGAATTCGAGAAAGCCATGCCCCGGATGCTGATGAACGGAACAAAATCACGGGATGAGCAATTGCGGGAAATCATCGAGAACATGACGGCCAAGACCTGGAAGAAGGATAAAGCGCGGATACAGGAGTTGCTGGGTGATACGATGATGTCTGGAGCTTAAGCTCGACGAAGATGCCTGAAAATCAGGACGAACACCAATCGCTCAACCCCAACGCGCCTTTGCCTCTTCTTTTCCGTCATGCAGGAATCTGAAACGTACTCCGCCCCTCGCACGCAATCTTCTTGAGCGATGGCGACGAGAACCAAAGAGCACGTATTCGCAAGTCCCGCAATAGAGCAAGGACATTGGCATCTGGTCTCGTCGGCAAAAGAATTGCCATATGGGTGGCCAAACTCCGTTTCAAGTGACGGCGATAAAGGACAAGCGGAAAGTTTAGAATTGCTCTCTCAGATCTCGCCTGATATGAATAATACCACTCTGTGTCCTATATATGCGGCACACTCTCCGGCTGCTGTGTTCTGCACACAGACAGGCGATACAGCGATTCCACCCCTGCCGAGTGAATGGAGAATACTGGGAACAGAGGCGCCGCTGTCGCCCGCCCCCGACCATCAGAATCGGTTTCAACCCATGATTCTTGACATTCCGCGCCTCTTTGCCCACCATCAGGGTCAGAAAAACGCTTCGTCAGGTAAATGTTTAGCCTGAAATTGGGGTTTATGGATGCTGATTACCAAGACAAACTACATGGCGGGTCTCCAGTGCCCAAAGTTGTTGTGGACCCGGGTTCACAGGCCTGAAGATTTGGTCACGGATGATGATGCTCCATCCCCCATCGAACGCGGGCAAGAGGTTGGCATCCAGGCGCGGTCCATCTTCCCGCATGGCAACGCCATTGACACGTCTCTTCGGCTTCAAGACAGAATTGCGGCCACCCGGCAGGCGATTTTGAGCCGCAAGCCGATTTACGAAGCGGCCATTGCAGTTGCGGACTTATATGCCCAGATAGACATCCTGGTTCCTGCCAGGGGCGGATGGGATATTGTCGAGGTTAAATCCACAACGGGTCTCAAGGATCACTTTATCCAGGATGTGGCATTCCAGAAATACGTCTGCGACAAGGCTGGTCTACCGGTACGCCATGTCTGCATCGCGAGCTTGAATCCGGAATATGTAAAACGAGGTCCGATCAGAATCAAAAAGTTGTTTGTTATTCACGATGTCAGCAATGAAGTCAAAATGGCTCTCCGGACGGTTCCTGCAGATGTTGTTCGCATCCGGAAGATCCTTGCAGCCAGGTGCCCGAAGATTTCTATTGGCCCGCAGTGCAGCACACCGGTTGAATGTCCTCTCTGGGATGCCTGTTGGTCATTTCTGCCCAGGGATAATGTGTTTGAACTATACCGGATCGGGAGGAAGAAGTTTGACCTCTTCGGGAGCGGCGTAACCAGAATCAGAGACATTCCGCAGGGCTTCAAACTCACCAGATACCAGGCTATCCAAGCGAAGAGTCTCAAGACACACAAGCCCCATATTGATCAGCCTGCTATCACGGCCTTCCTATCTGAGCTCGAATATCCCATAAGGTTCCTTGATTTTGAGACATTCAGCACGCCCATTCCTATTTTCGACGGGACCAAGTCCTATCAGCAGATACCTTTCCAATATTCACTTCACGTGCTCAACGCGCCAAAGGCGAAGACCATCCATTACTCATTTCTGGCCGAAGATCGGGATGATCCTCGCCCGAAACTGCTCCGAAGCCTGAAGCATACCATTGGTCGTTCCGGCACGATCCTGGCATTCAACATGGCTTTTGAAAAGACCATGCTCAAACAAATGGCCAAAGCATTTCCGGAGCACAGACCATGGATTAGTGGCGCTCTGAAGCGAATCAACGACCTCATCATACCGTTCAGGACAGGCGCCTATTATCATCCTCGCCAGCACGGCAGTAATTCATTGAAGCAGGTCATGCCGGCCTTGACAAAGCGGAGTTATGATAACATGTCCATTGCAGACGGATCAACCGCCAGCGAGGAATTTCTGCGCGTTACATTTGGTGATGTGAGCGCAGCCGAGCGACGCAAGGTGCGGAATCAGCTCCTGCGCTACTGCGGCCAGGATACGGGCGGAATGATTGACATCCTTCACGCTCTGAGACGAACTGTCTGATAAGGAACGTGGGATGCCGTATCTCAAGACAAAGAAACTACCGTTGATCTAATTTCATTCTGGACGTTTCCTGGATGATCTCTTTTCGCAGACTGCCGGGGAACACGACCCGCGCTCCTGAGCCAAAACTCAACACCCACGGCACAATATCTCTAACATCCACAACCGGAAATTGTAACTCCAAAGCGTCATCCTTGCGCCATTTCAGCTTCTGCTTCGGATGCCACGTTCTTTCGGCGATGGAATTGGCAAGCTCGGGCTTGAATAGCAGCCGGACGGTCGTTCTCTTTCCGCCATCCACATGAACGAACTTGCCGAAACGGTCTTTCAGCACCCGCCCGGCGTCAAAACCTTTGGGCGGCACAAATGTGGCGTCCTGTAATTTGACCTTCCTGATTCGTGACACGGCAAATTGGGCGATGTCTTTCCACCGGGTCTCGCGCGCCAGAACATACCAATC
Source organism: uncultured Verrucomicrobiota bacterium (assembly GCA_964458525.1). GTDB lineage: Bacteria > Verrucomicrobiota > Kiritimatiellia > JAAZAB01 > JAAZAB01 > CAYWJE01. The sequence goes on from CAYWJE010000257.1 coordinate 4,453, forward strand.
GCCCTCGATGTTGGCAAGGTGCAACGGGTGAATAGTGTGTTCCTTTGGCTCCTTCGAGCGAGGCGACGCGTATTCGATCCACATTACCCGCTGATGAAGGATTCCGCGAACCAGCACCTTCCAGATGTCCGCATTGATGGGGCGGCTCGGAGCGCCAAGGAAACTCATCCGGTCAAAAATCAATTCCGGCGGAACGGAGATTTGTTCGGGCAACAGTTGTGCCAGCTTGGTGTAAATGGCCTTCAGTTCCCCGGCAATGGGGGTGCCCTGGTACATCTGCAACGCCCGCGATCCGATCAGCAGGGCAAAGATGTCCCCTTCGCTGAGCATGATGGCCGGAAGGAACCACGAGGAATCCCGGTAGTAAAAGCCGTTCTTCCGCGAATCGTATTCAATGGGAGCGTTGTGCGCGTCCTTCAGGTAATCAATATCGCGCTGAATGGTCTTGTAGCTGACCTCCCATTCCCGCGACATGGTGGAGCAGTTAGGGTATCGGCCGGTTCGGATCTTCCGGTCAATAAACACGAGGCGCTGGAATTGGGGTTTGAATTTAGCCCTGGTCATGTTCACATGGCCTTATTATCCCTTCCATGACGGCGGGTCAACACAATTCAAGATGAAAATAGTTTGGCATGGGACACTGTTTGTCCTATGCCCAATGCTACATTGGATTCAGAAAAGATAAATACTCAGTTTTAGCCTGATTTATTCACGCGACAAGTTTGCCGTAGCTGCAAGGCGGCAAGGGTGAAGGCGTATAAGCATACTCCAAACCCTTGCCAAAACAGCAGATGCGGTGAAATCGCC
>CAYWJE010000258.1:0-5253 GCA_964458525.1 uncultured Verrucomicrobiota bacterium
ACGCGAACGCGAATGAGGATGAAGAGGGAAGCTAGACTGGATGCTGGATGCTGGAAGCTGGATGCTGGAAGCTGGAAGCTGGATGCTGGATGCGGGATGCTGGATGCTGGATGCTCATATTTACACCTTGAGGTTGGCAATAAGCGTGAAAGAAAATGGACGGAATGTCAAGAGGTTTAATTGGAAAGAATGTGAGAATAAGGAAACTGGCATTGGTTGCTGCATGGCGGGATGGAACGCCGTCTCGGGCAATGTTTCTGAAGGAAGAAAAATGCGGCAAGGCCTGGCGGGAGGTGTTTGCTTCTCAAGGCTGAGCAACACTTCCTCTGCCATTGTTGAGAGCAATCGCTTACCCCGCGAACACCTGTCCGAACCAATTCATCAATAATGAAAAGCATCTTGATCCGCCATGACAAACGATATAATGTAATCGTAACAACTCAGGTCGTCAGGAGTCAGAAGACAGAATCCGGAATGAAATGCGGAAAAACTGGTAATAGAAAGAACAACAGCCTGTTTTTGAGACAGGATGGTATCCTCGCCGTTTTTCGTGTATTCGTCTGACTAACACCTCTTTTCTATTCTGTCTCCTGATGTCTGAACATCTGCCGGGTTTGTGAATGCGCGAGCTTTTTCGCCAGGATAAGATCATGATCGTATGCAATTGTGAAGTTAATACGCACGGACAGCGCCAACTGGAGCTTCAAGTCAAGTATCCGCTGACGGGCGACAAGGAGCACAAGCGCTACCAGTTCGACCTGTTCGTGTTCAGCCCGTACCAGCTCGACATAACGCGGGAGAGCTATGGGGTTTCCCGGTTCCTGCGCGACATGAAGTCGTACACGCGCTATTCCACCTATTCCATCCCCTTGAAAAAGCTGAGCGATCATTCCTGCGAGATAAGCCCGATCGCCCGGATCAGGGGCATGCTAAACGACGCGGAAGCCTCGTCGGGAATTGACGAGAAGGCCGTGATCTACGAACTTCGTATTGTCGCAAGCATCTATCGCCGACAGCTCCGCGACACGAGACGAATACTCCGGAACTTTATTCGCGAAGATGGTCTGGCCGCAGACGCGACGGGTCGGCTTAAGGAGTTTGTTGCGGATATTGATTTGTTCCTGCGGACATTCAGGGCGCTCCGCCCGGCATTTCTCGATCCGAGCGTCAGCGATTTGATGCGGCAGGCGCTACGGTGGGCCGATGAGGCGATCAGCCTCGGCACGGAGAAGACCCTGTTTAAGCTGGATGACGTTTTTCAGGAGCGCGCCGACCTCGCCGAGGGATGCCGCGTTATAGAGGCACGGCTGGGGCGTGAGCAGGAATACCGGGCGGAGCTTGGTTATCCCACGCTGGTGAAGCGGGATGATCCTGCGGCGAACGAATTGTTCGTCTACCGCGAGGGCGTATTGAAGAAATGGACGGAAGGCTGCATGTTCATGACCACCGAGCACGCCAAAATAACCGCCCAGTTCACCCATCTGCTGATGGGCATTGCGGCAGGCACGGCCATGGCTTTCGCCGTGGTCGTCACTCTGTTCGCCTCGCGGCTGTTCGCCATGCACAGCGTTCCCTGGATCGTTCTGATAGTGATCTCATATGTCGCGAAGGACAGGATAAAGGAAATATTGCGCGGGATCTTCGCGGCTTATATCCCCAAGCTGGTGGCTGACCAGGTTGAAGAGCTCATAGACCCGGCAATCGGCACCAGGATTGGATCCAGCCGCGCGCGCGCGATATTCTCTCATCCGGACAAGGTGCCGGAGGGTGTCCGCAACCTGCGCAACGTTGACGGCAACGTATTCAGAAGCATCATTCCGTTGGAAAATGTGATCCACTTTCACAAAGATATAGACCTCGACAGCGGGCGTCTGATGCGGAGACACAAGCGGCTCGAATCGCTCACGGAGATCATGCGGCTCAAGTTGGATCCATGGATGGCGAACATGGACGATCCCGTGAACTCTCTTTCCTTCGATGATAACGGCCGGCACGCGAAGGTCGAGGCGCGGCGCGTCTACCATCTCAACCTGGTCGTTGGGTTGTCCGAGGCGGGCATAGCCGCCGAAAGCTGTCCGCTCTTCAGGTACCGTCTTGTCCTGACGCGGAACGGCATAGTCCGAATCGAGCGGATGAGCAGTTGAAGCCGTTTTACGGCCCGGCGCCGTCCCAGCAGTGGGTGCACACCTTTTCCCGGGGAAGCCCGATCGCTTCGAGCATGTCCGGAAGCGTCTGGTACTTTAGGCTCGTGAGCCCGAGCTGACTTCGTATCTTCTCCACCATTGCGCAGTACTTGCCCGAGCAGGGGTCCGTGTATTCGGAGGGATCGGCATCGCGGCTACCCTCGAGTTCCTGGACGGCGCGGCGTCCGGCCAGGTCAGATTCGGAGCGCGATCGGGAAAAATTGAGGTACTTGCATCCATATATCAGCGGCGGGCAGGCGGGGCGCATGTGCACTTCCGTCGCGCCGGCATCGTATAGACGTTTGACGGTCTCGCGCAGCTGCGTTCCGCGGACTATCGAGTCCTCACATAGCAGCAGGCGCTTGCCGCGTATGATTTCGCTTATTGGCAGGAGTTTCATCCTGGCAACCAAGTCGCGGACCACCTGGTTCTGGGGCATAAAGCTGCGCGGCCATGTGGGCGTGTATTTCACGAAGGGCCTGGCAAACGGAACGCGCGCCCGGTTGGCGTAGCCGATGGCGTGGGCAGTTCCCGAATCGGGAACGCCTGCGACCAGGTCGCACGGGACGCTGTCGTTGCGCGCAAGCGTCTCGCCGCACCTGTTGCGCACAAGCTCGACATTTCGCCCCTCATAGCTGGAAGCCGGATAGCCGAAATAGACCCACAGGAATGCGCATATCCGGAGCGTGTCGAAGGGTGGCGCCTTGCGCTCCGCGCCGCCTGGAGTGAGGAGCACTATTTCGCCGGGCCCGAGCTCGCCCGCCGGACTGTAGCCTAGATTCGGGAATGCGCAACTCTCCATGGAAGCACAGGTTGAGCCTTCCTTTTTGCCCATGATGACCGGCGTGCGGCCGAACCTGTCGCGCGCGGCGTAAACGCCGTGCTCGGTGAGCAGCAGCAGCGAGCAGGATCCGTCAATGGCTTCCTGGGCAATGCGAATCCCGGCCTCGAACGAGTCGCCCGAGTTGATCAGTGTCGCGACGAGCTCCGTGGGATTGATCTCGCCGCGGCTCATCTCGGAGAAGTGGGTGGCGCGCTTTCCGAACGCCTCGTTTATCAATTCCTGCGAGTTGTTGATCCTGCCCACCGTTACGATGGCGTATCTGCCGAGGTGGGAGCTGATTATCAGCGGCTGATCCTCCGTGTCGCTTATGCAGCCAATTCCCATCGCGCCGGACATCTTCTGGATGTCGTCCTCGAACTTGGAGCGGAACTGCGACGTCTCGATGTTGTGAATGAGGCGGTTGAAGCCGCTGCCGTTGACGACCGCGAGGCCGCCGCGGCGCGTGCCGAGATGCGAATGATAATCAGTTCCGTAGAAAAGATCGTCCACGCAATCAGTTTTGGAAACAACTCCGAATAAGCCGCCCATAGTTCAATATCCTTTCTTTGTCTTAAAAGCCGTCCATTGCCGCCGACAGCGCGCCCATCAGAGCCGTATCGCCGCCCAGCGCGGAAATGCGGAGCTCCGGGGCCGGCACGATCTTCAGACAATCGCGCATCACGTCCCTCGCGGCTGCAAGCAGTCTGTCGCCGCCGCCCACGGCCACGCTGCCGCCCAGCACTATCACGTCCGGAAGCATCACCGCCGCCATGTTCCGCAAGCCCTGCCCCAGGTTATAGCCGACCTCGTCCCATTCCCCTTCATTCAAATCCTCCGCCGGCTTGCCGTAGATGCGCCTTATGCCGTTGCCGGAAACCAGCGCCTCCAAGCAGTCGGGCGCGCCGCATTCGCACTCTATCGCTCCGGGATTCGAGCACCTGAAATTTATTGACTGGTGGCCCGCCTCGGGATGCCCGCCATTCATTCCGCGGTAGATGCGGCCGTCAACCAGGAACCCGCCGCCCATCCCGGTGCTGACCGTGACATACAACAGCCTCGCGGCGGCACTGCCGCCGAACCTGTACTCGCCGAGCGCGGCGATGTTCGTATCCACGTCAACATAAAAAGGGCAGCGCCATATCTCTTCCATTATTATCTTCAATGGCACGTTGCGCCAGCGCGGCTGGTGAAGCGGCGAAACGACACCAGTTTGCCAATCAAGGGGTCCGCCTATAGCCGCGCCCATGGCGGCGACTGCCTCCCCGCCTGCCACTTCCTCAACCATCCTGCTGAGCAGGGTCAGCCCCTCGTCGAGGTCGAGCGGCGTTTTCTCCCGGATCCTGCGCAGGATCGCGCCGTCGCGGCGGCATGCGGCCGCGATGAACTTTGTTCCACCTATGTCAAGGCCGACGTACAATCCCATCAATACCCCGCAAGGAATTACTTCAGCGGCGCTTTCATGAGCACGAGGTCATCAATCCATATCGTGCCGCGTCCGTTGATCACCAGGTTAAGCGTGACCTTTGTCGGGCTTTGGTCCTTCTTAAGCGCAAAGGTTGTTTCGATGAGGGTCCAGTCCATCGTGCCCGCCACCATTGAATTCATGCCCCGCGAGAAATACTGGCCGCCAAGGATGTCACACCACATCTCGAGGAAAGCGGTTCCCTTGAGGTTCTCACACTTGACTCGTGCCTTGAAAACAAGCGTCACGCTCTCCGCCTCGATATCCGTGAATTCGGCCAGGCAAACGGTGACCGGCCACGGCGCCTTGATGCGGACTGAGCCATCGCCTTCGACTTTGGTAAGCTTGTCGGTCTCCACCTTGAATGCAAGAGATGAGACATCATCGAGGCTGACTCTCCGGATCTCTTCCGCTGCGGCGAGCCGCGTGAGGGTCGCGAGGGTCATTAAAGCCAGGACGCAGGATCTCCATGCGGTGTTCATCATTTATCCTCCTCGATTTGCTTGTCGCACTCCCGTGCGGCGGTGCCGCCTCCGGACCGCGAATCAGGCAAAGTGAACTCTAACCTCGAACGCAGGTGAACGGCAAGGAAAAACGCATGGAAGGATGGATTAGGATAAGAAGATGACACAGAATACGGGGCAATGAACGCATATTTAATTGTTCGAAGCAGGAAGATGATGATTTTACCATGAAGAGCATGAAGGGCATGAAGTCGAGATCGAAAAAACAACCATCGGGACGCGAGTCGCTTGAGATTGCGTCATTTGGTGGCGACCAGGCGC
>CAYWJE010000259.1:0-5207 GCA_964458525.1 uncultured Verrucomicrobiota bacterium
CGACGGATATCATATCAAACAATCCGAAGTCAAGGGCATGGCCCAGCGCGGCGGGTCGGTCGAGTCCTATGTTCGCTTTGGCGCCCATGTTCATTCGCCCCTTCCGTTATCAAATGCTTCTGATGTGATCGTCTGCCTGCATGAACAGGAATACCCCAGGTTGAAAGACGAACTGAAGCCGAACGGAACAGATCTTTTCCCATATCTTCAACAAGCGCACAAAGCCGTGGGCGGGAAAGAACTGTTTTTGAACACCTATTTACTTGGAGTTCTATCGGCTTTTTTGAGCATTCGGGAAGGCTGCTGGCTTCAAGCGCTGGACCGTAAATTCAAGAAGCAGCAGGAGCAGAACCGGAGGTTCTTTTCGGAGGGCCGCGAAGAAGGGCAACAACATGATCTTCAATGAAGGCATTGAGTGTCAGCAGGGCGATGAACTGAGAAAGCTGCAAGGAGAGCGGCTCAGGAATCTTGTCGGCAACATTTATACCAAATCGCCGTTCTACCGGCAGAAGATGAATGAACTTGGAGTGTCGCCCGCTGATATCCGGACGATCGAAGATATCGTGAAGCTCCCGTTCACAGCGAAGGAAGACCTGCGTGACCATTATCCGTTTGGCCTTTTCACAGAGCCTATGGCAGCCATCAGGGAAATCCATGTATCGAGCGGAACGACGGGCAACCCAACGGTCGTCGGATATTCCCAGGAAGATATTGATCTGTGGACGGATGTGATCGCGCGCGCTCTGTGCTGCGCTGGAGCCGTGACGGGGGACATGATTCAAGTGGCTTATGGTTATGGACTCTTCACCGGCGGGCTCGGGCTCCACTACGGGAGTTTGAAGCTGGGGCTTACCGTGATCCCCTGTTCGTCGGGGCAGACCAAGCGGCAGTTGAAGATCATGCAGGATTTCAGACCGAGGATACTGGCCTGCACGCCGTCTTATGCGCTTTACATGGCCGAGGCCGCCAGGGAATTGGGGATTTCACCGCGGGACAGCAGCTGGGAGATCGGGATCTTTGGCGCCGAGCCATGGACCGAGGCTATGCGCAAGGAGATCGAGAACGTCTGGAACATCAGCGCGATTGATATTTACGGATTGTCCGAGATCATCGGGCCCGGAGTCGCCTGTGAATGCCGGCAGAAGAAAGGCCTGCATGTGCCTGCGGATGTGTTCTATCCCGAGGTCATTGATCCCGAAACCTTTGAGCCGATGCCCGAGGGATCCCAGGGAGAGCTGGTCCTCACTCCCATCACCAAGATCGGGATGCCGCTGTTGCGCTACCGCACCAGGGATATCGTGACAATAGATCACGGACCTTGCGCGTGCGGACGCACTTCCCCGCGAATCAGCAAGGTACTGGGCAGGACGGACGATATGATCATTGTTCGCGGGATCAACGTGTTCCCTTCGCAGATAGAGGAGGTCCTCCTGACCATCGAAGGCACACAGCCGCATTACCAGCTGATCATTGACCGCGAACAGAGCGGACTCGACCGGCTGGAGGTCCTCGTGGAGATCGAAGAATCGTTTTTTTCCGACAAGGTCAAACAGCTTCAGAGCTTTGAACAGCACGTCGCCAGGGAGATTGACACGGTACTTGGCGTCAAGGTCAAGGTCCGGCTGGTGGAGCCCAGAACGATCGAGCGCAGCGAAGGCAAGGCAAGGCGCGTCATTGACAAACGGTCCATGTGAAGGAGTGTGAAATGAAAGTCACTCAGCTTTCGGTGTTTTTGGAGAATAAGAAGGGGCGGCTTTATGACGCCGCCTGCTTGCTGGGCAAGGCCGGGATAGATATCAAGGCCCTGACCATTGCGGAGAGCGAGGATTTCGGTGTCCTGCGACTGGTGGTCAACAAGCCCGACGAAGCGCTGGAGGCGCTCAAGGCCGGCAGTTTTGTCGCTTCGATAACCGATATTGTAGCGGTCGAGATTCCCGACCAGCCCGGCGGACTGGCGGCGATCTTAAAAATCCTCAACGAGCATGACATCAATCTGGAATACATGTATGCCTTCGGCAAAAAGAATGCGGACAAGGCGATCATGGTCTTCCGTTTCGATGAGCCGGACAGGGCAATCGCTGTTTTAACCGGGCATTCGATTCGGATCGTGAGCAGGAAAGACGTTCAGGGGTTGTCGTAGGAAAGGCCCTCATCATGTCCTCAAAAAATCCGGCGCTTAATGACAAGTTCGCGAAACATCTGGGGATCGAGGTGGTTTCGTTTGACGATGGCCATGCCAGGGTCCGTTTGAGTGCGGCGCCTCACTTTTTGAATGGCGCCGGGTTGGTACATGGAGGGGTACTCTTCACGCTCGCGGATTATGCGTTTGCGCTTACTGCCAATGCAGGGGAGGCGCCGGGCCTGGGGATCAATTCCAACATGAACTTCATCAAAGCCGCCCGGCCGGGTGATGAATTATTCGCCGAGGCAACGCTCGTTTCGCGCAGCCGAAAACTGGGGACCTACAGGCTGCAGGTGACCGACCGGGACGGCGCAATGCTCGCCTGCGGGCAGGCGATGGCTTACTTCAAAGACTGAATGAGGCACTAACTGCTCTTTCCAGGATCACAGCTGTCCTCCACGGCACGGCCCGAGATCGCGCTGAGGATCTGGCTGCCAACCGGCGGACAGCCGGGCACAAAAATTCCGCGCGCCTTGTGCTTAACGGTGCAGTTACCTATGCACAGCGTGCCTTCCGGCAACTCCGCATGGCCCTTGCCTATCGCAATGTTGATCGTTTGGCCCTTCGGGAAATAGTCGAACAGCCCCTCTCCGTATCGCTTCAGGAAAAGCAGCAGCGTTGACTGGCATGCGCTGCACGAGTTCTTGTCCAGCACGTTTACGTTTGGGAACTCAAATGCCAGGTTCTCCGGGGGGCGCGCGAATGCCGACGCGTGCTCGATCCAGTTCTCCGGTTCAACATCTATCCCGTCAAGATCAATTACTCCGGCTCCGCGCTCAGCGCCCATTCGCAGATGGGGCACATCTTCCGCGCGAATGCCCATCAGGCGACAGGCCACAGCATCGGCCGCAAGCGCGTCCGCGCCTGCCACAACAACGTCCAGCGGCTTCGGCACGCCGGCGCTCGGGCCGAGCCCTTCCATGCCGACCGTGCCGTCAATCACAGAAAGGTGCGGAAGCAGAACCGAAGCCAGATCGGCAATTGCGACATCAATCGGCTTATCGTCGGCCCGGCCAGGGACGGGAGCCTGCATGTGCAGCTCCACCTTCGTCCGGCGCCATAGACAGCCCTTCATGTTCTTCACCGCCAGGGTCACCCCGGTGTGCATGTGCATCTTCATCACAGGCACAGATACAATAATATCGTGATCCAGAACTTCCGCGCAGACGCTGAACTTCTTCATCACCTCGCCGTGCGGAACCTGGAGCTCAACCGGCGGACGCACGTCAAGATCCAGAACCGCGCAGCCCCGCGCGCGGGCCGCCGCCGCAACCCCGATCGCCTCGAGCGCTTCCAACGCCTTCACGCCCAATATTGGACTCTCACCCACCGCCACAATGGCGCCGACCGCCAGGAAGGCATCCATACAGGCCGCCACCACTTCCGGGTGCGTCGTGATGCCCGAGCCCGGCGGCGTTATCCGGCCCGCATTCGGTTTCAGCAGCACTCGTTTACCGCGGGCGGCGGACAGGTCAAATCGTGCAAGGACCTCACGCGTGTTCGCATACGCGCCTTTCCCGGCGGCAACAAACACAGCGGGGCGACCGACCTTCTGTCGGAACGGTTTTTTTGCGCCATTCATAACGCTCCTTGTTCAATCTTCCGGCCTGACGCCAGCATCAGGCGGCAGGCGGATTGATGAATCAAAGCAAACAGCATACGCTCCGCCATCTACGCTTCCAAGCAATAACATGATCATCGGACCTACAGAAATCCGGGATTCAGGCGCCAGACTGCCAAAGCTAGGGCGGCGGCGAAACAAAGCCATGCGAGATAAGGCCAGAGCAGGAGGCCGGCCGCCTTGTTGATGCGTCCGAACGTGCGGATGAGACCCAGCACCATCGCGCAAAGAAGCAGTATCCATGCAAATGAGGCGGCGCCAAGCCGCCATTCAAAGAACAGCCAGCTCCATGCGGCATTCACCGCTAGCTGCGCGACATAAAAGCCAAGTGCGCCGGGCGCGCCCCGGAAGCCGCGCGCGCGCCACACCAACCACGAGGCAATTGCCATGAGCGTGTAAAGGAGCGTCCACACGGGACCGAACAGCCAGCCCGGCGGTGCCCAGTCCGGGCGGGTCAATCCCGAATAGAAGATGTCGGCGCGCGCGGTGGCCGCGCCGGCAATTGCGGCTGCGGCATAGGTTATACCCAGCCACAGGGCCAACCCTGCAGCCGCGCGCCAGCCGGTCAAGTGTTTCCGCTCTCCGACGGGAGCGCGCGGATACGTGTTCCACGCGCTCATTTCTCCGATCTCCTTCCGCCGGGCGGGCGAACTGGCGGGGGAACCCGCATAGCCGAGCGTAATGAGCAGGGCCGGACGAGAGGGCCATGGAATATTCAGCAGCCTGCGCACGCGCGGCTCGTCGAACCAGCCGAGAATACACGTGCCAAGCCCCTCATCCGCCGCCTGCAGGCAAAAATGCTCCGCGGCAATCGCGACATCCATCATGCAAAAAGGCTTATCCTTAAAAAAAGCTCCGGCGCGGAGTGTCGTCTTCACCGGCTCCGCGACCACGGCCACCAGCACCGGGGCCTGCTGCATGAAATGATTCAGAGGCAACACTCCGCCGCCTGCCGCTGCCGCGACCTTGTCCTTCAACCCCGGCTCGTCAACAACGATGAACATCCAAGGCTGCGAATTGCAGGCGGACGGGGCCAGCCGCGCGGCCTCGATGCAACGCTCGATCTTCGTGCGCTCCACCGGACGATCCGCGTAGCTGCGCACGCTTCGCCGCAGGGCGGCCAGATGCAGGAAAGCCCCACTCTCTCGATCCTTTACCGTACCGGGTGTCATCATCTCATCCTCCCTGTTTTAGAGCGTGTCGCCCGGATCGAGCTTCCTCGTCCCGCAACAGCAGGGCCGAAATGATACCTTGGAAAACATCGAATATGTTGGCGTTGTCATCCCGATCCCGCGTCTGTTATCAATGCGCATGATACTTCTCAACGCCTATCCAACACAAGAGTTTTTGGCTCCTCCGCAAAATCTATGGGTCGTTAATTGCCAGACAATTCCGCAAACTATT
>CAYWJE010000260.1:0-5178 GCA_964458525.1 uncultured Verrucomicrobiota bacterium
TGAGGACACGTACCGGGTCCTGACGGCGGTAGACGCGGCCGTGATGGTGATTGACGCGGGCAAGGGCATTGAGAGCCAGACGCGAAAGCTCTTCGAGGTGTGCCGTCAACGGGGCGTGCCGATCTTTACATTCATGAACAAAATGGACCGGCCTGCCCGTGACCCGCTGGACCTGCTGGACGAATTGGAGAAAGTGCTGGGTATCGGGGCGTATCCGGTGAACTGGCCCCTGGGCGCCGGCAGCGACTTCAAAGGCGTCTGGGACCGCCGCAGCCGACTGGCTCATCTCTATGAGCGAACGCCAAGCGGAAAATACCGGGCGCCGATGGCCACCGCCGGCCTCTCGGACCCGGTCGTCCGGAATCGCCTCAGCGACAACGTCTATAGCACGGTATGCGAAGAGATCGAGATGCTCGACGGGGCAGGGTCCGAGTTCGATCCGGACGCCGTGCTGGCGGGCAAGATCACGCCGGTCTATTTCGGCAGCGCGCTGAACAATTTTGGTGTTCAGTTGCTGCTTGACGGATTTCTCGACCACTCCTGTCCGCCCACGCCCCGGAAATCGCGGGCCAAGAAAACAATTGCTCCTGAGCATCCTGCTTTTTCCGGATTCGTTTTCAAGATACAGGCCAACATGGATCCGCTTCATCGGGACCGGGTCGCCTTTGTGCGTGTCGTTTCGGGCAAATTCGAGCGTGACATGCACGCGATCCACGTTCGGACGGGAAAAACCATTCGACTCGCCGGTGCGACCCGCCTGTTCGGGCGGGAGCGCGAAACGGTTGATGAGGCATATCCCGGCGATGTAGTCGGCATCATCGGCAAGGACACTTTCTTTATAGGCGACACGTTGACAGAAGATCCGGAGATCGTCTATGACGAGATCCCGCGCTTTGCTCCCGAATGCTTCGCAACCATTGAGAATCCGACACCCTCCGCATTCAAGCGGTTTCGCAAGGGTCTCGACCAGCTCCTGCAGGAGGGCGTGGTTCAGCGCTACGAGTTACCCGACTCGGCGCGGAAGATTACGCTGCTCGGGGCGGTGGGACCGCTTCAGTTCGAGATCGTCAAGTACCGTCTGGAAAGCGAGTACGGAGCGCCTTCGCGCATCGAAAGCGTCCCCTGGACACTCGTCCGGTGGTTCGGCCCGGACACAGACATGGACGGCCTGGCGATCCCTTACGGGGCTCGCTTCGCAAAAGATGATCGGGAGCGAAATGTTATCCTGTTTGAGAACGAGTGGAGCCTGCGGTATTTCAAAGAAAACCATCCGCACGTCCAGCTCGGCGACAGGCCATCGGAACCTTCAGTTTCGCCGCGCGGCGAAACCGTTGGCGATTCCACTGAATCGGCACCATCCGAGCCGGTGGTTGCGCTGTTGTCATAAAATCCCGTTACGGATTCAGGTAGTATACAGAAAACGGACGGGGATGTCAATATCGGTTTGGGCGCGGTTTGGGCGATCAAACAGGAGGGCGCGTCAATGATTTATTGCAGGCTGGCTTGGTATACTTTTCGTCCTGTGAGTAAATCGTTGACCTCGGTTATTCTTGCATCATAGGGCCGGCCTCACCGAGGACCCGCTACAGGGGACGAATGCCTCTGGATTCTGATGTGGGATTGCATCCTGTAGCTGCGGGCGGTGGCTGCGACCTCTTCGACGTAGGCACGGCTTATCCGGCTTCACCGAAACTCGCGGCGGGAAAAGGATAATGCATCGCAGATGCTTCATTCCCCCGCAGTCCGCAAAAAAATGCTTTTTCTTTGGCGGGATCGGTGTATAATTAAATGGATTCATAGTCGCATCAGAGCGAAACAGAGGGCAGATTGCCATGTCGAACAGCAAAATCGTTGACGTTCGCGCGCTTGCCGGAATTGTGGCGGAGGCGAAGTCCAGGGGAAAGATCGTCGTCCACTGCCACGGTGTTTTCGACCTCCTGCATATCGGGCACATCCGTTACCTCAAACAGGCGAAGAGCAAGGGCGACCTTCTCGTGGTCACGGTCACCCCGGACCGCTTCGTGGACAAGGGTCCGCACCGTCCCGCCTTTCCAGAACCCCTGCGGCTCGAGGCGATAGCATCCGTCTACTGCGTGGATTACGTGGCGCTGAACGAATGGCCCACGGCCGAGGAAACCCTCCGCATCGTGAAGCCCGATATATACGTCAAAGGCTCCGAGTTCAAGGGGATCAAGTCCGACCCGACCGGAAAGATCGCGCTCGAGGAAAAAGTCGTTCACGAAATAGGCGCGAGGCTGGAATTCGCGGAGGATATTGTTTTCAGCTCAACGCACCTGATAAACAAGTACCTCTCGGTTCTTCCCAAGGAGGTGGATGATTATCTTCAGCTCTTCCGGCAGCGCCATGACTTGAAGGACATTCTCGACCTGCTGGACAGGATGAAGTCCCTCAAGGTCGCAGTGGTCGGCGACGCTATCATTGACGAGTATGTATACTGCGATGCAATAGGAAAATCATCAAAAGACCCCGTACTGGCCCTAAAGTACCAGTCCGAGGACCAGTTTGCAGGCGGAGCGCTTGCCGTGGCAAACCATCTTTCGAGTTTCGTTGAAAGCGTGGATCTCTACACCGTAATAGGCAGCATCAACTCGCACGAGCAGTTCATGCGCGACAGTCTGGCGCCGAACGTCACCCCGCATTTCTTCGTTAGAGAAGGCGCGCCGACCATGATCAAGCGCCGCTTTCTCGAAGGCTACTCCCTGAGCAAGCTGCTGGAGATCTACGTAATGGACGAAACGCAGACTCCGCGCAAAACGATCCGTGAAATACAGAATGCTCTGTCGGCTGACCTGAAGGGCGCGGACATGGTGCTCGCAAGCGACTACGGGCACGGGGCGGTTCCGAAGGAGATCGTTGACATCCTCGTGAAGGAATCCCGCTTCCTGGCCGTGAACACTCAGGCAAACGCCGGGAACAGGGGCTTCCACATGATTTCCAGATATCCCCGGATGCATTACGCATGCATAGCCGAGCACGAGTTGCGGCTTGAAACAAGGGACCTGCTTGGCGACCTGACCCCGTTGATGCACAAAGTTGCGCCCAGGCTGGGATCACCGCTGTTCGTGGTGACGAGGGGCCGAAGGGGCTGTCTGGTGAGGGACAAAAGCGGGGAGATGCTGGAGGTCCCGTCGTTCGCCTCAAAGGTTGTTGACCGAGTGGGCGCCGGGGACGCACTGCTCTCGCTGACCTCGCTTGCGGCCGCGCTGGACGCCCATCCCGAGATTCTGGGATTCATAGGCAATGTGGCCGGGGCAGAAGCCGTTGGCGTAGTTGGAAACGACAAGTTCATTGAGAAGTCACGGATCAAGGCAACCATCACCTCTCTCCTGAAATAGCAGATCTGCTTGAGGAATTATGACGATGGCATCACGAACAATACTGATAACCGGCGGCGCGGGATACGTCGGAAGCGCGCTGGTTCCAAGCCTGCTGAAAAAGGGCAACACGGTCAAGGTCCTGGACCTTTTCTGGTACGGTGAAGACGTTTTTGGCGACTGCAATCGGCACGAGCGCCTTGCGCGCATAAACGCAGATATTCGGAACAAAAAGGCCGTGCGCGAGGCGCTAATCGGAGTGGACGCGGTGATCCATCTCGCCTGCATCTCCAACGATCCGAGCTTCGAGCTCGATCCCGGACTGGGAAAATCAATCAATCTCGACGCATTCGAGCCGCTCGTAAGGGCGGCGGCGAAGCAGGGAGTGAAGCGCTTCATCTATGCGAGTTCGTCAAGCGTCTACGGGGTAAAGTCCGAGCCGGACGTGCGCGAGGATTCGCCGCCCGAGCCGCTGACGGACTACTCCAGGTTCAAACTCGAGTGCGAAAAAATTCTCATAGCTTCCGCGCAGGATGATTCCATGACTCGCGCCATCATCAGGCCAGCCACTCTCTGCGGCTATG
Organism: uncultured Verrucomicrobiota bacterium; assembly: GCA_964458525.1. GTDB lineage: Bacteria > Verrucomicrobiota > Kiritimatiellia > JAAZAB01 > JAAZAB01 > CAYWJE01. The sequence goes on from CAYWJE010000260.1 coordinate 3,920, forward strand.
CCAGGAGGATGAGATTGGACCTGACGGTGAACATTCTCACCATTCACGCGCTGGTCAACCGCAAGATAAGGGTGTTCGGGGGCAAGCAACTGAGACCACATCTGAATGTAATGGACATGGTGCGCGTGTACGAGATGTTTCTGGATGCGCCAGCCGACAAGATACATTGCGTGCCCTTCAATGCCGGGTTCCAGAACACGAGTGTCGAGGAAACGGCTTTCACCGTCATGAAGGCGCTCAGTGACGACAAGATTTCGCTTGAATACGTGCCGACCGACGACATGCGCTCCTACCACATCAATTCCGACAAGATCCGCCGCGTCCTCGGCTTCACTCCCGCGTATTCCGTGCAGGATGCCGTGCTGAGCATCGCGAAAGCATACCGGAATGGACTCCTGACCGATCCCCTGAAAAATCCTCTTTACCATAATATACTGAGGATGAAGGAGCTTGCGCTGGGATAGCGCGAAGCTACTGCCGTTCATTGCCGCGGGACCCGAAATGAAGGATGGAGCGCTTCGCAACCGATGAAGAAATCCTCCCGGCCGCCTTTTAAAGATCGCCCCATCCACATCGGGGTGGATTTTGATAACACGATTATCTCGTATGATGATCTGTTCCACCGGTGCGCGCTTGAGCGCAGCCTCATTCCTGAAGGACTGCCGAAAAGAAAGTCGGCAGTGCGTGCTTACCTGTGGAACCTTCCGGACGGGAACAATCTCTGGACCGCCCTCCAGGGCGAGGTGTATGGCAGCCGGATCAACGAGGCCGAGCCGTATCCCGGCGCGCTTAAATTCTTTTCTCTTTGCAGGGAGCGCAAGGTCCACGTGACCATAGTGAGCCACAAGGCCGAATTCCCCGCCCTCGGGCCACGCGTGAACCTGCGCGATGCCGCGCGCGAATGGATCGGGGCGCACGGGATTTTCCCGGAAAGCGCCATGAGCGGGAGCCTGTTCTTTGAGGCGGACAGAAAGGCCAAGGTGGAGCGCATAGCACATTTGAAATGCACTCATTTCATTGATGATCTTCCGGAGGTCTTCACTGACACATTATTCCCGGCAGGCACCGAAAAAATCCTGTTTGCAATCGAACCGTCGGCGGCAGGAGACCATCCTGAAGAGGTAAAGGTATTCTCCAACTGGCCGTCAATCACGGCATTTTTCGGGCTGATTTAGTACCTCATTGTCGAGAAACCGCGAAGAAAAACAAGAAGATTCACCACGGAGGCACGAAGGCACGGAGAAGAGGTCGCTTGAAAA
>CAYWJE010000261.1:0-5176 GCA_964458525.1 uncultured Verrucomicrobiota bacterium
AGCTGGGGGCCGTCCAGATTCCAGTCCGCCGGAATATTCATTGAAATGCCCAACTCCTCTACGATCATCGTTCGCCCGCCTCTCGGTCTGCACCCGGTTGAGAGGATCCCCAGAATAAGCAACCCGAAAAGCATTCCCGCCCAGTTCACTTGATTCGTCATGATTGACCTCCTTGGTGTTGTGAACAAAAGTTTGCAACACCAGTACAATAAGCCAAGTCGCGATAGAGTCAACAAGAAGTTAAAACTCGTTCTTAAATGCAATTGAAAGAACATGAGACAAATGAGGCGTCGCCGGTTTATGAGGACTCCTCGTTCACACTTGTTTAAGTGTGAACATAAGGTTATTCGAATGCTTATCAATTCCGCTCAACCTGCTGTCATTCACATCACGGCAGGAGTATCCTTTCCGCTTTTTATAGGTTTGTCATGCATTGGTTTTGTCTTGACCTTTGTAAGACTTTGCGTAAGGGTATGCCTTTGAAGATTATGTCGGAGAGAAAACGGCTTGCGGTCATGACGGAATGCCGGGAGTTATGTTCGGATAGAACACGGAGGTTGAGTATGTCGAGGACTATTTTTATCGCACCCCTGGGAAGCGGCGTAGGGAAGACAACCTTCTGCCTGGGGCTTATTTTCGGGCTCAAAAATATCGCTTCAAAGGTCGGGTTTATCAAACCGGTAGGACAGCGATATGTCGAGGGCAGCACGGTGTGTGAAGATGCCCGTTTGATAGCCGGCGTTTTCGGGCTCGATGGTGATATGGCAAATATTTCTCCGTTCAGCTCCAAGGCTCTTGAGAAGCGTTTGCTTGCGGGGGAGGAGAAGCAGGCGCTTGATGAAATAGCGTCCGCGCACGAGAGCATTTCTGAAGGTAAAAACGTTGTGATCGTCGAGGGCATGGACCTCACTTCGATAGGCGCTTATCAGACAGATATGAATGTTGCTCTCGCGAGGAGAATTAATGCCCAGGTGCTTCTGCTTATCAATGGCGCGCATGCACGTCCGGTGGAGGACATAGTCTACGAGACGGTTCACGCGAGGGAGATGTATGAAACCGCAGGATGCCGGGTGCTGGGAGTGGTTGTGAACAAGGCGGACGTTGATACCCTGGTTGGTTACGGAGAGCAGTTGAGAACCGCCTTCAAAGAGCGATCAATCAACGTTATCGGGGTCGTTCCATACCGCCCGATCATGGGCGCTCCTTCAATGCGCGATGTTATGGAGGCCGTTAACGGCAAGATCATTGTTGAAGGCAATATGCGCAATCTTGCCCATAATATAATCGTGGCGGCAATGCGCCCCGCAAATGTGCTGTCCGCGCTTGAGGATAACACGCTTATAATTACCGCCGGTGACAGGGATGATATACTCCTAGCCATGGCGGCCGCCGACCTGTCCGAGGATTCTCCTCCCATAGCGGGGATTGTGCTGACCGGCAACCAGATGCCGTCGGAGGTAGTGCTCAACCTGCTTCGCAAATTGGATGGTCTGGAATTCCCCGTTTTGCTTGCGAAGAACGACACCTTTAAGACTTCCACGGTTATCAACGGCATTGATATTCACGTTCGCGGGGACGACACGGAGAAGATCGAGGCTGCAGAGATGATCGTGGAGACGCACTGCGACTGCAAGGCTCTTTTTGCCGCTTCCGGCGCGGCTATAACGCGTGAGAAAACGCCGCAGGATTATCTGGATGACATAATTCGTACGGCGAGGAAGAAGCTCATGCACATCGTTCTTTCCGAGGGTGTTGATGAACGGGTGCTGCTTGCCGCTGACTACATCCAGAAGCGCGGCATTGCCAGGATTACCCTGCTCGGGGATGCGGATGTGATTGCCGAGGGAGCGAAAAAACTGAACATTGCGCTTAAAAAGGTGGCAGTTATTGATCCCGCCAAATCGGATGTCGAAGAATATGCCGCGCAGTTGTATGAAGCTCGAAAGGCAAAAGGCGTTGGCATTCATACGGCGCGGGATCTCGTTCGTGACACGATGTACTACAGCGCGATGATGGTTCGCACGGGCGACGCGGACGGTTACGTTTCGGGCGCGATCCATTCCACTGCCGATACCCTTCGGCCCGCCCTCCAGCTCATAGGCACCGCGCCGGGCATGCGTTTCGTCTCCAGCGTGTTCCTCATGCTCCGTGGTCCGAAGGCTTTCTTCTATGGTGACTGCGCGATTATCGAGGAACCGGACAAGGATCAGCTCGCTGCCATCGCCGTGAGCAGCGCCCGTACGGCGCAGAGTTTCGGCATCGAGCCGATCGTAGCGATGCTATCGTATTCTACTGGAACATCGGGCAAGGGGTCGTCCGTTGAAAAGGTCAGGGAGGCGGCGGCTATAGCGAACAAGATGGCTCCGGAAATACTGATCGAGGGCCCTGTCCAGTACGATGCGGCTTTCGACGAGAAGGTGGCCAAGGTGAAGCTTCCGCACAGCAAGGTGGCCGGTCGCGCGAACGTCTTTATATTTCCTGACCTGAACTCGGGTAACATCGCTTACAAGGCTGTCCAACGAGAGGCCGGCGCAATGGCCATCGGTCCGATTTGCCAGGGATTTCGCAAACCGGTGAACGATTTGTCACGCGGCTGCAGCACGGAGGATATTGTCTACGTCACCGCGATCACGGCCATCCAGGCCCAGGCGGGCGGGAAAGTGGATGCCTGATTGGACCGCCTGGTAACAGCTCAGGTTTTGCCACCATATCGAAGATCCGTCGGCCTGCGTCGCAAGCGCAGGCGGGTGGCGGACAATGGTGGCCTGCAACATGGAAAGATGTAGGCCAGGATTTTATCCTGGCGCAAAGGGCGCGCATTTACAGCCCGTTTGCGGAATACTTGAGTAGTCACATCGCCTGAACAAGTAGCGCGGCGGCGAACAGCAGCGAGCATTCCACGATCTCGTTGGCCATTCCGAGCAGGTCTCCCGTAACGCCGCCGAATGTTCGCTTCATCCAGAGCGCGAGCGGCAGGACGATCAACGAGGACAGGGCCAGCGCGGCAAGCCCGTATAAACCCGCAAGAAGACAGCAGAGCAGGGCGGCAACGCCCAGGGCCATTACCAAGTGCGCCGTTCTTGCGTTCTGAACTATCGCCCCGGCCTTCCCCCCGTCCTTCCTGGCGTAAGGAAGCAATCGCGCCAGCATCACGAGGTTCGTCCTTGACAGGATGAAGGGGATTGCAATCCAGAGCCACGCCCGCTGTTCGGCCAGCCGCGAGATCGCGGCAAACTTGATTATGACATCCAGCGTGATGGCGATCACACCGAAGGCGCCCATGTGGACATCCTTCATTATTTCCAGCCTTCGCTGACTGGTTTGTCCCCCGTAAAGGGCGTCTACCGAATCGCCAAGCCCGTCCATGTGAAGGCCGCCGGTGATCCATGCCGAGGCAAGCACCCCGATGGCGCCGGCGCCGGCGGGCCAGCCGGCCAGTCCGCCTGTAAGCCAAGCGAGCACGGCAACGATGCCGCCGATGAGCGCCCCTGCAACAGGAAATGAGAAGAACGAGTCGGACTCGTCGGTCACTCCGCGGCCGGACACCGGTAAGCGGGTGAGGGTTCGCATGGCTGAAATGAAGGACCTGAGCATTACCGGCCTCCGGCGGAAGGAAAAATGGATGGAAGGCATCCCTTGATCGCCAAGGGGATGCCCGCCACGACCAGCAGAACCAGGTCGGCGGCCGCAGCGAGATCCTGGTTTAACCATCCAGCGGCATCGCGGAACTGCCTGCCAAGTTTGTTGTCGGGAACAATGCCCATTCCCACTTCGTTGCTCACCAGGACAACGGGGACGGTTGTTTCGCGGAGGGCGTTCAAAAGGGCTGTCCTGCGCCCGGGCAGTGCATCGAGTCCCTCTTTGTGCAGGATGTTGCTGAGCCACAGTGTGATGCAATCCAACAGGATCACATCAGCTTCTGTCGGTGGATTGGCGATCACTGCGTGGATGTCCAGCGGCTCCTCGACGCACAGCCAGCGCTCACCGCGGGATTTTCTGTGTGCCGCCACCCTCTCCGCCATTTCGGGGTCAAGCGTTTCGGCGGTCGCCAGGTAGAGAGGGCGGGTCTGTGTCTCGGCCATCTGCTGAGCCCGGCTGCTCTTGCCGCTGCGTGCGGCGCCAAGCACCAGAGTTACCTTTGGAATCAGAGGAATGTTCCCGCTCATAAGTGTTCTCCGCGCCGCGCGGAACGTTCACGCGTTCAACGGCAGTAGTGAACAGGCTTCGGGACTGAAAGGCAAGCGGAAAAAATTCTTTTTGATTCCAATTTTGGCGCTGCTTTGTTTTCTTGGCATCCAGCTTGGTTTTCTGGCAGTGACGAGGGAGAATGCTATTCCTCGGAATTCAACGGACGTTTCATCGCTCTCGAATCGAGTTGCGGGTTCAGCCCGCTTTGGGATTACGGTTGCGAGGAAGCACCGTCGTGAACGATTTCCCCTTTGAGTTTGAGCTGAAGGATTGGGGAGGTCGGATCGTTCGAGTGGACGTAGATGCTTTTGTTGATCTTGACGGAGCCGCCGGGCACGGGCAGCGATATGCGAAGAACGGTGTTCGAGCCAGGCTGAACGATGTTGGTCGAGAGGAGTGCGGAAGCGCCGCAACATGCCCTGACCTTGGATATTTTGAGGGGTAACGAGCCAGGATTGGCGAGAATGAAGTCATGTTCGACGGGTTCGCCTCCGGCGATAACGCCGAAATCGAAGACGCGATTAGTGCAGACTATTCCAGGGACAATGTTAGTGGCTGGAGGAACGGCGCGGACGGGGGGCAGCAAGAAAAAGATGAGGACGGGGAGCAAGAGGATGTGTATTTTTGAGAGCATCATTTCATATACCCAAGCGACTGAAGTTGCCGGATCAGATCCGGGTCCAATTCAGGCTTGATCGTTGCCGTATTCTTTCCGGAAGCCTTGATGTCGTCAAGATACTTCTTCAAGAAAGCTTCAAGCTCGGCGAATTGATCGCGTTGATCGGCGTGAAGAAGATTATTGGTTTCACCGGGATCGGCATTGAGGGAATACAACGCCGTCACGATGCCATCCTTCATGATAATCTTCCGGGCCGGGGTTCTGGCGGCCTTCAGATCGTGCCCATGGGCGCTGCATTCAAGAATGGCCGGGATCTCGGCAACCCGTTCGCCCCTGATGGCGGGCAGCAGGCTTCTGCCAGCGCATTGA
>CAYWJE010000262.1:0-5058 GCA_964458525.1 uncultured Verrucomicrobiota bacterium
GGTCGTTGCGTACGAAGCGCCAAAAAATCACACGCTATTTCCGGAAGGACCTGAATAAAAACGAATACAATGTCAACAGTTTTTAAAAACTTGTTTTTGAGATTCATTATCGCCCAAATTGCCGGTTGACGAGTGTCCGACTTTTGGAGTATTCATATCGCAATGTTATTTTCCAAACTTACACAATTCATGGCGATAGCGTTTAACGTGACCAGGGAGATCATGCGGCAGCCTTTTATTCTGCTGATGAGCGCTTCCTGCATCCTGATCATGAGCGCGCTCCCCCTGGTTGTCATGTTCAATTTCGGGGAAGAGGGGAAACTTGTGCGCGATGGGGCTCTGGCGCTTCACTTCGTGTTCGGGCTGGCCGTAGCCGTAGCATCGGCTTCCATGGCTCTGCGCGGGGAGATAATGCGGGGGACCGCCGCGACGGTGCTGTGCAAGCCTGTGTCACGGACCGTCTTCCTGTTGGCGACCTACTGCGGTATATTGGTGATGCTCATTCTATTCTCCCTGATGGTCGTGTCGGCAGGTCTTCTCAGCGTTAAGATGTCCTTACCGTTCGGCGTTGACTGGCGAATAGCGGGACTGCTGTACGGAGCCATGGCTTTGGCCTTTCTCCTGGCGGCGGCGGTCAACGCCGGGTTTGACCGTCCGTTTGTTTCCCGCGCTTTTCTCTTCATGATTCCCGCGCTGCTGGCGGCGGTTGCCGTAGCGGTCCTGCTTTCCCGTTACGGGCATGCCCCGCAACACCAAGCCTGCTGTCCCGCCCACGCTGTGGAGGGCGCCGCGCCTGGCGCGCCCATAATGCCGTGGGGCATGGTTCCTGCCGGGGTCCTCATAGCCATGGCGCTGGCCGTGCTCGCCGCAATAGCCCTCGCGTTATCCACCCGCCTGGCGCCCATCTTCACGGTCGCGGGCTGCGTGGCGGTATTCTTCCTGGGCCTGATCTCGGACTACCTCTTCGCCGGCGCGCGGCACGCTTCGCGTCTTGCCGCTTTCTGTTATGCCGCGCTGCCGAACTGGCAGGATTTCTGGATGGTGGACGCGCTCTCGGGCGGCGGCGTTTCCTGGTCCTACGTGGGAAGCGCGGGCCTCTACGCGAGCCTCTATGTGGCGGGGGCGCTGTGTCTTGCCGTTGTGTCTTTCGCTGATGTTGAGATCACCTGATGGTCGTGCGGGGGAGGTGTCTATGATAAAGGCGGATATCATTTTCTTCGGAGCAATGTTTGTTCCCTTGATAGGGCTGTTTTGTTGTTCATCGTTGGGCGCGGAGTTGCAGGCTGATGACTTGTCGTGGGCGGCAGCGCGCGGCGAGATGGTCCGGCAGCTGCGGGCCCATGGCATCAAGGATGAGGATGTGCTGCGGGCCATGGCTAAGGTGCGGCGTCATGTTTTCATACCAGCTCCGTTTCGCAGCGCGGCCACGGCGTACGGCGATCATCCGTGCCCGATCGGGCATGACCAGACCATCTCCCAGCCTTACATAGTTGCCTACATGACCGAACGATTGAACCTGAAGAAGGGCGAAAAGGCGCTGGAAATAGGAACGGGCTCAGGTTACCAGGCCGCGATCCTGGCGGAGTGCGGCGCCGATGTCTACAGCATCGAGATCATCCCGGAACTGGCCGATCACGCAAGGCAGGCGCTCAGGTCGGAAGGCTGCGAGCGAGTTCGCGTTCTGACCGGTGATGGCTACAAGGGCTGGCCGGAGCATTCTCCGTTCGATGCTATAATCGTGACCTGCGCCCCGGAGAACGTGCCGCAGGCCTTGAAGGATCAGCTCGTGGAGGGCGGCTGGATGATCGTCCCGGTGGGAAAATGGTCGCAACGCCTCGTGATACTCAGGAAGCAGGACGGCCGGATAATTAAGCAGGATGATCTGCCGGTCCGCTTCGTCCCCATGGTGCACGGGAAAGATGAGTGAATCGGGCTCAGCTTGCCGATTCTGACGCAAGCGCCGCTTTCAGCGTGGCCAGGAAATCCGATGTGCTGAACGGTTTGTGTATCACGCCTGTCGGCTCGGCGGCTGCGAACAGATCAGGGTCCATCCTGTCCGTGTATCCCGTGATAAGCAGCACTTTGATATTCTTTCGGATTTCCCGTAACTGCCGAAGAACCTTGTCGCCTGTCGCGTCCGGCATGATCATATCGAGCAGCACCATGTCCACCTCGTCGGCGTGGGCGCGGAACGACTGGATGCCGTCCTTCCCGTTTTCAGCCAGGAAGACGCTAAATCCGTTGATTTTCAGTACCCTGTCGAGATAGCGCCTTATGCTTTCATCGTCATCAATCACGAGCACCACAGTCCTCACGGGGGCGGATATCTGTTGCGGCGCAGACGCGGATGCAGTCGGCGCGCTGGCCGAAGGAGCCTTGGCTTCGGCGAGCGGCAGGTAGACGGTGAAGGTCGAACCCTTTCCAACCTCGGTGTCAACCTTTGTCGCGCCGCCGAGCGTTGTAACGATGCCCTGAACTTCAGCCAGGCCGAGGCCGCGCCCTTCGCCTTTCGTTGTGAGGAACGGTTCAAAGATGCTCTCCAGCGTCACCTTGTCAATGCCGCATCCGGTGTCCGACACTTCGAGGCATGCGTAGGTTCCCGGCTTTAAATCGTTTTCAAGCGACTGCATTTTGATGAACGAGGCGTCGAGGGTCTTGACCGAGCAGGAGATGGTGACGGTGCCCCTGGACTTGCCTATGGCTTCGACCGAGTTCCACAGCAGGTTCTCGGCAACGGTCTCAAGCAGATCTTCTTCGCCGTTGGCGTTCACTGGCTCGGAATGCGGGCGTATGTTCAGGAATATATTGTCGGCAACCTGGTCGGCCAGCTTGTCGCCGGTTTCCCTTATGATCCCGTTCAGATCAACCGATGATTCACGCAAAACGCCCTTTCCCGAGAAGGCGCGCATCCGGTAGGAGAGGGAGGACATCTTTCTGGCGTTTGCCAGGGCGGAGAGAAGATCGGGATTGTTCTTCAACCCGTCGGGAAGCGAGGCCAGTCCCAGTTCGAGATGGCCGATCACGGCGGTCAGTAGATTGCTGATATCATGGGCCACGCCGCCGGCAAGCATGTGCAGGCTCCGGAGCTTCGCGGACTGCTTGGCCTTCTGTTCAGTTTCCTTCCGCCTGGTGACATCCCTGACGAAAAAACAGATGTGCTCCGTGTCATTATGTGAAATTCTGCCGGCCACCGTCTCGGTCGGAAAGCTCGATCTGTCGGAGCGAACGCCGTAGCCGTCAATGAGCACGAATTCATTTTTGGCGATATGGTCGAGGATCACGGGGATCATATTTCTGTCCATCCCGGAAATGACCTCTCCCACGTTCAACATGCACAACTGCTCGCGCGTGAAACCGAGGAGCAGCGACGCCCTGTCGTTGGCGCTTCTAATCCGGCCTGAAGTGTCGGCTATCAGCAATGCGTCGTAGATGGTCTGCAACGGCAGGCTCCCGAGCACCGCGCCGTTGGCCGTGAGGGAGGGGGATGAAACCCCGTCATCCGCCCGCTTGATGCTCGGAACGGGTGTTGGCTGTCCACCCGCGCGCCTGTCAATGGCGCTGGGTGGAATCGAGAGCAGCATCGTGGTCGCGGAACTGGATCTGTGTTTCGATGATGCCATGTTCTTAACAAATATCAGAACTGCGGTTACTCCTCAAGAGGTTTTTTTGTCAAATCTGGCCGGAATTCCATAGGCTGGTGCCCCGATCGGCATAGAGCGATCCGACATTGTCCTTGATTATCACTCCGTCGCCGTGTCCGCCGAGGTCCGTAACCAGCTCCTCCAGCGCGCCGATGTGCAGGGCGTTGTCCTTGATGACGCTGTTCTTCAATGCCTTAAGAACCATGCCGAACCTGGGCGACATTTTACCGCTGCCGTCATCCTGGCCCACGCACATGCTGTTACCGCTGAAAACCAGGCCGTGCGCCATTTCGAAGCGAACGTGAGCGCTGTCGTGGCCCCCCGCATTCCATTCCGGTTTACCGCTGCGGTAGATCACGTTTCCCGTGACGGTGAAACAGAAGCACGGCGCCTGGCCGTCCCGCGTCAGGAGCGCGATTGCCGGTCCGCCCGACCGGTCAATGTAATTGCCCGTGATATTGTAATGGCTGCCGCCGAGGACGCGGATTCCACCTCCCTTGTTCCATTCTATCCGGTTGCCTGTCATAGTGATCGAGGCGTTGGGGCCGTCGGCCAGGTAGCCCACGCCGCCGTTGCCGGAGAACCAGTTGTCCAGAATGAATCCGTCCCAGCCGCGCACGTAGAGCGCATTGCCGCCGTTGAAGATCACCTCGCAGCTGCGGACGCTGAAACACCAGACGGGCGCAAGCCTGATGCCGTCGCCGGTGAACCGGCTGATATGGCAGCGCTCTATGCGCGGGGTGTCCTCCTCCTTCTTGTTCGGGTTCTCGTTCATGAGGACCCCATGGACGTTTTCGCCCAGCTTGCCGCCGTCCAGCGAAAGGCCGTTAAGCGTGGCGCCAACCGCGCCGGTGATGTCCACCAGGCAGGTCGCTGTGTTTTTGTTGAGCTTCAGAACCGAGCCGCCGCCTTCCCGGTATCCCCAGGTCGCGTTGCCCACCAGGCCTGTGTGGGGCGGGAGCTTCAGCTGGGCGCAGGCAAATACGCCGTCCGGCACAACAATCGTCCCGCGCACGGGCGCCGCCGCGTCCAGCGCGCGCTGGATGGCGCTCGTGTCGTCTGTCTTGCCGTCGCCAATGGCGCCGAATGTCCTGATGTCGAATTGAGGTCCGTGTTCAGTTGCCGATTTCGCGATCATTTGAGTGCTCCTTTCGCTATGCGCTATGTCCTTTGTTCGCCGAGTAGAGTGCATAAATGGAAGGCGGTTGTCAATCCCGGTTTGACGTAAACGGCGGCGGAAGCTGCTGCTATCATGGCGGGGCGTTGCAGCGCAGCATGTATTTCGGGTGTTTCAATTGAAGGCACTACATTCAGACTTCCTGATCCAGGTGTATGAAAAAGCGCTATTTTTAGCTCCTTAAACTTCAAGGATAACCTTCGCTTCGCTCGGTTGCCTTTCGGAAAAGAGTTTTTTTGC
>CAYWJE010000263.1:0-4973 GCA_964458525.1 uncultured Verrucomicrobiota bacterium
GATATCGCCGAGGATAGCACTCAATGCGAAATCCCACGCTATTTCCGGAAGGACCAAAAAAATAGATATTGGATGCTTGGAGCGATTTTTCTACGAGGTCAATATGCTCGCAAAAGTTCATTCAGGCGCGGTCTACGGCGTTGAGGCATACGCCGTGGAAATCGAGGTTGACTCCGCCAACAAGGGCGACCCGCAAACCGTCATCGTGGGCCTGCCGGACGCCGCCGTCAAGGAGAGCAAGGACCGCGTCTTCACCGCCATCACCAATTCCGGGTTCATCAACCCGAAGGGCCGCATCACCGTCAACCTCGCGCCCGCCGATATCAAGAAGGAAGGCCCGCTATTCGATCTCCCGATAGCCATCGGCGTTCTTGCCACGCAGGGCGACGTGCCGAAGGACGCTCTGGCCGATTTTGCCATGATCGGCGAGCTGGCGCTTAGCGGCGAGGTCCGCCGCGTGCGCGGCGTCCTCTCAATAGCGATGACAATGAAGGCGGAGGGCCGGAAAGCCTTTCTCGTTCCATTCGAGAACGCGGACGAGGCAGCCGTGGTCGAAGGAATTGACGTGTACCCTGTGCGCAACCTCGACCACGCGGCGGCAATAATCTCCGGCCGCGCGGTTGAAGCGCCATATCGCGTGCAGGTGGAAAAGCTCTTCGAAACGCACGCGGTATATGAGGAGGATTTTGCCGACGTCAAGGGACAGGAGCAGGCCAAACGCGCCATCGAGGTGGCGGTGGCGGGCGGCCACAATGTTCTGATGGTCGGTCCGCCGGGAACGGGAAAAACCATGCTGGCAAAACGCATACCCTCGATTCTGCCGCTCATGACGCTCGAAGAGGCGCTGGAGACCACCCGCATTCACAGCGTTGCCGGCGTGCTGCAGCCGCGACAGGCGCTGGTCGCAAGGCGTCCATTCCGCTCCCCGCACCACACGGTCTCGGACGCCGGACTGCTCGGCGGCGGTGCGCACCCGATGCCCGGCGAGGTGAGCCTCGCGCACAGGGGCGTGCTTTTTCTGGACGAACTGCCGGAGTTTCACAGGAACGTGCTCGAGGTGTTGCGCCAGCCGCTGGAGGACGGAGTCGTGACGATATCGAGGGCTATAGCCAGCCTCACTTTCCCTTGCAGATTCATGCTCGTGGCAGCCATGAACCCCTGCCCCTGCGGGTACTGGGGCGACCCGAAACACGAGTGCCGGTGCAGTCCTCTCCAGATCCAGCGCTACAGAAACCGCATATCCGGACCGCTGCTCGACAGGATTGACATCCACATCGAGGTGCCGGCAATCCACTATCAGGAACTCTCATCGGTCGGCGCCGGCGAACCGTCATCGGCCATTCGCGAACGAATCCTCGCATCCCGGCAGTTGCAGCAGAAACGGTTTCAGCGCCTGCGCAAGGTGCACTGCAACGCCGCCATGCGCCCAAAGGATATGCAGCATTTCTGCGCTCTGAGTCCGGAGGCGCAGGACCTGCTCAAGATGGCTGTCACCGACCTGCATTTCAGCGCGCGCGCTTATGACAGGATACTCAAGGTCTCGCGCACCATAGCGGATCTCGATGGCTCAGAGGATATCCAGCCCAACCACGTATCGGAAGCCATCCAGTACCGACTCCTCGACCGCCAGGCATGGGGATGATCGGCAAACGAGCGCGCAAGATTGACTTGCCCGGCTTCTCCTGGTTTCATGTCCTTGCGTCTGTGTTTGCTGAAATTCAGGAGTACAAAGCACATGAAAACAAAAACGAAGACGGTTTACTGGAAAGAGGAAACTTCTGGGTTGGAAAGTTGCTGGAACACCCGGACATAATGACCCAGGGTGAGACCCTGAAGGAGCTTGAAGAAAACATCTTGGCGAAGATTTTACACATCAAGCGTTGAGGAGAGAGTCAATTTTCCTGATCGCGCGTTCCAGGTCGCCGATCTTCCATGTCAGGCGTTCCTCGCCGCCGGCGTAACGGATCGTGGCCTCATATCCAAGCTCGGAATCAGTCCGCACCGCGGGGAGCGTGCCGCGCACGTTGCCAAGCTCCTCCTCCGCGATCCCGCGCATTCGTCCCAGGATCGGGAGCTTTTCTTCGGAGATCTTCGCCTGCTCGATATCAAGCTTGCAGATGGCCCAGCGTTTCGAGTTGATGCATGTCCGGCAAGTCGCAAGCAGAAATTGGCCGAGCGCAAGCATCCGTTCCGCGCCCGGTTTTGCATCCCCCGGCGCTTTCGCGAAGGCCGCTGCCAAGTGTGCATTGCCGGATGCCAACGCAGCCTCCTGCTTCCGCAGGATGCCGGTCTGCACCGCCAGATCGTCAGCCGAGTACTTCCCGACCCACCCGGCGTCCTCGTTGTAGTTAAAGAACACGATCCCCGGCGGCTCCGGGAATTCATATTTTTCGCCTGGGAGAACCAGCGGATACGACGGGCCGATGCGCAGCGGACCGTACTGGTCAAGGTTGATCGGCAGGCAGTATTCGAAAGCTTCGCTCCAGTCCTTCCAGGCCGCCATAGCCTTGGCCGCGCCCGCGCCGAAATCGCGCTCCGCGATCTTCCTGATATGCTCGTCGAAATCCATCCCGTCAGTCCAGTACGCCTCTTTCGCAAGCTCGCTGATGAATGACGGAACCCAGCCGAAATGATGGCACTCCATCAGCCCCGAGAGGTTCCAGTCCCGCGCGGCCGCATTCAGCGCGTCCCACCTCTTCTTCCACAGGTGCGGCGCGGGATTGTAAGGCACGGATCCATGATCCCACGTCCTTCCGCCGGTGTTCGACATCGTGTAGAGTCTCAGCCCTCTCTTCTTCGCCTCGGCCGCTTCGGTCGCAAAATAGTGACCCGGCCCGGGGATCGTCAGGCTGTAATCAGCGACCTTGAAGGAATAGCCGTCGCGCTCAACCGGGTCGAACATCTCGAACGTCGCTTCGAGAGTCACGTCCTTCGGCAGAGCGCGCACGAATGCCAGGCGGTCCTCGTCCGACGCCCCGCCCCAGTTGTACGTCCACATCACGAAATCAATATCAGAGTTCGCCTTCCGCAGGGCTTTCCGCACGCACTTCACCCAGTCGGGGTAGTCGTTGAACGGGAAGAATCCGTTCTGATGGCCAGGCTTTGACGACTTTGAGGGCTGCGACCACCAGGAACGGCCGCTCGCGCGCGGATCGCGCGATGGAAACGCGCAGGATTCACCGACAAAAACCATGCCCTTAACCCCGGGATACGCCTTCAACTGACCGCCGCAGAGCTTGTCATAAAACTCGTCGGCACCTTCGTCCAGGGGATGCTTCTCGCAGTTGCGGAAGTCCGGATAGAGGTACACGTCGAGCCCGTGCTCACCGGCGCGCCGGATGATGTCGTTCACATCGCGCTTCTCCTTGGAAAGGTCCTCTCGCGTGTAGATCAGCACCGTGTCCAGCCCAGCGTGCACAGCGGCGTTCAGGAACCAGTCCGGGAATTCCCCGCATTTCCAGCCCGAGTGGAACATCCGGGGCGAAAAGATCGGAGCGCGACGCTTTGCGCCCCGCGGCAGGAATGGCGCGCGGCGCAGCTTCGCCAGGTCCTCCAGGTAATACGCGCCCTGCCCCGTCCCCCGTTCGTCGAAGCCCGCTACTTCGACGCCGTCGGCCGTAACGTCCAGGCGGTAGGCGCGCTTCTTCTGAGGTGCGGACGCCGAGTCAACGCGGAGAACGATCTCTTTCTTCGATGCGCGGCCCGTAGTTCCGCGCACGCATTCCAACTCGATCGCCATGCTCTGTGCGAAGAATTGACCCAGGTCGGAAGCAACCCGTTCCAGGTATTCGGACGCATCCTCCGCGATCGCGATTCGCCACTTGCTGGTGATCTCCGTCTCCCCAGCGGCCGCTTTGCGCGTCCGGTCCCGGAGGTTGGCCGGGTGGACATCCGCGATGCGTTTCTGAAAGTCGTAATGCTGTTCGACAGGCATTTTTCTGCTCCTTGGTTCGATCGCTCGAAATATGTTATACTTCACGATTGCCTTTGTCAAGACAGCTGCGAACCGTCCACTCGAAGAAGATATTCCGCTTTTGCGACAAGGGTCCGGACCGGGAAAGAGATGAAAGAAATCAGCGTTAGACTTGTCGTGTCACAAGGGGCTTCGGACAAATCGCGCCATACTATCAGAACCCGCTTCCCAATGTCGTATACCTGAAGTTGCCCCTGGGCACGAAAGGCCAGGACCACCCGCATTCACAACGTCGCCGGCGTGCCGCAGCCGCGCCAGCCGCTGGGAGGACGGGATCGTAACGATATCGAGGGCTATAACCAGCCTCACTTTCCCATGCGGATTCAGTAACAGTTTACCGGGAATTCGGGGTCAAACCTAACTTTAATACTTAATTATGTATAGATGCTGCTTTTTCAGCAAGTTCCTTTTCTATCTCTGACAGGATCGTTTTCATCTCACAATTATTTTCTAATATTCCGCCCAGTCTGGCAATGGCCCGTCCTGCCGCAGCCCCAGTTCCGATATGTAACATTTCCGCGATTTTACGGTTCGTCAGTCCTCCATATTTGCTTAGCATTTTTGCGGCCAATGGACGCAACTCGGATTTTCTTTTTCTTTCTTTGAACCGCTTCGTTTCCAACCCCAGCGTTTGACCCAACAATACAAGAATTTCTTCCCCTGATATATTTCCGATTTGATGACGGAATGCCGCATCTTCCGGCTTCCGGCTCTTTTCAACCAGTTCACGATAAAGTTCACCTATCTTTGCGCAGAATTCATCACCACCGATACTAAGACAATCTCCTGTCAATAATGCCAAAATTTCTTCATCGTTTTCCGCCACACCGTTTTCAACGTACTTGCGGTATTCGCGTCTCTGCCGGTTCTTGCTCGTTTCCATCAACCCAAGCATTGGGCTGGAAGCCACAAATTCATATTCTCTGGCCAGCCCCGCATATCCCTGATAACTAGAGCGTGTCCCAATTCCCCCATTTTTCGCCGACGCGTCGAAGCAAGA
>CAYWJE010000264.1:0-4968 GCA_964458525.1 uncultured Verrucomicrobiota bacterium
TTTGGCGTGGCAAGCCGTGCTGTTTACCCCGCTTCGAGCGGGGTCCCGCCCTACCATTTTTGTTCCTGGCAGGGCCGCACAGCCTTGCGCAGCCGGCACTTTTGAAAATCGCTTTTCGACGGGTCAATCCGAGATCAATCCCCGGCCGCATTTCAGAGCGCCCCATTCGTGGCCGCAAGCCTTGCACTTGCGAGTCGGATTCTTGATATTGACGGCGATGCAGCATCCGCACACCAGCTGCCTGTCCACACTTCGGACATTTGTATCGTTTGAAGTTCGCACAAAATCACCTATGCATCAAGCCGCAAGTATAGAACATACCCGATGACATCGTCAATTGCGTCAATCAGGTTGCCAGGCCGTCAGAAAGACCAGGCCAGCAGAATATCTCACACATAAACCTTGATATCCCCCCGTATCAGCTCTAATATTGTTATAAACGAACTATACACAGCATGGCGCTTCCGGGTTTTCCGTGTGTTTTTTTTGTGCCCGTTCACGGTTCACAGTTCATAGTTCATAGTTCATAGTTGCAGAGAAGAGGGATATTACAATTAAAATTGGTAACTACTCTGGAACACTACGGAAAAGCAGAAAATGGTGATCGAGAACGGCGATCCCGACTCTCTTTGAGTGAGGTCGGGAGCTAACGATTGGGACTAGCCTCATCCACCGTTATCGTCGCCGTTCTCGTCAACCGATTCGTGACCACGTCAGCAGTAACGATATACAAAGCATGTCGATTGTTGTAGCTATATATACGGGGAAAGATCGGAAGGAATTCACCACAGAGACACGGAGACACGGAGGGGAAGAGGTTGCTTGAATTTACCCCGAAGCGCAAAGCGCCCCGGAGTAAATTCAATCAACGATTTATTTGGGAGGAGGAGTGGAGAGGAACATTCGGGCAGTGAGACGAGAGGGACTGAAAAGAATGGGGCTGTGAAATCTATTGTCTTTCTCCATACATAACACAGCCGGTTTTGTCAAATTCAGGATTAACGCTGCGTTAAGCCCGCATTTGACAAAATCTCCTCTTTCTCCACCTCCGTGCCTCCGTGGTAAGATCTTAAGTTTAAAGGTAACTGCACAGGTTTCGCCACCATACAATGGTGGCCTACAGCATGAAAACATGTAGGCAAGGATTTTATCCTGGCGCAAAGGGCGCGTATTTACAACCTGTTTGGGACATACCTGAGCAGTTACGCGAAGTCTTTGGAGAAATGTGAATCCTTGTATTTAGGTCAAGAACGAATCGCAATCAAAGGAGGTTCCATCATGTATCACGAAGTGAAAGGGAGAGTGGCGATGGGGTTTCTTGCGACAAAACCTACAATGATAATTACCACTCGCCACAAATCAGGGATAGTCAATGCCGCTGTATTCGGCGCATATACAAATCTGTCGTCCAGCGAAGTAGGAATAGCGATAGCCAAGGAACATCATACGCATAGGAATATAACGCGTGACGGTGAATTCACCATCAATATACCAGGCGCGGATATGGTGAAAACAATCGCCGTGCTCGCGGACAATGTTCCTGAAACGGAAAGTGAGGTTGAAACAGCCGGCCTGACGCTGAAACAGGGGCTTTATATTGGAGTGCCTTCAATCAAAGAGTGCGTAGCCGCGGTGGAAATGCGTTATTCCAAGACTTTCGCAATCGGACACCATGATTTTATCGTGGGAGAAATTGTTGGCGGCTGGATAAAAAAAGCATTTCTTGATGATGATGGACGCATCAACATATTCAAGGCCCGTGTTTTTAAAGACTTCAAATATCCCAAGCCGGTTTATGCGCTTTTTGGTGAAACTATTGAAGGATAATCAGGTTGTGCGACCAGAGTGCCTTGTTCGAAGAGCGCGCCTGGCAGGGCTCGAACCTGCAACCTTCTGATCCGAAGTCAGATGCTCTATCCAATTGAGCTACAGGCGCGTGGTTGAAAATAGAAGTCATTAGTCAGAATACAGCATTCAGAATAGCATTCAACTCCGAAACGGCAGTTCATGCCATAAAGAACATGAAGATCATGAAGGAAAGCGCCTCCATGCTCATAAACACATCCCTGTTAACTTCATATCCTTCATGCTCTTCATGGTGAATCCAAACGCCGGTTTCAGGTTCAATAATCAATCCGGATCAGGCGTGGCGCGAAGTTTCTTCTTATTCGACTGACGCCGCTTGCCTTCAAGCATTTTCTCCTTCTGCCGGCGCGAGCGGCGGCGCTTTTGTCTTCTTATCTTCTCAGCCTCTTTTTTGCGTTTGCTCTTTTCTCCGAGAATCCGCTCCTCCATAAGGTCGCACAGGATACGACGCGCCCTGAAGCGGTTCTCCTCGCGCGACCTGCTCTCCTGACATTTGACGCTCAGGCCGGACGGCGCGTGGCCCAGACGCACGCAGGACGAAGTCTTGTTGATCTTCTGTCCACCACTCCCGGAACCGAGCACGAACTGCTCCGCCAGGTCGCGCTCTACGATTCCCAAGCGCGCCATGCGCTCGCAAAGCTGGCGCCGTTTTACAAGACTGACCGCGGATTCCGTCATTTCGCGAACAGTTCCGATTCCACCAGTCCGCAGAAGATATGGCATATCAGGATATGACATTCCTGCACGCGCGGCGTCTCGCGCGCGGGCACCTTGATGCAGAGGTCGCAAAGCGGGGCCATCTCCCCGCCGGACTGACCAGTGAGTCCGATGGAGAATACGCCCCTTTCCCTGCACGCGCGGAGGGCATTGATGATGTTGCGGGCATTGCCGGATGTTGAAATGCCAAGAAACAGATCACCCGCGGTTCCGAGCGCCTCGACCTGGCGGGAGAAGACGAACTCGAACCCCGAATCATTGCCAATTGCGGTGAGAACGGAGGTATCAGTCGAAAGTGCAACTGCCGGAAGCGCCGGACGATCGAAATACAGCCTATTGACAAACTCGCCGGCCACATGCTGCGAGTCGCCAGCGCTGCCCCCATTGCCTGCCGCAAGAAGCTTGTTGCCAGTTCTGAATACAGCAACCGCCTTACTCACGGCATCTGACACCGCGCTGATGACGGCATCGTCCCGCATAAGCGCCTGCTTGGCTGCCATTGACTTTTCCATCTCGGCAATAATTTTATTTCTCATGCATACACCTCGTTCACCTGGACGCCACGACCAGAAAAGAATTAGAGAAGAAGGGAAAATCGCCGTTCTTAACTATGTTAACGAAAGCCTTCTTCTCGCTGAACAGCGCGAGCCGCTCCTGGTCATAGTTCGGGGCATCGTGCAGTATATGGTTCACACGTGGAAGATAATCATCGCTGAACACCTCGCCGGGCAGCTTGTAATCAGGGTATGGATAGTAGAACCGCGTTGACGAATAGCCACACGATTTGAGCAGAGACTCCAGCGCCTTCCTCGAGAAGGTCTCGATCCCGCATGGAGGATAGCCCTCGATGCTGTCGAACGAGCGTCCCGTATGATCCTCCCGCGCACCTGCGAAATATTTCAAACCGAACTTGTTCTCCATTGCCAGGATGAGGCTTCCGCCCGGGGCAAGCAGATCCCCCACCCTGTGAAGCATCGCGCTGGCCGCGTGCCTATCCTCGCTGAAACGTCCGGCGTATTCGAGCACACCGATCAGCGTTACATAGTCAAACCTTCCTGGAAATTCAACATCGGCCAAGTTGCCAGCTATTACCTCCAGATTCTGAACTTTCTCATGTCGATGGAAGAGTATTCTGCTTCTCCGCTCCGACAGCTCGACCGCCGTCACCTGCGCGGTCTTCTCGCAAAAAAGCCCGGTCAGCGCGCCGCAGCCCGCACCAATTTCGAGAAGAGAAGCATCGGGACTGAAGGGAAACCATTCGAGCAGGTTCCTGCGGTACGGCGAGAAGTGGTAGAGAATAGGCCAGCGGTTGTCGCTTTCCAGCACGGCAAGCAAGTCCTTGCCGGAGCGCACCATTTCCAGCATCTCATCCTCGACCGGTCCGTCGGAATAGACGCACTTCTCCTTGAACCATTTTGTGTTGAGCACAGCCATTGTTCATCCATCCTTGCAACGACAAACGCCACGACGGCATATCCGGCGGGGACCGCCGACTCCAGTCACAACCATATTGTGAACTAATCAACACCCGGCAATGTGTGCTCCACCCTGATTCTGCTGCCCAGATCGAAGAAACCGACCATCGGCTCCTCCGAGATCACCTCGAACAAAAGGACATCATACAACCGATGATAGACTTCTAAATCATCCCCCGTGATTCCAGTGCAACCGAGCGATAGACTATACTGTCCTGACTGGCAGTTCAAGCACTGACTGAACTCGACCAGCGCCTCATCGCCCTTACGGAAGGAACCCGTATTGACCTTCTTGTAATGGGTGTTGGTTCCCGTTATATCGAGCCCCTTCAGGTCCTTGATCGTGAACGCGAAGACCGGCGATTCGACATCCGTCTTGAAGACGACCTTCATCCTGATCGTGAAAGGACGGCCCTTGTGAACAAGCTGAGCCGGGCGGGCCGCGTCGTCGAACATGCCGAAGTCCGCGATTTCCGCCATCCCGTTCCCGTAAGAAAGAGCATTCGGATCAACCGCAAACTGGTCCTTCAGTTTCGACATTGCGCCGGATGCGGGTCCGGCGGGGCTGCCCTCTCTGGCGTAAGGCGCGGGACCGGACACGTTCGAGTCACACTTTGCCATCAGCTTCTTGTAAGCGTCAACGGCCGTCTTGGGATCGGCCTCGATCACCTTGCGGCCTGCATCGAGGACAACCGCCTTGCGGCAGTAGCGGATGACGCTGTCCAGCGCGTGGGTCACAATGATCACCGTTTTGCCCTGAGTCCGGAAATCGTTGAGACGCTTAAAGCATTTCGCCTGGAAGCTGAGGTCGCCGACGGCAAGCGCTTCATCAATTATCAGGATATCCGGATCAACGCTGATGGCCACGGCAAAGGCCAGCCGCACGTACATTCCGCTGGAATAGGTCTTC
>CAYWJE010000265.1:0-4924 GCA_964458525.1 uncultured Verrucomicrobiota bacterium
AAACTTCACTAACGCGGCTTTACACCAAAACGAATTTCAAATACATTTGGCTAGGGTTAAACTGGGCAGATGCTACAAACGCAGGATTCGGCTTTGCCGCCATCACATAGCCTTTGCCCATGTTTTCCGCTGCCCGCCACGGATCGGCCCAGGGCGTGATGGATATCTTGCGCAGGTTCTTAAACCTCTTGCGGAGTATGTCGATCTTACGGTCCATGGGTTCGCAGCAGCCGTAGTAGACAAGTCCGCATCCACCGAAGAGCTTCTCGTTGTAGACCAGATCGAATTCGTCATGCATCTCCGGTGAGACTGAACTGAATATCTGTGCGGCACAACGTCCCCAGACGTCCTTCCTGCATGCCGTCCCATCGAAATCCTCTGAGGGCAGCTCATCGGAACATGCAACCGTACAGTGCAGCAGGATCTGGTCAGCATCCAGAACACCGAGTTTCTCATATTGCCTGAACTGCGATTCGGCAATATCCGCGAAGCGCTACACCGTCTGATGCATGAACTAGGGACGCACCGCCAGGTCCATCAGAAGATTGTCTACCCCTCTGAAACAGGCGATCATATCCCAAAAGCTGTAATGAAAAGCATGGCCTTTTGCTTTCACATCCATAAGGCCATCGAATACGGAGCGCGCTGTCTGCAATAATGCTTCCGTACCCTCGCGCTTATAGATAATTTCCGGTTCACGCAACTTCGCCAGGTCTTCCTCAGTCTGAAGCTGATCAACATATTGATGCGCAGCTGCATATGTCCCTGTCTCACTCTGAATCTGGGAATCCCGAACAGAAAGACCGATTCCCGTCGATTGAACCACCTTCGGAATCCAGAAAACAGGAGGCACCACCATGTCGACTTGGAAATGTTCCCACTGATAAAGGGTGCGCCGCAGGTGAGCTTCCAGCCATTCAACTTCGGGTGAACAGACGGTGGTCAGCGACTCGTCCTGAATCTCTCCCCGCGGCACCTCGTCGATCAGCACCACCGGCCGCACGTTTTTTGTCGCGTTTATTTGCTTGTACCACTTGATACGCTCCTGCTGGACGGCTGAATGAGCGATTTCAGCATAGCTTTCGGCCAACTGCCTTAAACTACGCATGTCTTTTGTGCTGACTTGCATATCGTTGCTTCTTCCGCCTAAACGTGTAGGACTATTGAGTTGTGATATCAAGGACAGGTTGAGCAGGCTAACTCCTCAGGAGAAAGAAGCGGCTGGGGGCAAGAAACTCGTCAAGCAGCCTGTTGACGTCGAAACAGTCTTCGCCCTTTCCAATGTCCGAAGCCGCGACCCGTTCATAAACTTTCATAAGTCGGGCTGCGTACCGACCGGGGCTGAATGCCCGCCTTATTGCAACCTTGTTTTTCGATGCCTTCCGCTGCCAGTCCACGCGGCCTTGCATGAGGCCGCGGGGCAGCAGCTCGCTTCTGAATGATTTCGATCGCAGTGCCCGGCTGACCACCTTGCGCTGCAGATCCTCATCCAGGCGGCCGAAATCAACGCGTCCACCCCGCATGGAAGCGCGCAGCGCCTCCTCCGCATCGCGCGCACAGCCCGGTCTTCCGTAATCGGCGCGGGTCTTCTCCAGCGCCGCGCGCATCTTCTTCAACAGCCCGGATCGGTCGTTTCGCAGAATCGGGACAAGGAGCCGTTCGTACAAGTGCGACAGGTCCACCCCGGCGGACTCGAAGTCTCCGGTTATATCGGGAAGCCCGCGGCCGATCGCAGGCCGGCCCACAAGCCACGGCTCGAGGAACGCCAGGCCGAACCCCTCAGCAACGCTCGTGGTGACCACTGCATGGGAGCGGCGGAGAAGAGCGGTGAACGGCAGGTGGGAACGGATGCCAAGTTCGAATTCAACGGGCAGTCCCAGCCGCCCGGCGAACTCAACCCATTCATCGTAGAGGGGGCGCTCGATCGGATTCTCGGGAGCGAGCGTCACCGCGAAGCGGTCTCCCCGTTCCGCAACAGCAGACCACAACAGGAACTCGCCGATATTCTTGCGGCGTATCGCACGCGTGGGATAGATGAACAGCCGTCCGTCTCCATCGAAGAGTTCCGACGCCGAACCGACGGAATCCGCGGCAGGCAGCACCACAGGATTCGGCAGCAGATGCAGGCGGGACAGAGGGACCCCGGCCGCGGCGAGCAGGCCGCGATCGCGGCTGTTGAGGGCGGCATAGTGGATGTTGGCGGCCTGCGGATAGAGGCGCCGCCCGAGCTCGCGGATATCGCCCCCGCCCAATCCCCGCAGGAGCGCCCGGAACAGGGCGGGGCGGCCGTCCTCCGCAAAATCGTGAACCTGAAGCAGCAGCCTGCTTTCCCGTGAGAGCAGCAGTAAGGCCTCGTTAATCGCGGAGTTCTTCCCAAGCGAGTGGTTATGGAAATGCCAGACGTCCGGCGGCGCGCCGAGAACATCCCGGGCCGCGGCCGCGAGCCGGCGCGAGAGAGCGGATGGATCTGCAACGCGCCCCGAGTCGGGATAGCCGATCTCCGGCACGATGCACATGCTCCCGGCAAGGGGAGATTTGCGGGGCGGGCGTTCGCCGGCGATCACGGCAAACATGGCCTTTCCGGAGGCTGCATCAACCGCATGCTCTATCACGCGGGTCACGCCGCCGGGCCGCAAATGATAGTGAACAACCGCGACACGCACGTTATACCCCCGTCATGGACGACGTCCAAACTTGCGCTGGTAGGCCGGTATGCTCAGCATGGGCGGCCGCTCCTCCTCGCGGATTTTGTGCACCTGTTCGGAATAGACCCGGTCCCGGACCTTGAACTGGCGCAACATCGTTTCGAGCCTGGGCAGTTCCTTGATCATCCCGAGGGACTTGAGGCGTGAGAGGAATGTCTGAAGTATTCCGAAGGACATCTTGCCAAGATCCCGTGTGGCCTGGCTGCGGTGTATGCGCTGGTCCATGTCGGTCTGGGCAAAAGCCTCTATCCCGTACTTGTGAAACACATCAATAATATGCGAAGTCTCAACGCCATAGCCAATGGGAAACGGAATACTCTCCAGAACATCACGCCTGACGGCATACTCACCCGACAGCGGCTGGATCAGCGCCGTCAGCTCCGGAAAGAACAGTGAGAATAACGGCCTCACGAGTATCTCGGTCACTCGTCCGCCGCCGGAGAGTCGAACGCCCTTAGAAACAACCAGCGGCCGGTCGTAGAAAGCCTTGACATAGCGTACTTCGGGACGCCGTATGAGCGGACCCAGAAGGCCGTAGACGAAGCGTGGGCGGATATTCTTGATATCCGCGTCAATGTATACGATAATATCGCCTTTTAGCTGGTAAATCGCCTTCCAAAGGTTTTCGCCCTTTCCACGCTTCGCCCCCATGTCCTTGAGGATATCCGACGCCAGATAGACATCCGCCCCGAACGAAGCCGCCACCTCCAGCGTCCTGTCCGTAGATCCCGAATCAATTACGGCCACCTCGTCCAGCAGCCGGTGGCGGGACATCAGCTCTGATCGGAGTATCACGACCTCCTTACCAACGGTCTTTTCCTCATTCAGAGTCGGCAGACAGAGCGAGATGGTAAGCCCCTGTCTTTCCTTCTCCTTAACGAGGGCCGCGACGTCGTGGAAGTCCGAGTGATGAAACGTATTAGTTTTAAGCCACTTAGTGATCCTGGCGCTGGCCGTTGCCGGTTGCTTGCGTTGCGGCTTGCGGCTTTTCCTGCGGGCACCTTCATTTTTCATCGCACGACCCTCCATCCATGGCCAGGAGAATGCCCGCGACCTGCGCCATGCCGACGGCCATGGGCTCTATCATGGCAATCTCCTCGATCTCGTCGAGCTGCCCCAGCCTTTCGCCGGATGTTAAGCCAACGGTGATCGCGGGTATCTTGCGGCTCTGGAGCGCAGCGAGCGCCGACGTTGAAGGGTAGAGCATGGGCTTGATCCCGAGGGTGTGGAGAACGTCGCGCGCACAACGGACCAGGGGATGCGAAATTAAAATGCCGCCCGGCTTACGCCGCGCGAAGATATCGAGCGAAACGCTCGTTCCTGAATCGGCGGCCGTCTCGTCCACAATATCACTTATCTGATGTTCAACGCGCTTGAGCAATTCCCTGGACTCGCTGCGCGCCTCGAAGCAGAGGATCGTCTGCCGGGCGACGTTATGGTACGCGATGCCGCCGTGCAAGGAACCGAGCACGATGCTGGTCCTCGGCCTGCGTGGCAGCGAAATACCGCTGATCCGGGTGATGACATCGTTCATGGGAATTATCGAGCCCATCGAGCCGAAAGTGCTCCAGTCGTAATCATCGGGCAGCCTGCAGGTGATGTCGCCGCGCAGCATGCCGAGGCTCTTGTGGTTCAGCCGCCCGATCTGCACACCCTCCATGCAGAGCCCAAAACTAATCGGGATCTCCCTCTTGTTGAGAAACGAGCGCAGCCCCTCCAGGTTCCCCCTCCCGAGCGACCTGGATGCCGCCATGAACACCAGGTTGGAATCCAGCCGGATACCGAGCTTCTCCAGGAGCAGTGGGATTGACACCATCGCGGCAAGGGCAAGACTGTTGTCGCCCACGAAAGGGCCGACAACACGATCGGAAAGCACCTCGATCATCGGGTCATCGCTCTGCTCGGATATACTGTCCGAATTCGCTACCACGAGTATATTCCTCCGCGACCGGCGCCTTCCCAGCAGGACTCCGAACCCATTCTGCTTCTCGTCCATTGAGCACTCGTGAAGCCCGTATTCGGAAAACCGCTCCAGAATCAGGCGGACCCTGCGCTCCTCGCCGAACGTCGGGGAAGCCACCTCGCCTATCATCACGAGGTTGGAAAGGAGGACGTTGCGCATGCCGGCGGCAGCCTCACGAAAAGCCGGCAGCAGGCCGAAAATCTTCTTCATTCTCAACTCCCGTCCTTTTTTTGTATTGCGATTCCTCTTCATACTT
>CAYWJE010000266.1:0-4915 GCA_964458525.1 uncultured Verrucomicrobiota bacterium
TAGTTGCCAATTTTAATTGTAATATCCCTCTTCTCTGCAACTGTGAACCGTGAACCGTGAACCGTGAACTGTGAACCGTGAACTGTGAACTATGAACTATGAACTGTGAACGGGTACAAAAAAAACACACGGAAAACCCGGAAGCGCCATATTTAATTTGGTTGCGAATCGGAGAAGTGTAATATAAAATGTAACAGTAGAAAAGGGGAAGCGTTCTGTGCTCAGCTCGCTATTCTCTCCGTGGTCTCTCCGCAGAACACGGAAGAAAGGACACTTGACAACTCTAACCGAAAATACAAGCATTTCACGCCTTTTGTTTGTGATAATCGTTGCCGCGTCTGCGTTGCTCTTTATTCCTCCTGTGTCATCTGCCGATTCGATCTCGAGGATCTGGACGAGCAGCGACGGAAAGGCGCTTGAGGCTCGCTACATCGGCATGGAGCAGGGGCGAGTGATGCTCGAAGGAAGCGATGGCCGCAAGCTCGCGATCCGTCCTGACCACCTCAGTGAGGCGGATCAGCAGTACTTGAAGGAACAGAGCACTCTGGTCGGCGAGCCGCGGATGCAGAGCGATATGCAAGACGTCCCCGCCGCTTCGGATCAAACTTTCGCGCCTGATGCAGATGCCGTTGTCGCCGCCATGGGGCTTCCTCTGTGGAGCGAGGGGCTTCTGTGGGGCCGGCAGGCCGAGACCGTGGCGGCAGAGCTTCAATGGCCGGAGGAATCGAGAACATCGAATTCGTCAAGTTATCGGTATTATCCGCGCGACCCCGTCATTGTCTTCGATCGCAATGCGTACACGATGGCCATGTACGCTGAAGAAGGCAAGCCGGTGTCATTGTCGTTTGTCTTTGCGAATAAGGGCGATGTGCCGAGAATGCTCGGGTTGGACTTGAATATGACCCAGAGCGAGTTCCGGCGCGCGACTAAGGATTACAAAAAACTGATACGAGAGGATGCCGTCGCGCTTGAGAAGAATATCACCGCGCTCTTTGGCAGTCCGGGCCGCGTCCGGCTGGGCGATTCCCGCGAGACGGAGGAAAAGGTTCTGCGATGGGACTGGAAGGACAGTTCATTCCTCCTTTCCTCGCCGGGTGATGAATACGTCAGCCTCAGAATCCTGCCTTCCGAGTCTCTTGACGGTTCCGGCATGGAGCGCGTGCAGAAGAAGGATCTCCAGTCTATTCTTGCCGGAAGGGTGGAGCGGCGGGACAATGGGGACGTGATTCTCACTGATATACCGATGGTAAATCAGGGACCGAAAGGCTATTGCGTGCCGGCCACCTGGGAGCGCGTGCTTCGATACATGGGTATTCCCTCCGACATGTATATCCTCGCCATGGCAGGAGATACGGGTGTCGGAGGTGGAACTGTGCCGAGGGAGTTGTCGCATGGCGCAAGACAGCTTGTGCGCCACTACGGACGTACCATTCGCACACAGAGGGCGCGGATAATTGACCGCGAGATAGCGATGTTCATAGACAAGGGCATTCCCATCCTCTGGTCCATGTGCGTTGTAGATGAGCTGAACGAGGCGCTCACCCGGCGCATGAATGCCAGGCGCATGGTTTCAGACTGGGAAGAATGGGCCAAGTTGTTAAAACCTGCGCGGAAGGACGCCAGAAAGATCAAGACGGACAGTGCGGGGAACCATACGTGCTTGATAATAGGCTACAATTCCGCGACGGAAGAGATAGCCATCTCCGACTCCTGGGGACCCGCTTACGCTGAACGATGGATAACGATCGAGGAGGCGGAGGCTATATCACGGGGCGAATTCACGTACATTGCGCCTTGATATCCGTCCGGGCTTCTCACTTGGCCTGTAATGCAAGCAATTCCTGAAACGCCTGGAACACATCGTCCGGCGAGATGTCCTGCATGCAACGGTTATGTTCTTGGTTGCGGCAGGTCTGCTCGTCGCACGTCCAACGGCACGGGACGTTTGCTTTGACGACCCTGCTGTTTGCAGAGTAGGGCGCCGTTTCCTCCGGCTTGGATGGACCGAATATGGCGACAATCGGCGTGTTCATTGCGGTCGCAATGTGCATGGGTGCGCTGTCGTTGCATACAAGGATCGCGGCCCTCGCCAGCACGGCGGCAAGCTGCCTGATGCCCAGTGCGCCCGCGAGGTTGACCGGCTTGTTCTTCATCATCCCGATGATGGCGCCCACGAGTTCCGATTCGTCTTTCGAGCCTAATACCGCGAGTTGCATGCCGGTTCTGTCAATGATCATATCGTAGAGCGCGGCGCACTTCTCGGGCGGCCAGCGTTTCAAAGGAAGCCGAGTGCCGGGGTGCGCCACTATGAACGGGCTCTTAATACCGCGCTCTTCCAGGATATCTGCCGCCGCTCGCTCCTCTTCCGGCATAAGGGTGATTCCCCATTCGATTTTGTCATCAACGGGGCATTCTATGCTTTTCGCCAGGTCCAGGTGGTATTCTACACGGTGCTTGATGCCCGTGAACGGTGCGAGGTGAGTCAGCAGGTAGGACCCGCCGCCGAACCCGTAGCTCAGTCTGGCGGAGGCCTTCAGGGGATAGGCGAGAAGCAGAATGTCCCTTATGTCGCCGCGCGCCTCGATCACGAGATCAAAGCGCTCTTTCCGGAGCTTCCGCATGATAGCGAAGTAGTCGGGGATTCCGGACTTGAAAAACCAGAATGGATCGAAGGCGAATATCCTGTCCACCAGCGGGTTGTTTTTCAGCAGCTCCGCCCCGGCGCGGCAGGTGAGGAAGCTGATCCGCGCCGACGGGAACTTCCGTCGCAGCGGCTTGAGCATGGGAAGTGTCATCACCACGTCGCCAGCATAGGCTGTCCGAATGATGAGTATTTCCCTCACGCTCCCGTCAAGGGCAGGGCGCTTCCTCAGACGCGCGGCGGGCGCGAACACGATAGTTCCGACAATGTCGAACAGCATGGTCGCCAGCCGCTTCTTGCGATTGATGATCTTATATTTCATCCCAGAAATGCCAGCACTCGGGGTTTTCTCTCGCGTATCGTTCAAGCACGGATATAAAAGCCGCAGTCATGATTGTCATTCTCTCATCCGCATCGGTGCCGACCGGTTCTATCGGTTTCTCGAAAACAACGCGGAAACGACCGTATGATTCCGGGATGATAAATGTCGGCACGAAAGCGGCGCCCGTTCTCATTGCCCACGCGGCGGGGCCGACCGGGAAAACCCGCTTTTTGCCGAAGAACTGGAATTCACGCTGCTCGCCGAATGCCGCATCACCGCCGGCGCCGTCCCCGGTGGTGAGCACAATGCCGGGTTTCTTGAGGTGCTTAAAGACTCCGCCCATGTACCGGTCCGCCGGGATGATAGGGGCAGGCAGCATGGCTTCGTATTTCAGCCTGTAGCTAAACGCCACCGAGCGCCCGATGCGGCTGAGTCCGCGGTCGTTCGGATAGCCGATCTGGATGGGCGCATAGCCGCGCAGTGCCAGTGCCAGGAGCGTGATCTGGACCGGTCCGAAATGTGGCTGCACCACGAGCACGCCGCGTCCCTCGTCCAACAGACGGTCAATCGTTTTCAAGTTCCGGAAGGTGATGCGTTTCAGCATCGTTTTGGCGAGGTCCTGTCTCGAGTAGAGGAATATGTGCAGCCTGTCTATGTAATGATTCTCGAAATACTTGCGCGCCTGGACGCGGCGATCGGTGGAACCGCCGAGAAGGTCCTGCATGTTCCGCAAGACTATTCTCTTCCTGTTGCGGCCGGCAGCGTAATGCAGGTCGCCCATGGTCTTCAACAGGAATAGTGTGGCGCCGACCGGAATTACTTTTGTTAGCCACCTGAACGGGTACCAGATGAACAGTCGCATAATGTCCCGTAAAATACCCTGTTCCGTTCTCATATCATTTGCCTTTCAGGCGCAACGCAAAATCAAAATCTTTTAATAGCTCATTATGTACAAACCATGAAGAATAACAAGAAGATTGCCAGGGACAGAAGATTGTCAGGGTCTTGCAGTATGCGAATAGAGTGTTGCAGGCGGAGCTCATCTGCGGCATACTGATCTTATCACAAAGGAAGAACATAACCAAATCAGGAGTCCTGCAATCAGCATGATGAAAACAGCGCAGCTTACCGTTCTCGTGAACAATACCGTGCAAAGGCACAGTCTGCTGGCGGAGCATGGATTGTCATTTTGGATGAAGTTGGATTCGACATGCATCCTGTTTGATGCAGGACAAACGAATGTGATTCGCAGGAATGCCGAGTTGCTCGGGATAGAACTTGATTCCGCGGACATGATCGTTTTGAGCCATGGGCACTATGATCATACAGGCGGACTCGATGCCGTTCTTCAAACAAATGCGAAACAAATTAGAGTGTTTGCGCATCCCGAAGCTTTTGCCGACAAGTATTCGTGCGCGTCTCATGGAGCGGTGCGCGATATTGGCATCCCGGTTCAAAGCAGGCAGGCTTTACGGAAAACCGCTGACATAATCCCGACTGAATCACCCGTTGAGATCGCAAAGGGCCTTTTTGTTACCGGCCCAGTGCCCCGAATTAGCGATTATGAAGACGTTGGCGGACCGTTTTTCAAAGATAAGGAATGTCGCCAACGGGATGATCTGGTTGACGATCAGGCCATATTCTTCGATGCTCCTGCTGGCATAGTTGTCATCCTGGGCTGCGCACATGCGGGCATTGTTAATACGTTACACTACGTTATGCAGCTTATTCCCGGACGTCCCATTCATACGGTAATCGGGGGTACTCATCTTGTGAATGCCGATGAGTCCCGAATGGATAGAACTGTTGCGGCGTTAAGGGAGTTTGATATTACACGCTTGATGCCGATCCACTGCACGGGTTTTGCCGCGGCCGCTAGATTATGGAATGAGTTTCCGGGACGCGTATCAATAACCCCGGTTGGAACAGAAGTGGAGTTGATCCAATAATCG
>CAYWJE010000267.1:0-4883 GCA_964458525.1 uncultured Verrucomicrobiota bacterium
CTGAACATAACGATATTATGTTCCCTTGCCTGCCCGCCAGTCCCGAGCGCGAAGCGGCTCGGGACGTTGGCGGCGGAAAAGGCACACCTGGGACAAGAGGCTTCGGAGGGGAAATCGAGGAAGGCGATCAGTTTTTCTTATCCCGGAACCCCTCGATCTTTTTGGAAGGGGATGGACAACTCATCAACCGGCGGACGGCGTCGAAGACGACTTTGAACTGCTTATCATACTTACCTTCCAACTCGTTGACCTTACGAGCCAGGCTTTCGACGGAGAGCGCCATCCGGCGGAGCCGGACGAAAGCGCGCACCACGGCCACGCTCATCTGTACCGCTTGCGGGCTGTTCAATACCGTGGCGGCCATGATTGCGCCGTGTTCTGTGAAGGCGTGAGGCATGTACTTGCGGTGTTGGCCGCGCTTTAAGGTTGCATTTTGCAACCTTAAAGAACGCCACTCGGCTTCGGTGATCTGAAAGCAGAAGTCTTCCGGGAAACGATTCCGATTGCGCGTCATCTGCTGGTTGAGTCTCTTAACCGTGACATCGTAGAGGGCGGCCAGGTCGGAATCGAGAATCACAGCGTGGCCACGGATGCGGGTAATCGCGTCTTTAGGGCTGATCCTGGTGGGCAGGTTGCTCGTATGTCTATTTATTTCCAGATGATTTCTTATGCTTAACTGCGAACTCAGGCGCCTCCTTTATGCATTCCGCGAGGATTGTGCATGCCTTTCTGAAGTGTTTGCTGCTTTCACCCTTGTGGTCCGGAGGGATAAGCGGTGGGGGGGCGCCCACGTCGTTCCATCCCCTTGCGTCGGGATCATCGGGGGGCAGCGCCAATTGGTCCCAGTTGTGGAACAACCTGCCCCAGTCGCTTTGCAAAGCCCGGTTAAGTCTGTCGCGGTGGGTGGGGTACCAGAAGAAGTCGTGGTACATAATACTTGCTATATATGACCAAGGCGCGAGGACAGTCTTCAGCGACCACTCTACTGGCTTTTTTAAAGGTCCCCAGTATATCTTATGCTGCATTCTTGATGCAAAGGTCATCTTCTTGAAGGGTCCTACGAAGTGCCAGTTCTCGTTTGCGGCATCCTTGTCGCCGGCAATTGAGATATCGCGCGGGTCGCCGCAACCCAGCTTGAGCTCGTGGGCCAGCCGGATGAACTTGATGTCGCGCAGGGGATCGAAGCCCATCATCCTGGCCGCGACGGCGTCAATGGCAACCTGGTCGGACGAGGCGAGGATAACGTTCTTCGTGTAGGGGATCATGCAGCGCGGACCGGGCCCGTCCCCTGCGAAGGTTCCGTCCATGACGGCGAAGAGGCCGCTGTGAATCTTCTTCTGGATCATGAGCAGGTCAACGAGGGTTTCGTGGATCACCGGATGCGTCCAGTGCCTTTTCTCGTTGAGGAGCCCGCCGAATGCGTTTTTCATCGCTCCGGTGGTGGTGGTGAATACGTGGGTCTTGACGGTGGGCAACTGGATTATGTTCGAGCCGATGAAATTCCTCGGGATCATGAACCCGTCAGGGTACACCTTGTTCAGACACAGGAACTTGTCGGCCAGGTCGCCAACCGCCTCGCGTATATGTATCCATTCAACCTGCGGCTCGTAAAGATGCTCGTTTCGTAACCCGTGTGCGTTTACGACATTGATCTGCTTGTTTTCCCGTTCGCCGAGGCGCGAGTCTATTACGACAGTCCTGTTGTGGCAGCCGTGGATATGTTCAAGCGAATAGCCGTCTTTCTTCATGGCGCGGATCACGCCATCAAGCTGCCAGGGGGTGGTCGAGCTTGCGGGGTAGAAGAAATGCCAACTGATATTGATTTTTAGCGCCGTCTCCCTGTCCTTCGGGAGCGCGTCCTGGTAGCCGGCCAGGTTCATTAGCCGGTGGTAGTCTTCAAGCACGGTTTCGGGGGAGGTGCGTAGCACAGCCACTGTTGAATTGTTCGTTTTTTCGCTCATGAATCCACCTCGTGTTTGTTGATGTTCTCGTAAAGCCGCTCATCGAGCGGCGCCAGCCGGCCGGGGCAGTTCTGGCGGTGGCAGAGCCGGCAGGTCTCGAACGTGATCTTGGCGGGATAGGCGATGCCCGAGATCGTTTTGTTAGGGATCATCAGACAGCTGTCTGTGAGGTGAACGCCTGCTGCTGCTTCGACATCGCCGAGCAGCGTGAATAGAATCTTCTGCTGCTCGATCGGCCACACCTCCAGATCGCCTGATCCCGGGCTCATGCTCGTTACTTTGTGCAGCCCGAACGTCTTCTTCAGATGCGAGAAAAGGTGATCATGCGCCGCGCGCAGCGCTGTCGCCTTAAGCTCGTCAAGCCAGTACTGTTGCACGATGTCGTTGTTGGGAATGCTGATGCGGTCAAACTCGGCTCCACACGTGGCGACGAACGGGAAGAGGCGTTCAACCTTGTCGAGGTTCACGCGGAGTGTCCGGCTGGTGAAGACAGATTCTGCGATGGCTACGGTGTCGTCTGTCCTGGCGCCCACGTAACAAACATCGAACACAGCCTTGGGATTGGCCGACTTTGAGACCAGCTCGATAAGCGCGGCAAGGTCGTTGGCGTCCTGGCTGCCTGGCTCGATGTGCAGCCTGGAGAGTAGCTTGTCATGTTCGAACTTAACGGGTATTCGCGAAAGGGTGTTCATGTGTTCATCCGTCCTTAGGAAGCAGTTCAAAGAATACCGTGTCCCTATTGCCTTCAAGGGGAAGGCGAACGTGCCGCACGTTCATCGGAAGGAACCTCTTTTCGATGAATTTAGGCTCGATGAGCGCGAAGACGCGGCCCGGCGAGGACTCGACGAACTCCATCAGTTCCTCTATCGTGTCGAGGTAGCGATCCTTTCTGTCGGGTTCGATGCGCATGCCGTATTCCACTTCGTTCTTCTCCTGGAAGAGCACGACCGGTCTCTGAATATAGAACGGCAGCGATGGCCGATAATCCCAAAGCATGACGACACGGTCCTCGGGCTCCAGGATCTCTGCAAACCGCGTGTAGACCGGACGCGAATTCCGGGGCACACGTGCGTTGAAATCCTTGCCCGCAAGTGGCGAGAGCATGAATGCTATCACGAGCAGAAAGGCTGAGGCGAGAATAACCAGCGGCTCCGGGTTTCTGAATGCCCGTTTCCTGAAACAAAGAACAAGCGCGACGACTATCGGCAGGTAAGTCAGTATGCTGATGCCCGTTATGCGGTCTATCACGTCACCGGGCAGCAACTGCAGATAGCTGATGATCCATGCGCCCGCGAGCGCTAAGACCGACACAAGCATGCCGCCGATGCCTAGTTTCCACAGGCGCTCGTCGCGACCGGATCCGTCCAGCGGCTCGGCTATGCCCCATCTTCCCAGCAGCATCGTCAAAGGCGGCAGGGCGGGGAGAATGTAGGACATCATTTTTCCCGTGCTGATGGAGAAAAAACCAACGACCACCACAACCCATGTCACCAGGAATCGCGTCAGGGAATGGTTTTCTCCCGATCTGGTATGTCGGGCGCGCAATGAAAGAAGATTCTTCGTGAATATAACACGTACGACGCGGACAAGAAAGAACGACCATGGCAGCAGGAGAGTGGGGATGACGATCAGGTAGAAGTAGGGCGGTTCGAGGTGAAGCTGTATCTCGCGAGTGCCCGTGAAGCGCGCAATATGCTCCTCGTAAATGAAATGATAGAAGAACCCGGGATTGTGCTGCTCAAGAATCCAGAGGGTGGGGGCCAGCAGGCCGAGGAAGATAATGGCCGCCGGCATGAGACCGGGTGTCAGGAGCGAGCGCAGCCGCCGTTCCCATAGCAGCCAGCAGAAAAGAATGCCGCCCGGCAGAACGACGGCCACGGCCCCCTTTGTGAGGAACCCGAGAAATGCTGCTACGGCCGCAAGAATGAGAAACCACGCCCTGCGACTGTGCGAGGCGCCTGGCGCGAAGCCCCAGAAGAGGCACGCGCAGGTGACGCTGAACCAGAACGTGAGAAAAGGG
Organism: uncultured Verrucomicrobiota bacterium; assembly: GCA_964458525.1. Lineage (GTDB taxonomy): Bacteria > Verrucomicrobiota > Kiritimatiellia > JAAZAB01 > JAAZAB01 > CAYWJE01. The sequence continues at coordinate 3,982 of CAYWJE010000267.1, forward strand.
TCGGTGAGGAGTATGCAGAATCCGGCCAGGCTTCCCACCGCGGAGGCCGATACCAACAGCGGGAGGAGTAGATTTCTTCCATGCCAGTGTCTTCGCGCAAGCAGAAAGAAAAGGCTCGCCAGCAGAACGAGGTTGATGAACAATGGCACGCGCGCTGCCCAGTCAGTGATACCCAGTAGTTCCAAGGCCGATGCGACGCCCCAATAGGCGAGCGGCGGCTTTTCGTAATAGTAATAGCCGAACAGGCGCATGGTCAGCCATTGTCCGCTCTCGACCATTTCGCGCGGGACCTCGGCGTAGCGGCCCTCGCTGGGGTCAAAGAGCCCGCGCCAGAAAAGCATGATGAGGAAAGCGGCGCAGAGCATTATGGCGGCCGCGCGTAGAAGTGGACGGGACAAGCTGTCCGGTGCCGGCTCAATATTGTTCTGCTGATTAGAAAGCATGTTCGAGCATTATAGTCCGATCAAGGAAATATGCACGAAAAAAAACACCACTGCACTTCTGCGTTGACACGCATGGTGTAATATGGTTAAAAAAGAATTCTGTGCTTTAAGGTAAGGGTCGGATCGGTGGAAACCAGATTTGCCTGCCTGCGGTTGAAACCCTGGTCGGAAAGGATGTGGTGGGTTAATATGAGTTCGGTTGATGTTTGCATTGTCGGTGGCGGGATGATTACGAACGACTTGCTGCTGCCTTCGCTGTATCACCTGCAGCGGACGGGCGTTGTCGGCGGGATAAGCGTGTGCGCGCTTGACAACCCGCCCCTCAAGATGTTGAAGGAATCGCGCGATCTACAGCTTTCCTTTCCCGGCCAGGATTTCGCGCCGTTTCCCTCGCTGGACGAGTCGCCGAACAAGAAGTTCCCCGACTTGTTCAAGGAGGTCATAGCCCGGATGCCGCCC
>CAYWJE010000268.1:0-4846 GCA_964458525.1 uncultured Verrucomicrobiota bacterium
AACCACATCGCACCCAGGAGCACTAGCAAGCAGTGTCACCTACGCCGGGACCCGCAAAGTGTAGAGAGATTCACATGACGAGTGGTCTCAAGACTGATTCCCACGCGGTGCGCATTGGCGAAAAGTTTTGTGAGTTCCAGGCTGCTGCGGAATTCGGCAATGGCGGATCAAGCTCCGCCCTCCATTGTTAATCTAGTTCAGCCGCGCGATCAATGCTGAAATAACGGCGCTGCTCCCTATGATGAAGAGAACGGCGTATGCTATGTGCCTGAGCCTGTTTCTGCCCATGCGGTTGCCCACGGGCATGCCGATGGCCGAGCCGAGATAAACAAGCGGCAGGCACGCGATGCCGATAGCGGCGTTCCATAGAATGTCCCTTCCGAAAGTCGCGCTCAAGAGAAAGATCTGGAAGGGCATTGACGCTGCGAACACGGTGAAAAGGAAGCTCCGAATCTTGATTGATGACCAGTCGTGCGCCATGGCCCAGAGTACCAGGGGCGGGCCGCCCATTCCGCACAGTCCGGACAGGAATCCGCCGGCGAGGAAAGCAAGCGTCGAAAGGGTCCAGTGCATGGTCTTCACGGGCTTCGGCCGCCATGCGAACTGGACGGCCACAAGCAGGCACAGGATGCAGCCTATCATCAGCCGTACATCATTCGTATCGAGCTTGACGAGTCGTTTCAGAAGCATCAATCCGGCCACGACCCCGGCCAATCGCACGAGAGTGGCGATGGTGGAAAGGCGCCAAGGCACGGAGCGACGGAGTTTTACTGAGCCTATGATTGCCTGGATCATCGAGCAGGTGGCGACGAGCATTATCACGCTTGGCAGGGGCATTCCGATCCACACCAGCAGTGGGGTGGCGAACAGTGCGTAGCCGAAACCAACCGCGCTCTGCACCGCGCCCGCGAGGCAGATGATGATCCCGGTTCCAATCATGACGATCATGTCCATAGGGGGCGATTGAAGCGATATCCGTCCGCTTTGTCAAACCGCGAATGAGAATGTGGTTGAAACCGGATGCGGGGATGGTAAGATATCGGGGATTCGACCCAGTATGAACAAAGGCGGAGCCGTGCCGGAATGATAAGAACAGGAATAGGTTTTGACGCTCACAGGTTCGCGAAGGGCCGTGCCCTGGTTGTCGGCGGCGTCCGCATCGAGCACGAATTCGGGCTGGCCGGCCACTCGGATGCCGATGTGCTTGCCCACGCCGTGGCGGATGCGCTGCTCGGAGCTGTGGGGGATGGCGATATAGGTGAGCATTTTCCGGATACCGATCCCAAATGGAAGGATGCCGACAGCCTGCGAATCGTGTCCCTTGTCGCTCTGCGCCTGAAGGAAAAGAGCGCTCTGATCCTGAATATTGATTCGGTTATCGTAGCTGAATCGCCCAGAATGGCCCCCTACAGGGACCGGATGCGTGCCAACCTTGCCGGGGCCATGGGGGTGCCCGTGGACCGCGTTTCCGTGAAGGCGTCAACCGTCGAGGGCATGGGCGCGCTCGGGAGGAAAGAGGGCATAGCTGTCATGGCTGTGGCGACAGTCGAAACACCCGGGCCCGGAGACGTAGTATGCCCTTGATGCTTTACAACACCATGTCGAGGCGGAAGGAGATCTTCGAGCCGATCGCGCCGCCCAGAGTGGGCCTGTACACGTGCGGCCCGACCGTATACGACTTCGCGCACATCGGGAATTTCCGCGCTTACGTGTTCGAGGATCTCCTTCGCCGCGTGCTCCGGCATCGCGGGTTCGACGTGTTTCAGGTGATGAACCTCACCGACGTGGACGACAAGACCATACGCGGCTCGCGTGCGGCCGGGCTGCCGCTGAATGACTACAGTCGCAGATTCAAGGACGCCTTCTTCGAGGACCTGCAAATCCTGAACATCGAGCGGGCGGAAGTCTATCCGGCGGCCACGGAACACGTGGCGGAAATGATAGCGCTCGTGGAGAAATTGCTCGCGGGAGGGTTTGCCTATCGCTCGGATGACGGGTCAATCTACTTCAGCATAAGCAAATTCCCGGCCTACGGGAAACTCGCGCGGCTTGACATGTCCGGGCTGCAGGCGGGCGCGCGGGTTGCGCAGGATGAGTACCAGAAGGAGAACGCCGCTGATTTCGCGCTCTGGAAGGCGTGGAGCGATGAGGATGGCGATGTCGCATGGGATTCGCCGTGGGGCCGGGGCAGGCCGGGCTGGCACATAGAGTGTTCCGCGATGAGCATGAAGTATCTCGGTCCGAGCCTCGACATACATACCGGCGGGGTGGACAATATCTTTCCGCACCACGAGGACGAGATAGCGCAGAGCGAGGCGGCAACGGGTCGGCCGTTCGTTAAGTACTGGCTGCATTGCGGCTACCTGCTTGTTGACGAGAAAAAGATGTCGAAGTCCGCTGGCAATTTCCACACGCTGCGCAACCTGCTCGACCGCGGTTATTCCGGCAGGGAAGTGCGCTTCGCTCTCATATCTGCGCATTACCGGCAGTCGCTGAATTTCACGTTCGATGCGCTTGATGCGGCGCGCGGCGCGCTGCGCAGGCTTGACGAGTTCGCAGGGCGGCTGGCCGAGGCCGCGCGGCCGGTTGGCCCGGTCGGCCCGGGCGGCGCGCTCGCGGAGCCTGCATGGGTTGAGGATGCGCGCTCCGGTTTCCTCGCGGCCATTGATGATGATCTCAACATTGCCGGTGCGCTCGCGGTCCTGTTCGGGCTGGTCCACGAGGGAAACAGACGGATTGACTCAAATTCAATGCCGGGCGCCGAGGCACGTTCGGCTCTGGCCCTGCTGAATGATTTCGACCGCATACTGGGGGTAATGGGTGTGGACGAAGACGCGCCGCCGGCTGAAGTGCAAAAACTTGCCGCCGACCGTGAAGCGGCGAGGAAGGCGAAACAGTGGGCTGCCGCAGATCGTTTCCGCGACGCGCTGGCCGGGCTGGGCTGGACAGTTCAGGACACGGCCGGCGGCTTCAAGATAAAAAGACTGGTTCATCGATGAGCAACCTTGGAAAATTCATCACGTTTGAGGGTCCGGAGGGCAGCGGGAAGTCAACCCACTCTGCCGCGCTTGCGGAGAGAATGCGCGAGGCCGGACGCCGGGTGTTCGTGGTCAGGGAGCCGGGCGGCACTGGTGTGGGTGAACGGATCCGCGAAATCCTGCGGCGCCATGAGCCGGACGAACCCATGTGCCGGGAGACGGAGCTGTTCCTCTTTCTCGCCAGCCGCGCGCAACTGGTTAGGCAGGTCATCCTGCCTGCGCTGCGGCAGGGCACGCATGTCGTTTGCGACCGGTTCGCGGATTCCACCACGGCCTACCAGGGCTACGCCCGGAGCTGCGACGCGGAACTGCTGGGACTGATGAACAACTTTGCCGTAGATGGTCTTGTGCCGGACCTGACCATCCTGCTTGATCTCGACGCCGCGGCGGGACTGCGGCGGGTCGAGCAGCGTTTGCGGGGCGGGAATGACGGCAAGGATCGGATTGAGCGCGAGGCGCTGGAATTCCACGAGAAGGTGAGGGCGGGCTATCTCGACCTCGCTGTGAAGAACCCGGGGCGGTTCAGGCGGATTGACGCGTCGCGCGGTATCCTGGAGGTTCGGGAAGATGTCTGGAGAGAAGTCTGTTTCTGCGTTGGAGAATGATGCTGCCCGCGCGCTCGACTCATTCAAGATCGGGTTTGCGTCGGGCCGTGTCGCGCACGCCTACCTCCTTGCGGGAAATCCAAAGGGTTCGGCCGGGCGCCTCGCGGAGGAGATGCTCAGCGTCCTGTGTTGCGAATCGGCGGAAAACCGGCCGTGCGGGGAATGCTCCGGGTGCGGCAGGGTCGCCAGGCGCGTGCACCCGGATTTCATCTGGCTTGAGCCGCAGAAGAAATCGAGGACCATTCAGCGCGAGCAGATAGCGGCAGTGCACAACCACGTGTTCCACACCTCCTACGAGGGCGGGTGGAAGGGCGTTGTGCTTGTCAATGCCGAGCGAATGAACGACGTGGCGGCCAATGCCCTGCTGAAAATGCTGGAGGAGCCGCCGCCGGCCACGCTCTTTCTGCTTCTCTCGGATGCGCCGGAATCGCTGCTCGCCACCGTGGCGTCGCGCTGCCAGCGTGTGATCGTCCGTGGAAACGGCGCCGGGGAGAAGGCTTCGAGCGTCGCGGGCCCGGCAGCGGGGACTGATGCCGGGCGGGAATCGCTGCTGCGGGCCGCGGTGGTCGCTGCCATGACGAGCGCCATGCCGGGCGGCGGCATCCTGGCCGGGACTGCGCGCGCGGCGATGCTGCTTGATGCGCTGAAGGCGGTCAGAAAGGAGATAGAGGCAGAGGAAAAGGAATCTCTTGAAGATGAGCAGGTTAACGGCGGCGGCGCCAAGGATCTGCTTGCCGCCCGCATCGAGGCGCGATATGGTTTCGCCAGACACTCGGCGCTTCGCTTCCTTCTCGACTGGCACAGGGACCTGCTGCTGCGCGTTTGCGGGATTGACGAAAGCGTTTTTCATTTCAAGGACCAGTTGTCCGCCCTCCGGCGGATGGGCGGCGGATTGAGCATGGTCCTTGCCCTTGACAACATTAGGCTGATAGAGAACATGAAGGAACAGGTTGACAGGCATATTCCCGAGGCATCGGTCTTTGAACGGGGCATGACCGGTCTCAGGCATGGGGGGCAGGATTGATGTACCGGCTGCTTGACATTGACTGCGGCGGGGCGCATTCCGTGAAATGTTTCGGCCCGCCCGAACTGACCCTGCATCGCGGCGACGCGTGCATTTTCGAGGCGGAGAACGTCACGGAGTTCGGCAGGGTGTGCGATCTCAAGGAGATGCCGAACGAGCCCGACGCGTCAGCGGCGCGG
>CAYWJE010000269.1:0-4809 GCA_964458525.1 uncultured Verrucomicrobiota bacterium
CCGCGGATATGAATTTCCCTTTGCGTACCATGCCTTTGGCTTGGTAAACTTGGCGTCTTGAGCGAAGCGGGCGGTTGAGAATCTTGAAGTTGATTGGGTTGCCTGCCCGCGTTGGACTCTTTGCACGATAACACAATAGAATATGAAAGGCAATTGTATGAAGCGTTCCGCGGTATTGGCTTTGGTGATCGGTTTAGCAGCTTCGGTAATCGCTCAGGATAGCATCACAAACCGCTATGCGCTCATGATGGGCATTAATGAATACGCGAAGGCTTACGAGGTCAGCTCGCTCTCCGGCTGCGTTAACGACGCGAACGGGATGAAGAACCTCGCCTTTCTCGCCGACCCCTCCGGACGCTGGAGCAGCGGCAACATCCAGGTTCTAACCGATTCCCAGGCCACGAAGAGCGCGGTGCGCGCGGCACTCAGCGGACTTGCCGCGGCTCGCGGTCCCGGCGATCTGGTGGTCTACACCCAGTCCAGCCACGGCGGGTGGAATTCCATATCGAACTGCGCCTTCCTCTGCATGAATGACGCCTCTTACTACGACTCGGAAATGGCCGCGGACCTCGCTCAGTTCAACACGGAAACCAAAATCATAGTTATCATTGACGCCTGCCACTCGGGCGGATTGTTCAACGACAGGAACGCAACACCCGAAAATTGGGATTTCGCCGGACGCGTGATGTCTCATTACAAGGGAATAATGGCCGCCCGCTACCGCAAAGCCGGGATGGAAACGCCGAAAGCGCTTGGCCAGAACATCGCCTTCATGACCGCCTGCGCGTCCAATGAATACAGCTACGAGAACAACTATTTCGGACTTTTCACCGGCGCGTTGCTGAAGGGAACCAGGCTGCCAGGCGCCGACACCAACAATGACGGCGAATGCCAGTTCTCCGAGCTGTTCAATTATTCCAAGAATATCGTCTCCTCAAAGCAGAACCCCCAGTCCTATAACGACGACCTGCTCGCCGCAACAATCGCCCGCGCACTCGGCACCCCTATCAGTCTTGGCGATTATGATGCCGACGGAAAAAGCGATCTTGTCGTTTTCGAGGCGGGCACCGGCTACTGGTATATTCTGCCGTCCGGGACTCTTTCCCTCTCGATGACGCAGTTCGGAAACTCCGCCTGCACCGTTCTGACAGGCGATTACGACGGCGACGGCAAGGATGATCTCACGGTCTACGAGAACGCCACCGGCTACTGGTACATCCTGCTTTCCAGCACGTTGACAATGTCCATGACTCAGTTCGGAAACAGCAACTGCCTGCCCGTCGCCGGCGACTACGATGGCGACGGCAAGACCGACCTGGCGGTCTACGAAACCACATCCGGCACTTCCTACGTTCTTTACTCGGGCACGTTGCAGACGGAGATTCCTTCGCTCCTGGCTACAGCAAGCTGGCCTGTTTCCGGCGATTTCGACGGCGACGGCAGGTCGGATGTGGGCCTTTACACTCCGGCCAGCGGCATATGGAGCATCATGCTTTCCATCAACGACACACAGTCCACCACTCCGTTCGGAAATTCCAGCTGCACTCCCGTCCAGGGCGATTATGACGGGGACGGCAAATCCGATCTGGCCGTCTATGAGACGACGACCGGCTACTGGTACATTCTCCCCTCAAGCACGCTCTCGCTCTCGATAAGCAAGTTCGGAAACTCCGATTGCATTCCGGCGGCGGGCGACTACGATGCCGACGGAAAGAGCGACCTTGCCGTGTATGAGACGACGACCGGCTACTGGTACATCCTGCCGTCCAGCACACTGGAGCTCTCAGTGACCAAGTTTGGAAACAGCAGTTGCATTGTGCCGCGGTAGACTTGCATCGGTTTGCCGGGGCCGAGCCGAAAGGGGGCATCTATGTTCATCACCTTCAAGTGCAGCCAGTGCGCCGGGGGTATCGAGATAGATGCCGCGGCGGCGGGCGCGGAAGTTGAGTGTCCGCACTGCGGAATGAAGCTCACGGTGCCGCGGGCGAACATGGGCGCCGGCACGACCATCGGCGGCTTCCGGATCGAGCGGAAACTTGGCGCCGGCGGCATGGGCGAGGTGTACCTTGCGACCCAGCTCTCAATGGACCGCGATGTCGCCCTCAAGATTCTTCCCTCCCATTTGTGCATGCGGCAGGACCTCGCCGCCCGCTTCCTCAATGAGCTCAAACTTCTCGCCCGGCTGGAGCACCCGAACATCGTGACGGCCTTTGATGCCGGCGAGGATGGCGGAGTGCTGTTCTTCGCCATGGCACACGTGCGCGGCAAGTCGCTCGCGGACTACCTGAACGACGGCGGGTGCATGGAAGAACGGGACGCGCTGGAGATCGCGCGCAAGCTGGCCGGCGCCCTGGCTTACGCGTGGAACAATCACCAGCTGCTGCACAGGGACATCAAGCCGGCAAACGTTCTTCTCGACGAGGCCGGCGAGCCCAAGCTCGTTGATTTCGGGCTTGCGAAGAGCCTGCAAACCGACGTCCAGCTCACAAGCGGCAACGTGATGATGGGCTCGCCGAACTATATGAGCCCGGAGATGGCAGAGGGCGCGGAGGAGGTTGATTTCCGGGCGGACATGTATTCGCTGGGCGCAACGGTCTACAACATGGTGACCGGCGAAGTTCCCTTCGCGGGCAGCAGCATTCTCGATGTGATCAAGAAGCAGATGATCGAGCCGCTGCCCGACCCGCGCGAGTTCAATCCCAATCTGAGCGAAGGCTGCGTGGAGCTGATGGAGATCATGCTCTCGAAGGACCGCGACAAGCGGCATGCGACATGGGAGCTGCTGCTGGCGGACATGGACCGGGTGCTGGCCGGCGAGATGCCGACGATGCAGGCGCCCGCCAACGGCGAGTCCACTCTGATGCGGGTCCGCGACAAGGGCGCTCTGGACGAACTCAAGAAGCGGCGGCCGAAGGTGAAGAAGCGCACAGGCGCGCCGGTTCCCGCAACTCCCGTCCGGCGATACTCCGCGAAGAACAAGAAGCTGTGGCTCGGAGCGGCGGCTGTCGCCGCCATTGCCATTGCGGCCGGAGCGCTGCTTCTCGGCGGCAGGGGCAAAGGCACCGGCGTCGCGCCGGATGCGGCGCCTCCCGCCGTTACAACGCCGTCCGAAGCTTCGGTTCAGGCTCCGGCGACGGCAGAGCCGTCAAAGGCGCACGAACTTTACATCGCGGCTCTTGAATATCTGAGCGCTCATCCGGATAATCATGAGGGCGCCCGCGAGCGGTTCGACGCCGTGATACAGGCTTCCGCCGGCGATGCCGACAAGGAATACCTCGACAAGGCAACCGAACAACTGAATCGTGTGAAAGATATCCTGCGGCAGGCCGAGCAGGCAGCAGCCGCGCGCGCGGCGGAGGCTGAAAAACGCCGCGCCGAAGAAGCGGAGCAACAGCGCGCCAGGGAGGCGGAGGCGGCGAAGAGGCGGGAAGCAGAGGCGAAGGAGGCGGAAGCACGCCGCGCGGCGGAGGCAAAACAGGCGCTGCAGGAGAAACTCGCCGCGGCGCTCGGCTCAGCAGCGAATGACATCATCAAGGGCGACTATGCCGCGGCTCAGCAACAATTGGCCGACGCTGCCGGCAACCCCGAACTTGCGGTCTTTGCCGGCGAGCTCGAACAGGCCGGGCAGACGGCGCTGGAGGCTGCCGGGGCTGATGGACTCATCCTCGCGAGCTTCGAGAAGCAGAAGGGGCAGGAAGTCGAAATCGAGTTCAAGACCGGCAGAAGGGAGAAGCTGAGGGTTACCGGCGTTGAAGGCGGGATGGTCCGGGCGCGCAGGGAGCTCGGCGGCGGTTACGCGGGCCGCAATTTCGGAGCGGCCGACTTGAGCATCGGCGAGAAGTTGAACCGACTTGGCAGCGAGAAGACGCCCGGGCTGTGCGTGGCGCGGGGAATGATGCTTCTCATGGAATCAAGGGACATCCCAGGAGCGCTCGCGAGCTTTAGGGACGCCGGCGGCGGACTTGGCCCCGCGTTGGTCAGCTCGGTTGAGACGCGGCTGGCGGAGGCAAATGAGGCGCAGGCGCAACAGATGTACCAGCGCCTGCTGGCTGCCATAGGGGTGAAAGAGGAAGGACACGATCCCGGCAAGCTGGCTGATGCAATAGCGGCGAAGAAATGGACCCCCGCCCAGGCTGAGCAGCTCTCAAAAGGCGCCGCCGCTTTCCGCGAGAGATATGGCGACACCGCCGTCGCCAAATCAAACGACATTGTGCTCATCGCCTTCGAACTGATCGGCGGCGCCGGGGAACATGCGTCCGGGGGTCAGCCGCAGTCCGGAGGCGCGCCCGCCGCAATGCCCCAGCCCACAGCCGCTGCCCCAGCGCGGCCGGATTCGGGCGGCATCAGACGGCTCGACCCGAGCGCCGCCAAGGCTGAACGCGATGCCGGTCTGGCAATGCAGGAATTGCTGACGTTGGCCGGGTTCGGAACCGACCTCTCGAAGTGGCGTGAGCTCATGCCGCAGATCGCCGGAAAAAGTTACCCGCCGGAGGATATCGAAAGGATCACAGGGGCGGCCGAGGCTTTCAGAAGAGATCACGGGGAGACGGAGTTTGCCAGGGAACACTGGCGGCTGCTCGATTTTCTGGAACAGGTGAGCGGAGCGCCCCGCCCGGCGCTGCTGCGGGCAACAGAAGAAAATGCAAGGCGCGCCGTGGAGGACCTCAAGCGCGATAATCCCAAGGCGGATCTGGAAATCATCGGGATGACCAACTTCTCCCTCTTTCTGGGATCAATTACCACTCCCAACCCGAACCTAAAGGACATAGAGGCCCTCCAATGGCTGCCGTTGAAGGAGTTGTACGCGGG
>CAYWJE010000270.1:0-4767 GCA_964458525.1 uncultured Verrucomicrobiota bacterium
TCATCCCATAGGCTTCCATTATCCAACATTTCCAATCATAAAGGTGCTTTCCTATGGGACGCCACTATCAGAAAAAAGAAAAGCGGCTTGAAACCGCTATGTGAACCGGAGCAGTATTGCGCGGTGATTCTTGATTTCAACTCGGAGAGCCGTGCCCCGGCCGGATAAATTTCTATGTCACGGTCAAAAATTAGTTCATGCGAATACATTTACGGGATCAATCCGGCCTTCGAGGCGGTTCGAGCGGGTCGGCGCAGGATGTTCCTGGCCGTTGTCAACAGCGCTGCCAAGCCGGGCGGGCGTTTGCAGAAGCTGCTGTCGCTCCTTGGCAGAGCAGGAATAAGGGTCGAACGGGCCGATAAGGGGCGTCTTTCCCAACTCTGCGGCAGTTCGGAACACCAGGGCGTCGTGCTCGAATGCGGCGCCTATCCATACGTCACCTCTGAATCCCTGATGGACAGCCACAGGATTCTATTGCTGGATAATATCGAGGATCCTCAGAATGCCGGCGCGATCCTGAGGAGCGCTGAGGTGTTCGGTTGGCGTAACGTCTTCATGTCGACCAGGGGCACACCTGGTATCTACCCTTCCGTGGTGAGGGCCTCCGCCGGAGCAACAGAGCACCTCGCTGTGGCGAAGGATCTCTCAGCCATAGGCTGTTTCAGGCTTCTCGCAGAACACGGGTTCACCGTGGTCGCTCTCGACGGAGGCGGCAGCGAGTCGCTCGATGATGTGCGGGCGCTGCCCATCGGGAAACTGGCTCTCGTGATAGGCGGCGAGCATAAATCGGTGGGGCAGTACATTCTCAACAACGCGCACCACATCGTTGCAATTCCACAGCTTGGAAGCATTGGCTCGCTCAACGCCTCTGTTGCTGCCGGCATCGCACTGTTCGAGTTGGCGGATATGCGGAGGCAACCGAGCGGGCGGGCAGGCGGTCTCCGCCGTTCTGATTAACGGCCGAGGACGGCCGTCTCTCCGCCGCAGGTGGATGCGCCCGTGGCGCACAATGGAACGTATTGGGTTGCGGGCATTGCCCGTTTTAAAGAAGGAGTGTCATTATGATGTTTGATGATATGTTCAGGTTCTGGGAGACGCCGGAGATATTCGAGATCAACCGCCTGCCGATGCGCGCCACGCTGCACCCTTACCCGGACGCGAGATCGGCCCTTCGGCGCGACCCGTCCAGGTCGCGCCTGGTGAAGCCGCTTAACGGGCAATGGGAGTTCCAGCTGTTCGACAGGCCGGAGGACGTTCCCGCAAAGGCGGCGGCCCCGGGACCGGCCCGCCAGTCAACCTGCTGGAACAAGATCATCGTGCCCGGCAACTGGACGATGCAGGGATACGACCGGCCGCACTACACGAATGTTCAAATGCCTTTCAAAAACGATCCGCCGCGCGTTCCGGCAGAGAATCCCACCGGCGTGTACCGCCGAAGCTTTTCGTTGCCGCCCGGATGGCGCAAGCGGCGCGTGGTCCTGCACGTCGGCGGCGCGGAGAGCGTTCTGTGCGTGTGGCTGAACGGCGCCTTCGCGGGAATGGGCAAGGATTCGCGCCTGCCGTCCGAATTCGATCTTACCCCCTTTCTCCGTGATGGACGGAACGACCTGGCCCTCGCCTGCATCCGCTGGTCCGATGCGTCCTATGTGGAGGACCAGGATCACTGGTGGATGGCGGGAGTCTACCGCGATGTCTACCTGTATTCCACCGGCTCCGCCTACTTGGAGGATGTGCACGTAACCGCGGATCTGGACAAAACGTTTTCATGTGGCCATCTCGCGGTTATGGCAAAACTGAATTACTTCGCAGAGCCGGAGGAGAACCATACGGTGAGCGTTCAGTTGTTCAATGAGGATGGTAGACCTGTGTTAAGGCGCCCGCTCAGTGGGCCGGCGGATAAGTCGTTCAGGGTTCAGTACAACGAGGTCCATCTTGAGGCTGAGCTGCCGCGCGTCAAGGCGTGGTCCGCCGAGCAGCCGAACCTCTACACGGTTGTCGTGTCGCTGCTGGACGCAAAGGGGAGGACGCTTGAATGCTCGTCGGTGCGGACAGGATTCAGGAACATTGCAATAAGGGATCGTCAACTGCTGATCAATGGCTGCCCGGTGCTGATCAAGGGCGTTAACCGTCATGATCATCATCCACGCCTGGGGAAGACCGTTCCGCGCGAGACGATGATCGAGGATATCCGCCTGCTGAAGCAGTTCAACTTCAACGCGGTCCGCACCTGCCATTACCCGAACGACGCTGCCTGGTACGATCTGTGCGACGAGTATGGAATCTACGTGCTGGACGAGGCGAATATCGAGGCGCATGCGAACTACCACACGCTCTGCCGCGATCCTCGGTGGGCGGCCGCCTTCCTCGCGCGCGGCGCGCGCATGGTCGCGCGGGACCGAAACCACCCGTCTATCTACGCGTGGTCGCTCGGCAACGAGACGGGCTACGGCGAAAACCACAACCTGATCGCCGATTGGATCAGGGTCAACGATCCTCGGCGCCCACTGCATCACGAGGGGGCCATGAAGAGGAAATGGTCGCAGGGCTGCAACAGCTATGATAGTGGCGGTGAGCGTGCAAACGATTTTCACGCACCGATGTACCCGGCCATTCCCGATGTCATTGCATGGGCGAAGAAGAAAACCGATGATCCGCGCCCGTTCATCATGTGCGAATACAACCACGCGATGGGCAATTCCAACGGATGCCTCAAGGAATACTGGGATGCGATCCGCCGCTATAAGGGACTCCAGGGCGGCTTCATCTGGGACTGGGTCGAACAGGGGCTGGTGAAGAAGGACGAAAAGGGCAGAGAGTTCTATGCCTATGGCGGCGATTTCGGCGACAAGCCGCACGATGCCAACTTCTGCTGCAACGGGATGGTGATGCCGGATCGCTCGGTCAAGCCGCAGATGTTCGAGTTTAAGCATTGCGCGCGCCCGATTCTCGTCGAGGCTGTCAGCCTCGAAAAGGGCCTGTTCTCGATCCGTAATGATGACCATTTTCAGGATGCCTCATGGCTCGAAGGTGAATGGCAAATCTCGGTCAACGGCCGCGCCATCCGGCGCGGCAAACTGCCGGCCATGAACATCAGACCGCAAAAGTCAATGCGGGTGCAACTGGAACTCGCGAAGCCGCCAGTCATGCGTCGCGGTGATGAGGCATTCGTGACCTTCCGGTTCCGCGCCCGCAAAGCATTGCCCTGGTGCCGGAAAGGCCACGAGGTGGCATGGGATCAGTTCCGGCTGCCGTGGAAGGGAGCGGGACAGGCCAAGAGACCCGTGCGGCGGGGGGCTCTCGATGTGCGGGAGTCTGCGGGACGAGTCACCCTTGCCGGGCAAGGGTTTGAGGCGGTGTTCGACAAGGCGCGCGGCCAACTGCGTACCGTCACCGCCGGTGGAAAACCGATAATTGTATCAGGCCCGGAATTTAATATATGGCGCGCGCCAATTGATAACGACGGCATAAAGGGCCTGCCACAACATAACAAATTGCGCCCGCTTGGGAAATGGCAGGAGGCCGGCTACAACCATCTGAAACGCGAGACTGTTTCGGTGGCCATCGCAAAATCATCGGGCGGCATTAAGCTGGATGTGAAGGAGCGCCATCTCTGCCGCAAAGGACATTTCGATGTCCGCATGATCATGAAAATTTGGCCGGAGGGCGTCATTCGCTTCAGCAATACCTATGCGTTTGCCGGGGATATGCCAGATGTGCCGAGGCTGGGTGTGCGTTTCGATGTCGCACCCGGGTTCGAACGCCTGTCATGGTTTGGACGAGGCCCGCTGGAGAGCTACCCGGACCGCAAGGACGGCTACCCAATCGACCTCTATGAGGGACTGGTGGCTGATCAGTATTTCCCGTACATCGTTCCCCAGGAGAACGGCAACAAAGAAGACGTGCGCTGGTTCAGTCTCGAAGCGAAGGACAACCGCTGTCTGCTTGTGCGGGCTGTGGATAAACTTTTCAATTTCTCGGCGCTTCACTTCAGTCCCGGGGATTTGACAAGGGCTTTGCATCCCAACGAATTGACGCCGCGGCCGGAGATCACAATTCTGGCTGACGCTGTCCACCGCGGACTCGGAACTAAGAGTTGCGGACCGGACACCCTGCCAGAGTATATTATCAAACCGGGAACTTACCGGCAGGAATTCGAGATCGTCCTTACGTCTTGAGGGCGTGTTGTCCGAATCGAGATTCCTCGTCCTGCAACTGCGGGATCGGAATGACATCTCGAATTCTATCTTTTTTCGAGGGGAGTTTTCACGCTGAGCTCGCAAAGTAACCTGTCCGTCCATGGATATGGAAAAAGAACCGCTCGTTGGCCACACGCTTGGCCTACGCTGAATTTAAACAGCCTGCCGCCATTATCTATTGCGGCTGGAGCATTCCATCTTTTTTATTTTCTATGGGATGTTAGTGAAGGAGAATATGAAAAATGAGTAAATAAAGGTTTGCTCCGACGATTTGCGTGACGGCGGCTGGTTTGCGAGCGCGATCTCGGCCACGGCGGCATGAATTGAAAAAGTTTCTTCCATCTCAATCGAGAGGGGAGATTTTCCGGCTGAATGAGTTCTGGCTGTTTCAGAATAGGCCGGAGTTTTTTGAAAGCTGTGCGTTTGACAAGAAAATTTGACCAAGCAATGAGCGCGTTAGGGTAATCAACTTATTATCGGTAAAAATGTTGTGAATCCCTGATACACTTATTGAATATTGATTCCGCTGAAAAAGTCGGAAACAAGACGGGCGGCAGAATCCACCACTGGC
>CAYWJE010000271.1:0-4721 GCA_964458525.1 uncultured Verrucomicrobiota bacterium
CATCCACCGTTATCGTCGCCGTTCCCGCGTGCCTCGCCATAGCCTTTGGCGCAGGCGGGTCAACCGATTCGTGACCACGTGAGCAGTAACTGAAATTGAGAAGAAAAGAAAAGCATCCAGGAAGCCTGGAAAACCCTGAACCGTGAACCGTGAACGGGTACGTTTTTTTTATTGGTCGTTGCGTTCGAAGCGCCAAAACATCACACGCTATTTCCGGAAGGACCTTATTTTGCGCCGAAAAGATGTGGCTTAAATTATCCGAGGAATTGATCAGCGCCAGGTCTATGACGATGATCGTAACTATCGGCATTTTCTGAAACTGCACATTCCCGAATTGTTCTTGCTTTTTTTTCTGTTTCTGTTATTCTTTAGTCGTTCAGTTGATGCGTTATTTGTCCGGCTGAACATGTGTTTGGAGATCGAACCAAAAATACGGGAGGGGCGACAATGCAAGTAGAATTCGCATCATCAGCGCCGGTTAACGGACAGAACAGCATAGCGCACGTTAACAAAATGCTTCTTGATGTGACGGCCAAGTCCATGGAAAAAGACGACAAGAAGCTCGCTTACGATGTCAATACTCTCCTCGAGGAATCGGAGAAGAACCAGTCATCAAACGGATCTTCAATGGGCATAAACATTCTGGCCTGAGAGGAGAGACAACCGGTTATGAAATCTCATTTTGTGATATCTGCCCTGATTTTCATGGCGGCCGCAGGCGTGCTCGCGCGCGCCGACGATGTAAACAAGTCCATGATTGCCATCATGCCGGTTGAATCGAACGACAAGAAATCGCCGCTGGCCCAGCCCTCCGAGTTGCGGGCAGGCGACTGGGTCGCGGCATGGCAGGCGGCCAGGGAAGCCTGTTCGAGCGCGCAGGAGGTGCGAATCTACTTCGCGGATCGTCCGACATCCGGCATGCAGGCAGTGAACCTGTTCCAGTGCCTCGACATCAAGGCGCGCGGACAGGTGCTGATTATAAAGTCACGCAAGACCGATAAGACTGAGGAATCCGTCATCCTGGCGCCTGCAACCGAAGTATTGCGGATCGAGATAGTCAAGAAGAACGAATCCTGAGTTTTTCACAGGACACAACCGTCACTTCCGTCCACCCCAGGTGAACTCCCTGCGCGGACCCACCTGTGACAGGTCAATCGGCACGAAGCCCAGCTTGAGCGCCGGGGAGTTGGGCGCAAGGCGCAGATCACGCTTCTTGATATTCCGGAATTTCGGGTCGGCGACGATCGAATGGGTGTCCCGCCCCATCGCCTGCCACTGTGAGAGCGGCAACTTCTTGCCCGCAACTTCGAAGCGGACCTTTCCCTTGAGGTTCCAGAAAAGGTTCAAATCGCTATGTATGCGCCTGGCCTCGTTTTCCGGTGAGTGCGCAGAGCGGAAGATCGGCTCGCCGTTGCTCACCATGATGTTCCGCATCCAGGTGAACCCGCGGTGCGGCTCATTCCGGCTGTAGATGGCCACCGCTTCACCGCCGAACACCCAGATATTGTTCCTGATCACATTTTCGCGCCCGTAATGCTGGTGAAACGGCTGACGATCGGCGTCGTGGCACACGTTGTTCTCGATCACAATGTGGCTCGAGCCCTCGTCCGGATAGATGCACCAGCCGCCGTAATGGGCCGACGAGATGTCGTGTATCAGGTTGTTGCGCAGAACGGTCCCTGGCTGAACTCCGAGCGTGTATATCCCGCCCATGTCCGAAAGCAGCTTCTGGCCAATGTTGTGAATGTGGTTGAAGGCGATCAGGTTGTCCCTGCTCACGCTCTCCTGGTAGCCCCACTCCCAGCCGCACGACACGCCCGAATAGAACAAGTCGTGGATGTGGTTATGGCAGATTGAAACACTGTGGGCGTTCATCGAGAGCACGCCTATGGCGCTGTGGAATACGCGCCCGCCATGCGCGATCTCGTTGTCGGTGACCATGTGGTGACCGGTCTGACGCAGCTTGACTGCGGCGTCGCTAGCCGCAGCTCCGTTGATCTTCACGCCGCCCGCGCCCATATCGCGAATCGTGTTGCCGACAATCCGGATTCCATGACACGCATCCCCTATTTCAACACCGTACCAGCCGATGTTCTCCACCGCGCACCGCTCGATCGCGCAAAACCTTGCCCCCTCGAAAAAGATCACGCCAGGCACATCGCACGCGGCCTGCGAAGCGCCCGCGCATTTGCCCCGGCTGTGCCGCCGGCCGAACGACCCGCGCGACTCTTCGGTATTAATAAAGACGGCGTCATCGGACGGATCAGGATGGCGCCAGTCCGTATGGGCGAACCTGATCCCCTCGAACCGGATATGCTCAACGTATTTGTTCTCCTCCGGCTTCCCGACGAACCCCAGCAATTGCAGACAGCGCGGAGCTATCACCTCGGTTTTGCCGGGTGTTTCCCCCTTCCGCGGCAGGTAGTAGAGTCTGCCCGCCCTGCGATCCAGGTACCACTCGCCAGGCTCAGAGAGTTGTTCGAAGACGTTATCAAGATAATACTCCGTGCCCGGCCCAAGGGTTGACTTGCTGGGCCGCTGCACGGTAACGAGGTTGTTCTCCGGGTCAAATGAGACGATCTTCGAGCGCTCCTCGATCCAGAGGTGGAGACACACCGTCTCCACGTCCTCGATATTCCTGAAGGCGCTCACCTCGCCGGGATTGCATACGAACTGGATCTGGCCGCCCTTCCCCCACCCGACCTTGTGCTCCACGCGGGGCACCGACTTGATGTGGAATAGATCCTTCTTCGGAAAGCGCGGGCGCTCGGCGCGCCGCCCGTTCACGAAAAGCTGTCTGAATTCCCATTTACCCTCCGCCACTTCGGGCAAATCGGCCACCCATGCCTTTTTGCCGTTGATCGCGGCGGTCTTCCAGCCCGTGATGCGCCGACCGCCGCTTATGACGACCTTTTCGCCCTTGTAAGGCTTGAATGTGATTGGCCACGAATCCTCGGGACCGAAGACCAGCGGCGCGTCCTGCGCGTAGACCCCGGCACGCAGATGAACCTCGACCGGGCCGGAAAGGCATTCGCCTATAATCCTCATGTTTGGATGATAACTGCTGCCCAACTTCATGATCCTCAGCAGCTTCTGAAATCCACCGAGGCTCTTCAGCGGCCCGTCGTTCTTGGCCGCATTTGGCACGGGCAGGCGGCCCGACCATGAATCATTACCCTTATGCGAGATATACAGTTGCAGAGTTCCGTTTTCCATGGAATTCATTCTCGTCTTCCTCCTGGGTTGAATTAAAACTACTCCTGCCTGTGCCAGTTAACATTTCGGGTGAAATACATGACGATGGCCAGTGCCGTGAAAAGCCCGGCGGTTCCAAACAGCAGCGAGTAATCCTGCAGCCGAAGCGCCACGTACAGGTATGCGTAGATCGCGATCAGGCCAGCCGCGAAGAAGAGCGTTCTAGTCCCGCTTTTGAGAGCCTTGGAGCTGTACAGGACGATAAGAACTGCGGATGCGCCTGCCCCGATCCAATAGGCGCTCATAAAATTCAGGAACTCCGACAACGAGAGGACGGCCAGGTAGAACAGGCACAGGCCCGCGCCCACGAGGGTGTACTGCAAGGGGTGAATGCGCAGCGATGCCAATACCTCGAACAGGAAGAATGCCGTGAATATAAGGGCTATGAAGAGCACCCCGTACTTTATGGCACGCTCAACCATCCTGTATGTATCAATAAGCGAGAGGAAATTCACGCCAAACAGCGATCCGGCGATCCCGCTCGGTGTAAAGGCGCAAGATCCATGCCGGTCAGTTCCCTGCTGCGGATAACTGCGGCCGTACCATGAAACATTCCACGACGCCTCGAATCCGTCGTTGTCCACTCGCCGCTCATCCGGCAAAAACGCGCCGCGGAAACTGGGGTCCGGCCACATGGACTCAAGTCTAACGTGATTCTGTCTGCCGACCGGCGCGAAGCTGATGCCCCTGCTGCCCTTAAAATCCAGGTCCATGCCGAAATCAAGGCTTGAATCTTCCGCGAATATTCCGGGAACGCGCGCGCTGATTCCCGACGGATAACCTGGGAGCCGACAGCCGGGAACGAAGTCGAACTTCCGTCCACCGATCTCTATTCCCAACATTTTGCTTGTTCCCCTCAAATCACTTACAGCCAAAGTAACCATTGCGCCATCCCACTGAACGTCCTCTTCTGCAATGCCGAGTTCCGAAAGATCGGGCGCGAGGAAGCGTCCCGAGAGTTCAAGCCTGCCCCTGAACACCACGACATCGTATATCCCCCTGTAGAGCCTGCTCGGCGTCACCTCGCCGTTAACGGAAAGCTCGTCCGGAAGAAAAAACGCGCTGGCTATGTTCGTCTCCACAACCTCGAACCTCTCCGGCTTCCCGGCAATAAGCACTTCCTTCCAGCTCTTCGTCCTATAGGTGTAGGGAATCACCAGCGCGGGGCCCACGATGACCTGCTCATTCCCCCACGTGGACGTGATCTCGGCAGCAGCCTCGTCGCGGCGCTCCATACGCTCCGAAAGCACGGACCGCACCATTGCCAGCGGGATGAGGAGCAGCAGCACCAGACACAGAATGCCGCCCATTTTTATTGTAACGGCATGTTTTTTTGAAAACGATGGAGAATCAACCGGGGGCAAGGAGCTGGCGTCCATGAATATTCCCTTTCTCTTTTGAAGAAGCGATGCAAGGATAACCTTCGCTTCGCTCGGTTGCCTTTCGGAAAAGAATTTTTTGCCACG
>CAYWJE010000272.1:0-4699 GCA_964458525.1 uncultured Verrucomicrobiota bacterium
TATGCCGCAGTATCCAACATATTGGGGCTACTTGAGTCAAGTGGATACCCCCCTTATCTTTTTTCTTGACACCCTTTTTCAAGGACTGATTATAAGTTCTCTTGCATTAAACCTCGATCAAATATCTCACCAATGTCAATATTTTTCTTTCCGCAAAGATATTTCTATCCTTTGCTTGTGTGGGACTCTGATGTTTAATGCGGAAATCGGTAGACATGATTCTTCTGACATAAATGATATGAAATCGCCAAGAAAGGATCTCACAATGATGACCATAACGCAAAAAACCGAGAAACCGAACATCGTCTACATCCTGGCTGACGATATGGGCTACGGCGACCTGTCATGCCTTAATCCCCGTTCGCGATTACGCACGGCGCACCTCGACCGCATTGCCGAAAGCGGCGCGATTTTCACCGACGCGCATTCGAGCTCGGCGGTGTGCACCCCCTCCCGCTACAGCATTCTCACAGGCAGGTACAACTGGCGCTCGGAACTCAAGAGCGGGGTGAATTTCGGCTATTCAAAGCCGCTGATCGAGCCGGTGCGGATGACGGTGGCTTCCTTTCTGAAACAGCACGGCTACGCCACGGCCTGCATCGGCAAGTGGCACCTCGGCTGGCGCTGGGCCGCGAAAGGGGAGCAGGAGGAGGATGTTGATTTCACAAAGCCGATCTCCGGCGGTCCGGCAAACCTCGGCTTTGACACCTTTTTCGGCATAAGCGCTTCGCTCGACATGCCGCCCTACGTCTACGTCGAGAACAACATGCCCACTGCGGTTCCAGACCGCATCGTGCCGGCGGAGATGGGCAAGAGGTTCTGGCGCGAGGGTCCTATCGCGCCGGACTTCCGGCATGAGGAAGTCCTGCCGCTGCTCACTAAGAAAGCGAAGGACTTCATCGGGCGACAGGCGCGAACCGGGAATCCCTTCTTCCTCTACTTCCCGCTCCCGGCACCCCACACGCCCATACTGCCTTCGCCTGAGTTTCGCGGAAAATCGGAAACCAACGAATACGGCGATTTCTGCCTGCAGGTTGACGACGTGGTCGGTCAGATCGAAGAAACGCTCGTGCGGCACGGACTCGTCGAGAACACAATTCTGGTGTTCACCTCAGACAACGGATGCTCGCCGATGGCCGACTTCGACGAGCTGGCCGGATTCGGTCATAATCCAAGCCATGTCTTCCGGGGGCACAAGGCCGATATCTACGAGGGCGGCCATCGCATTCCCCTCGTGGTGCGCTGGCCGGGCGAAATCCGCCCCAGAACCGTGAGCGATGAGACAGTCTGCCTCTCCGACCTGATGGCCACATGCGCGGATATTCTCGGCGCCGCACTGCCGGGCAACGCGGGGGAGGACAGCATAAGCAACCTGCCGGCATGGCGCGGACAGAAGCTGGACTCTTCACTCAGGGAGGCCACTGTGCACCACTCGATAGATGGATCCTTCTCCATACGGCGCGGAAAATGGAAGCTCGAGATGTGCCCTGGCTCCGGCGGATGGAGCCATCCCAGGCCCGGCAAAGAGCGCGAAGGGCTACCGTCCATGCAGCTCTTCGACCTCAATGCGGACGTCTCAGAGCGCTCCAACCTTATCGAGAAACGTCCCGATGTTGTCGAGGAACTGAAAAGACTGCTAACGCTTTACGTGCAAAACGGCAGGAGCACGCCGGGCGCGGCGCAGGCCAATTCAGGCGGCACGGACTGGGAGCAGCTTTGGTGGATGCGGCCGGGATAGGATTCCGCTAGTGTCGTGATTGACTAATCCGTCAATGAAATACCTTAACGATGTCATCCCGAGCTTGCCGAGGGATCTCCTTGCCACTCAGTACGTTGGAGATTTCTCGACTCCGCTTCGCTTCGCTCGAAATGACAGCTATTTCTTGCACGGACTAATCAATCGGTACACTAGATGGTACTGCTAAGAGTTTATACGATCTCTGACACTCAGAACCTGACACCTTTTGCACAATCTGGCGGCACAGGATATCCCCCTGCCTGCCGGATCTCGAATGATGGACCTGCCAGGCTTTTCCACTGACGAAAAAGTTCCCGATATTTTAATGTTGCGGAGGAAACAGGTTTTGTCTAGTGTATTGACAAAGAATACGGGGATTCTCCCTGAATTGACAAATAATCCGGTTTTCGAGACACAAGAGGAGGTTCTTGGTATGGATATCAAAACTCGCGAAGAACAGGGCACAGTCATAGTAGAGGTTTCAGGCCGGCTCGACGCGGCGACAACGGGTCAATTCGAGACCAGCTGTTCGGAGACTATCCAATCAAAGAGCGGCGCAAAAGTAATCCTGGATTTCTCCGGCTTGGAATACATCAGCAGTGCCGGCCTCCGAAGCCTTTTGTCGCTCGCTAAGAAGTTGAAGGCAACGGGCGGAAGCCTCAAGCTCTGCAATCTCACCGGGATTGTAAAGGAAGTGATTAACATAGCCGGTTTCGACCAATTCCTGCCCGTCTGCGCCGATCTGCAAAGCGCAATCAAGGGCAAGTGATTCCGGGCGCGCATCTGGTCAGCCATTCGCGCCGGATGAAAAAAAACGCCATTGCGGCTCAACGGGCAAGCTTTCGGCTTGTCCGCGTGGACTATGCGGCTTTATAATGGAACCTATGGGATGAATGAACCGACGAAATGCAATCTCGCGCAAACCTCCACTGTAACACGGGGGAAACGGCAATAAGAAACGGACATCCAGTCCGTTGGGCATCCGGCGGGGACCGCCGGCTCCATCTTATATGTTTCTCATACGTTTGAACCGCCGGCCGCCGGCGGTGAATTCGCTGAGCAGTTACAAAACAAGAGGGGATTCACCACGGAGACACAACTGCACAAAGTCGAACTGGGCCGAACTGGGCTCCGGGTCACTGAAGTATGTTTCGGCACCCTCACCATCAGCGCGTTGCAGGCTAATCTATCCGTGGCGCAGGGGGCCGGGCTGATCAGGAGCGCGGTCGAAGGCGGCATCAATTTCATTGATACGGCTCAGAGCTATAAGACCTACAAGCACATCAGGGAAGGCCTCGACGGATTTGATAGAAGCCGGCTCGTCGTAGCAACGAAAAGCGGAGCGCGCACCGCCGCCGAGATGCAGGCCGCGTTCGAAGAAGCGCGGGATGAGCTTGGCGTCGAGCGCCTGGATATTTTTCTTCTCCACCTGGTCAAGTCCCCGGAGGATTTCCGCGAAAGGCAGGGCGCGCTTGATGTTCTGCTTGACCTGAAATCCCGGAGCCTTATACGGGCCGTGGGCATCTCCTGCCACAACGTCACACCTCTGCGATGCGCCATCGGAAATCCCTTGATTGACGTAAGTCATCCCATTTTTAATAAAAAGGGACTCGGCATAAAGGACGGTTCCGCATTCGACATGCTAGATGTCTTGAACGCTTTGAGCGCAGAAGGCAAGGGCATTTATGCCATGAAGCCGCTTGGCGGAGGACTACTATCGGGGCACTCGGTCGAGGCGTTTGATTTTATCAGGTGTCATGAGGCGATCAACTCCGTGGCGGTTGGCATGAAGGACGAACGGGAGCTGGCCTTTAATCTTGCCTATTTCCGGGGTGAACCTGTCACGGAAGCGATGAGCGAAAGCGTGGCGAAAGTTCCCAGGCGCCTATTCATCAACTGGCTGTGCAACAAGTGCGGAGCTTGCGCGCAAACGTGCGAGCAGGAGGCACTTCACATGGGCGAAGGGCGGATGGAAGTGGACGCCAGCAAATGCATACTGTGCGGCTACTGCATTCCCGGATGCCCGCAGTTCGCCATAAGAATCATCTGACCTTTTCCCGCGAGGGCTCCCACACATGCCTCTCACATTCGCAGACTGCGGCAGGGCATGCGGCAAGCCGCACGTACTGATCCGGAATTTGCAGCAGGCCCTCGGCCTGCCGCTTCCCGACAAGATCAAAGGCCACGCGAGGTCATATGTAAGCTTTCTGCAGGGCGTCGTGGCCCTTCGCGCCTTCAGCATTCCGGTCGAGGATATAGCCGGGCTGCTGGAAAAGGAAAAGAGCCTTCTGCGTCTTTTAAAAGTGGATGCGCTCGACGATTCACCCGCATGGTACCTGGCCCACTGCCACGCGCGCGGCAGGATGCATTGCCGACTGTTTCTCACGGGTTACAATGTGGGATTTCCCCTTGCAGAGGGTGCCATCCAGACCAACCTCGATTTCGGAAGCCGCGAGAAAGAGCTGTTCAGCGGTCAGGAGATGGGAGAGGACGTGCGCCGCGCGCTCGATGTCTGCAACGAGGCTGCGAACAACATCAAGCGCCGCGTGAGCCGCGAGAAAACGGTGCTATGCAATGCTCTCAAGTGGGCGAAGGAGCGCGGAGCGCGGTAGGTTGCAGAATGTGAGAATCAAGCGGACGGCTCAAGTTTCAATCGCCGGTTCAAATATTGTCGACCATAGCCTGATTTTAACTGCCGCTCGCGTTCCCTGGCCATGGCGAGCGATAGACACCCCTCAAAATAGATAAGCTCAACCGGTAACCGGCGAGATGTGGAAGGAACCTGTCCGACCTGATGCTGCTTGATGCGCCGTTCCAAATCATCCGTTGATCCGATATACCATTCTTGATCCGAACATAACAAGACGTAGGTATATGCGAACATAAAAGGATGGTGGGCCGTACAAGATTTGAACTTGTGACTTCTACCGTGTGAGGATAGCACTCTCCCGCTGAGTTAAC